>CAZVOP010000042.1:0-28155 GCA_964628445.1 uncultured Pseudobdellovibrionaceae bacterium | reverse complement strand
GCGAAATATCAAAAGGTTGATGATTGCCCTGATGATGTCGGCGGGTTTTTTCGCGCTGACGGTCATTTGGTTTCAGGCGGGCAAAGATTCTTTAAGCGGCCACGGCCAACAAAAAGCGGTGGCGCGGCTGAACGACACAACCAACGACGTCAAGCGCAAACCCCAGCGCCGCGTGATTTGGGAAAGTGTCGGCAAAAACGACGAGCTCTTCCCGGGCGAAGCGATCAGAACGAGCGCCAACGGCGAAGCGAAAATCCAATTGGTGAAATCCGGCACCGTGATTCATCTCGATCCCGATTCCCTCGTCGTGCTCGAAGAAAACGCCACCGGATTGAGCCTCGATTTCTTGCAAGGAAATTTGTTTGTCCAATCCACCGGCGGCGAAGCAGCCGGCGATCTCACTTTGAAAACCGGTCAAGGCGAAATTAAAATGAAATCCGCCGACATGAGTTTGTCGCGCGATAAAACGGGTCAAGTCAGCCTCGAGGTTTACAAGGGCCAAGCCGAACTTCAACAAGGCTCACAGAAACTATCGCTTGAGAAAAACAAATCCGCGTCATTCACGGAAAAAGGCATGACGGTCGCAAAAGATCGAATGCAAATCCTCTCGCCGCAAGCCGGTGAATCGATTTTATTGAATTTATCACGCGCGGAAAAATTGGATATCGCATTCACGCCGGTCGCCGCGGGCTATACGGTTCATGCCGAGTGGGGTTCGCATCGCAATAATTTGAAACCCGTGGGCTCGCCGGCACAAGGTAACGCCGGAAAAATCAGCCTTAACGGAAAAACCGGAAGATGGTTTCTGCGTTTAACGGCACAAGCTGACGATCCCGCTTTACCGGGGCTGAGTTCAATAGTCGTCCCGATCACGATCGAACCGAAATCGCCGCCTACACTGCTCGAGCCGACCGCCGAGGCACCGGTGCTCAAAGAAAGCAAAGAATCGCCGGTCGCCTTTCGCTGGCTTAACCGCCATCATTTCGAGTCGCAGGTTCTTGAGGTCGCGGCCGATGCGCAATTCAAAAACGTGAAGCTCAAACAAAATTTCGGAAGCGATGATGATTCCTTCAGCGGCTCCTTGCCCGACGGAAGTTATTTTTGGCGCGTGACCGGATTTTTGAAAGTGAAAGAAAAGCCGGAAGCTTTGACCAGCCCGATTCAACGCTTCAGCGCGCAATCGACGTTCGAGGTCAAACCGCCGACTCTCATATGGCCTGCCGACCGCCAAAAACTCTCGTTCTCCGAATCGCAAAAAAACGGTGTCACTTTCAAATGGCAAGCGGCCGCCGGTATGAATACCTTCCATGCTTTGGTTGAGAGAAAAACCGAAAAAGGTTGGGAGCCCGTCCTTGACCGAGATTTCGAAACGACAACGACGAAATTAACCCAGCTGCATTCGGGCCTTTATCAGTGGAAAGTCAGCACCCTTGACCCTAAAGGCGGCAATGCAAGAGCGTCTACCACCTACACCTTCAACATCGAAGAGATGCCGAAGATCGAGTGGGTTGAGTCCCCGGCCACTTACGAATTCCCGACTCCCACGCCGTCCTTACGCGCCGAGTGGAAACCATTGGCTTCGGGCGCCGCAAGTTACCGCTTTCGCATAGAAGCGAAGGACTTCCCCGACGAGCCGACCTGGCAGACGACGAAGCAAAGTCTTTTCGACGCGCCTGTTGCCGGAGAGGGAAACTTTGAAGTCACGGTTGAAGCCATGAACGCCAACGGCCAAACGCTCGCTCAAAGTGCCGCAAAAACATTTTTAGTGAAGCGCCGCCCGCTCCTCCCCGCGCCACAGTGGGTGGAAAATTCGCCTGACACCTTTAAAGCCGACGCCAAAGGCAATCTGAGCTTCGGCTGGGAGCAAGTCGAGGGAGCCAAGCATTACTTGATGATCCTTGAAAGCGAAGACGGCAAGGTCGTCGACAAAAAAGAGATCACGCGCACTACGGCTTCATTCTCGCGTCTGAAACCGGGCCAGTACAAAGTGAAATTGAAGACCGTCGACACCCTACAACGTCCAAGCGAAGAAAGTCGCACGAAAGAATTGTTCGTCCCCTCATTGAGCGACATCAAAGCGCCCAAAATTAAGAATATGAAGGTGAAATGATTCGAACCGTTCGCCTCGCTCTTATCGGCTTGACGCTCTCTTCGTTGTCTTTGGCATTTCAAGCCAAGGCCGCCGAGCGCGTGCGCCGTAACGTCGAGATCGAATGGGAGTCCGTGCAAGGCGCCACTGCCTACGAAGTGCAAGTCGTGCGTAAGGACGATCAGAAGAAAAAGCCGTTGAAATTCAAAACCAAAGAGCCCAAATGGTCAGCCACAATCAAGCCCGGAATCTACAATATGCAGATCCGCAGTTACGACGACCGCAGCGTCCCCGGCGATTGGTCCCCGGCCTCGGAACTGACAGTCAAGCTGCCGGCAGTGATCGCCCTAACTCCAAGCACCAATCAGGTCGTCAATTCCACCGCCGATAAATCCGACGATGTCGAATTCAAATGGGAACCTGTTCCGGGTGCGGCGAAATACAAAGTTCACGCCCAGTCGGCGGACGGCTCATGGGTCGCGGACAAAGATACCGACGGCAATTCGGTGAGTTTAAACGTACCCGCTGGCCATTTCATCAATTGGGATGTCACCGCCATCGACCCCAAGGAAGAGATCGGCGATAAATGGGAAGCCCCGCAAAGTTTTGAGATGCGTGGCCCTCCGCTTGCGAAGCCTTCGATCGAAAAGCCAATCTCTCAGTATATTAAAGAAGTGAAATGGAAGACGCCCGATTATGCCTCCACCTATTCTTACAGTCTGAAATATTTTAATCCCACGGTAAAAAAATGGGAGCCTGTCGAAGCCAAGCCCGATCATAAAGAAAATATTTTGAAATTGGACACTTCGCGCCCCACCGGAAAATACCGCCTGCAAGTTCAAGCTATGGGCGAGCGCCGCAAGCCTTCACCGACGACGCAACTTGATTTCGACATGAAAGGCGGATTCACCGAACCTTCTGCCGTCGACAATGCGATCTTGCGTGAATCCATCACCAAGCCCACGAATTTTTACGCCATCGCGAGTTACCTCATCACCAAAATCGACTACGCCGCAAAAAACTACGACAGCAACACTTCAACGACCTTCAGTGCGATCGGCGGCACCGGACGCCTCGGGGCTGGATACCAAAATCCCGACTCCAAGTGGGGTGGCTTTGGTATCGTGGATTACAGCGGGTTTGTTATCTCAGGCCAAAATTTTAAATTCGCTTCTCTCGAGGGGCACGTCACCCGCAAACTCGAATTCGGTCAGGGCGGGCTTCTGTTGTTCGGCACGGGTTTATACTCTAAAGAATTGCCGGTCGTAAAAGGCTCGCCTGCCGACGGCTATAACGGCGTCGGCAAAGTGCGCAATATCGGCCCCCATGCCGGGTTCACCTACTGGCTGCCCTTAAGCGCTCGCTTCGGACTGCAAGCAAATGCCCGCGCCTATTATTCCTTGGCCGGCTCAGGTCCGAGCGGCGAAAAAATAAATTCAACGCTCTCTTACCAAATGGGCGCGCTTGGAAGTTATCGCCTGAACAAGGCGTGGATGGGTTACGCCGGCTACGCCTACCGCACCGACAAAGCCTCCTATGCCGCACAAGGCGGAGCCACCTCTTTCGCCCAACCGGGACAATTGAATGAAGTCAGCGTGCAAGGCCACTACGTGAATTTGGTTTTGGAATTCAGCTTTTAGCCGGCTTTGCGCCAACCTTCGCGCGCAAGCCAGGATTTCGCTTCAGTTAAATAGTCGGGCAATGCCTTAGTGATTCCTCTCCGAGCGGAAAGTATAGGCCCAACCCGACTTCCCAGTAGCTTCTTCCAATCCGTAAAGTACGCACCTGACGAATATGGATCCACAAAAGCAATCGACTTCCAATGTTTCGCCCGATTCAAAAGCACATAGGCCATTCCGTTTCTGACTTCTGTCGGCGTTTTTAAGACATGCAAGTGAAAGCGGCCCTTGAAGACTGATCCCACGCCGCCTGAGAACTTACGAATGGCTTTCCCAAGGCTCGCGCCAAGGCCCTTCATGGCACGGCTCAAGGTCTTGTTATCACGGCACTCCACGAACAGATGCAGATGATTGCTCTCAAGTGAGAAGTGAATCACCCTTAGGCCTAAGCTCTTCGCGCTCTTCAAGCATCGCTTCAAATTCTCGAACATCAAATCGCAGCGCAGGTTCGATAGGCCGTCTTGTAATTTCAAAGTGATATGAAGCGGCTTTTTGAAACCGACTTGGTCTCGCTTCATATGGTTTACCGTGCCTGTTCGATTCTTTCGGCCTGAGCCTTTGCGCTTTCCGCCCCAGCCTCCGACGCCCTTCATTTCCAATTGCTTTTTCATGCGGAATTTTTATCTTTAAATCAACGCCGAATCAAGATTTTTCGTTGTGTTTATCAATTGTTCTTCGAGAGGCAGATGATGAGTGCGCGAGTGTTTTCCGTCCGTGTGATGGCCTTCCTCACGCGCGTCCGGCGCGTGAGGGGGGCATTTTAAGGGAGAGATTGTTTTGGAATTAAAGCCCGCGAAGGTCGCGCGCGGGCAGCCTCGTCAGCTCGCCGCCATTTTCACTTTATCGACAGCCCCAGCCTCGTAGTCGCTGAACGCAGTGGAGATGATCACCGGATTTTTTTCCGCGTCGTAGTAGCCGCGGACTTTATATAAGGTCAGCGGTTCGCTCTTCCCTTTGACTTCCACTGAGCCCGCACTTTCCACGATGAATTCTTCACCGACGAAGTCGGCCAAGGAATCGCTCACCAGCAAATCCGTACCGAAAGCCTTGGTCGAAGCCTCGATCCGCGAAGCTTGGTTCACGGTGTCGCCGATGACGGTGTACTCCATGCGCTCGGAGGATCCGATCGTGCCTGAAATCGCTTCACCGCGATGAAGGCCGATTCCGATTTTGATCGGCACTTTCCCGCGCGCGGCCCGGCTCTCATTTAATTCCGCCAGAGCTTGCCGCATCTCCAAGGACGCGCGGATCGCATTTTGCGGATCGCGCTCGCTTGAGTTTGGAGCGCCCCACACGGCCATGATGGCATCACCGATAAATTTGTCGACCACGCCGCCGTTCTTGTTAATGATGCCGACCATGATCTGAAAATATTCATTCAACATCTCGACCACTTCTTCGGGCGTGTGGCCTTCCGAAAATTTGGTGAAATCGCGAACGTCGGAGAAAAATACAGTCACGACTTTCTTGCTCCCGCCAAGCTCCAAATTCCCTTTAAGCAAATCGTCGGTCACTGAAGAGCCGTGAAACTTATTGAACATGCTCTTCACTTTGTCGCGCTCAAGTAATCCCTCAAGCATGTGATTGAACGCTTCGCCCAACTGCCCCACTTCGTCGCGCGTGCGCACGCTGGCCTTGGCCGAAAAATCGCCCTTGGCAACCCGGTTGGTGAGTTCAGCCAAATTTTCGATCGGCGTGGTGATGGTGATCGAGAACACGAATATGGCGAAGAAGGCCACCGACAACACTTGCCCCGCGATATAAAAAGCTTCGCGCTTGACGGCGCGGGCAGCCTCCAAAATCACTTCATCCGAAACTTTAGCGATCGCGGTTACACCGATCGCCGTACGCGTATAGGCGGCGGTATATGGAACAAGCTTCCCGGCCTCTTCCATTTTGAAACGCAATTGCCCCTGCTTCAAGGTGCTCTCCAGAGCCGCCGCGACGATCGGCATTGAGGCGATCGACTCGCCCTTTAAGACCGCCGGCTCACTTTCAGGATTCGAATGCGCCAAGAGTTTGCCTTCATCGTCGACCAAGAACAGATCCCCGACAGATTGCGAACTAAACGATTTCTTCAAGCGATCGAACCCCACTTCCGCCAACACAACGTGGGTCACAGCACCGAATTCATCCTTAGCTAAAGGAAACCCGATCGTCAGCAAGGGTGCTCCACCCTCGATCGTCGAGTTACGCACTTCGATGTGGCCGTCTTTTCCGCTGAACAAGGTTTCCAGACGCACCATCTTGCGCGTCTTCTGGGCTCCGCGCAGCATTTCAATAAAGGACTTATCCAGCTTGTACTGTTTCAAATAATTTTCATTCACCACGCGCAACGGGCTCACCGCGGGATTTTTCGCAATCACTTCCACCGCCACCAAGTCTTGATCGCGCCCAAAAGTAAGATCCAAAGCCTTCTGCTTTTCTTCAACCGAACCCGTGTCCTTCATCAACAGCGAAGCGACGACACGAGCTTTGTCGACGTAAGAAACCAAAAGACCTTCGACCTCAGTGGCCCGCGCGCGCGATTGATCGCGGCTCGATTGCTCTTGTTGATCGATCGAGATCTCTTCGAAGCGCGAGGCACTTCGGATCGCGATCAACGCGGTCGTTACCGCAAGCAAGAAGATGGTGATGCCGATCAACTTAAACGCCAGGGGAATTCTAAATCGTTTTTTCATACCTATACTTGTCGGATTCCCGAATGATTTAAGTGACTTGTTTTTAATTGTTGAGGCTTTGGTCGAGCCTGTAACCCCAGACTTAAGTTTGACCGGGCCGCGAAGCTTAGTGCACAATCGTAAGTACTTATGAAGTGGAAGGTTTTTGTAATTTCTGCAGTTCTCATTGCGGCCACAATCGGCGCGTCCGTTTATTTTTCCAACACGCCGAAAGCCGTGACCCGGGATTTGGTCCAGGAGCTCTCCGCCCCGGACCTCCTGGCGTACATCAAAAGTCTCAATAGTCCGCTGGTGTTGGTGAACTTTTGGGCCTCGTGGTGCGAACCATGCAAAGTCGAATTTCCGAATATTATGAAACTGCGTGAGCGCTATGAGAAAATGGGCCTGCGAGTCGTTTTCATTTCCATCGATGACCCGGGCGATCTGCAAACGGCCGAAGCTTTTTTGAAAGCTCAGCACGTGGACTTCCCCACCTTCTATAAGGGCAAACAACCATTAAAATTCATCACTGAGATCTATCCACAGTGGTCCGGATCCGTTCCGACCACCCTCTTGATTGGAGCCGACCAACAGATCAAGGACGCGTGGGAAGGTGACACAACGCTAGAGGAATTTGAGAAGCGCGTAAGCCGCCAGCTCAAACAAGACATATGAAGAAGAAGCGATCCCAGCCGCTCAAAAGGCAACAGCCGCCTGCACCACGTCACTTGCTGATGGCTGAGCTTTGCCGTTCGATTTCGGCGGTACCCTTGGTGCAGAATTCGTACGTGCTGTCGAGATTTTGGGCATGGTGGAGCCGGGTGGAGCTTTCGCCCCAACTGAGAGTGCCCGTTCCGCGCTTTTTGACCACCCGAGACCCTTAAATAATGGATTTTTAAGTATTTCTATTGGCTTCGGCCGCTAAAGTTGGCTATACAAATCAGTTCCGGAGGCCATCATGGCAAAGAAAAAAGGCAAAGTACGCGTGATCACGCTTGAATGCACCGAATCTCGTAAAGAGGGGAAGTCGCCTTCGCGTTACACATCGAGAAAGAACTTTCAGACGCACCCTGAGCGGCTGGAGAAGATGAAGTATAATCCTTCACTTCGCCGCCACACGATGCACAAAGAAATCAAATAGCTCTATTGAAGTCCCTGAAAAATCGTTCGCGATTCTTGAAGTCGCGCGAAGACCTTCAGGGACTTTGTGTTTTATAAGATCCATCTTTTAAGATCCACTCCAGGCATCAGACGCTGAATCTTTTCCAAGATTAAGAACTTCGTCTTCTTTACCGGCCATTTTGGCCATCTGGCCAAGGCTCGTTTTTTCATTGAATACTCCTGATAGTTTACCGTTGACGCCCCTTCACCAAGGTCTTTAGTTATGGTTTGTATGCGCGACATTTGGGACCGAATCGGAATTTCAGCATCATTAATTTGCGTGGCTCATTGCCTGGTCACGCCGCTGCTTGTTTTTTCGCTGCCGGTCGCGGGCGAGTTTCTTTCCCAAGCTTGGTTTCACGCCACGATTATCGTCATTGTTTTCCCGGTCGCCATTTGGGCTCTGCTTAACGGCTACCGCGAGCATCATTTGAAACGCGTACTCTGGCTAGGCGGCGTCGGACTTTTGCTCATCAGCGGCGCGATTTACGTCGGCCACGAAAACTGGCTATATGAGTTTAGTTTGATGGTGGCTGCAGGCATAACATTGAGTGCCGCGCACTACTTCAACTTGCGCGCCTGCAATATTAAACACTGATCAATTCAAGCTCGCTTAAAACGGCGGCATGATCGCTCATTCGGCGCCACGGCATCCCGTATAAAACTTGGTAGTCGTTCACTTGAAACCGGCGCAAGTACACGCGGTCCAAAGATAAGAAGGGTTTCCAACTCGGAAACGTCTTGGCGTGTGCACCCGTGAATTTAACGCCGGCCTCAATGACACCCAATTTTTCAGAAAGCGGATCCGTGAACTTTCGCTGCCAATCATTAAAATCGCCCGCCACGATTAG
Source organism: uncultured Pseudobdellovibrionaceae bacterium (assembly GCA_964628445.1). Taxonomy (GTDB): domain Bacteria; phylum Bdellovibrionota; class Bdellovibrionia; order Bdellovibrionales; family UBA1609; genus JALHOQ01. The sequence goes on along the minus strand of CAZVOP010000042.1, from coordinate 19,715 downwards.
CGGACAGTCCAGCGGCACGCGTTCCCGGACTCGCTGAACGAGGCTTTGCAATTGTTGCTGGCGACCGCGCTCGAGCAAATTTAAATGCAAGCAAACCAGATGCAATGCCTGCCTGTTCACTGCGATCGAAGCGTGCAGTAATCCCCGCTTCTCAAACTTGTTGGTCGAAACGTTTATGTTTTCATATTTCATAAAGGGATGTTTGCTCAATATGGCATTGCCGTGATGGCCATCGGAATAGATCGCGTTCTTTCCGTAAGCAAAATGCGGCCAAATTTCGTCGGCCAAATATTCGAACTGCGAGCCGACTTCAGCCACGCTTAAAGAAACCGGATGTACGCCCATCACCTCTTGCAAAAACACCAGGTCGGCATCGACTTTGCGGATGGCATTGCGTAGCTCTTCAATCACATATTGTCGCGAGTAAAAGCAAAAGCCTTTGTGCATGTTGTATGTCAGGACTCGCAGCCGCATGGCCTATAACAATAGAATAAAAAAAGGGCCCTTACGAGCCCTTGCCAAAATCTGAATGGAAAATGAAGTCTAGTTGGCGATCTGAACCAACTGGCGATTCGCGGAATTAAATGCCGCCTGAACCGCGGCTTCGGCATTCACCATACCTGCGCCGTACTCATTTTGTGTATTCGGACCAAGGGGCGTTGCGGTCTGCTTCAGCAGATCGCGCACTTGCGCCGGAGTGAGCGCGTGATTGGCCGCACGTACAAGTGCTGCAACGCCCGCCACATGCGGGGTGGCCATCGATGTGCCCTGGAAGGAAGCATAGTCGGTCGCGTCGATAGAGAGCGACGCCCGGAGCACTTGGCCATGGTCCAATGCCGCTTTGGCACTTTCACCGACCGTTTGCTCAATCATCGCAGCGGGAATGGCCGCCTCGGAACCGTCCTCGGTTAGCGTACCTTGTAACAAACCGGGCGCGTTATTGTATACGATCACGCCGGCCGCTCCTTTTTGCAGGGCGTTCGCCACTTTTTCTTTAAAGGGAATTTCACCGCGCGAGATCAAAGCGTATTTGCCCTGAACATCGATGCCGGTAAAGTCCGCAGGTTTGCCGAGTCCGGCAAACACGATTTCATTTTCCAGGTTCTGCGCCAAGGGCGAGCCGACGAAAGGCAGCGATTTGATTTCGCTGAGTCCTTTGCCGTCACCTAAATCCATTTTTACCGTCGCGCCACGGCCCGTACCGCGCGGAACGCTGGAAATCACGTCAACACCAGGACCGACGATATCGAGCTCAGGTCCCCATTGCGAAAAGTCGGCTTTCTTCAAATTCGAATCGACCGCGCCCACCGCGAAAGCCGTAATATAGGCCGCGGGATAACCGACGCTCGCCGTTCCATCATTGCCGCTTGCGGCTGCGATAAATACGCCGGCGTTTTCTGCGGCAAGCAAAGCTTGTGCTTCGGCTTCCGACATGAACGCACCGCCCAGGGACATATTCACGACATCAACGTGCTCGCTGATCGCCCAGTTAATGCCTTTAGCGATCGCGACCGAGCTGCAACCGTGCGTGGAGCAAACTTTGCCCATCAACAATCTCGCTTCGGGAGCTACGCCCACCAGCCCACCATGCAAGCCGTCGGCGAGAATAGTGCCTGAAACGTGGCTGCCGTGACCGACGTCATCGGTGATGTCGTTAACATCCATCGAGGTAAAATTTTGTCCTTTCTCAAGGCGGCTCTTGATTGCCACATGTTCCACATCAAGTCCCGTGTCGAGAACCATCACGCGAGCGGAATTTCCCTTGGTGACGTCCCAAGCCTGCGGCGCTTTAACAGCCTTGATTCCCCAAGGCATCTCAAACTTCGGCGATTTTTTTGCGTTCATAATATGAGCGCCCCAAGTCGCCATCGGCTGCGGTGCCGGGTGAATGATCTCTTCTTCGACCAGCGCGATCGCCGGGTGATTGCGAAGTGAGGCGATTGCCGCGGCATCCGTGGATTCAACAACCAACATATCCAAGTTATCCAATGCGGTTGTCACCGAAGCATTCGTGTTCATCAGTTTGAACGCGCCGCCGGCGGAGTCGACCATCATCATATTTGGCGCACTGAACGAACTGCTCTTCATGCTTTGCATGACGCTTTGGAAAGCTTGTGGAGTTTTGAACTTCACGAGATAGCGTTTGCCATCCGCATGCGCCGTCAGTGAAAGTGCGGCCAGAATCATCCCTAAAAACGTGGTCTTGATAACCATTGAGCGTCCCCCTCTAATTTTTCTCTTAAGATCTGCATGACCTTGGTCGGGGTTGATTAAAGCACCACATGAAAACTTTGCAAATAATTAGGTTCCAATTTGGAACCCGCCGCGCACCAATTTCTAACCTTTTGTTTTTATTGGCAATTATGAAGATAAAATCGATATTGCATGTAGTCATTTATAGAAAGCATTACAATTTAAGGGAAGATACGCCGTTCCCAATTGGCCTCGTAGGCCCAGTGGGCCTACGAGGCGTACCTTAGACTTTTTCGATCGAAATATTGAAAACTCCAATTAAGCTTTTTGGCTCCGCCGGATTCACTTTGAAATCCACAATAACGTCGTCGCGCAATCTTTTGGGCACGTTCTGCAAGATTTTGTCGGCGTCGTTCAGTGGATGTCCCTTGAAATACATTTGCGTGATCAGGTCGTGATACCCACGCTTCGCTAAGCGGAAGTGAATATGTGGCGGGCGATCCCAGTCGGTGTCGGCGGGGTATGCACCAGGCAAGATGCTTTTGAAAGTGTACTCGCCGCTCGCATTCGTAAAGGTCTCGCCCCAATATCTGAAATGCGGATCCAGCGGCGCTTGATTGGGGTCGTTCGGATTATTGTAGCGCCCCGAAGCGCAAGCCTGCCAAATCTCGACATTCACTCCCTCAAGAGGCCGGCAAGCGAGGTCGCGGACGACTCCGCTCACGTAAATGACCTGTCCCTCGGCTGCACGCGGCGCATCTTCGACGCGCGTCAGATCGTTGATCGGTAAAATATTTTGCTCGCCGGGATAAAACGGCCCCTCCGTCTGCGGCGCGGTCTTCGCGCACACTGCTACCGCAGCAAGCGCTTGCTGCGCCATGAGCGTGGCACCTAAGCCACCGATGGACATTTTCAAGAACTGACGGCGTTTGAGATCACCCTGCATTTTTAACCCCCCTATTGAGTTGAGTTGAATTCACCAGGATTTCAACTATAGGTAAAATATCTAAATTGTATGATCACGATAGGATGGATTTATGCTGCCTTCGAGTCACGATCTCACCTACTTCCTCGAAATCGCGCAACACTCAAGCCTCACCAGCGCCGCGACCAGACTGGGCATCAGCCAACCGTCACTCACGCTCGCCATGCAGAGGCTTGAACAAAGCGTCGGGACCTCGCTGTTTATCCGCACCCGCCAAGGCGTCAAACTCACCAAGGCCGGTGAAAGATTGTTGATCGAAACCCGTCAGCTGATCGGCCGTTGGGAGGAAGTGAAGCAACAAGCCGTCGGCGCGATGAACGAAGTGCGCGGGCGCTTCATACTCGGTATGCATGCTTCGGTCGCGCGCTACTCGCTACCGCTATTTTTGCCGGCGCTTATGACTGAACATCCCGATCTGGAGCTGGCTCTTCACCACGATCTTTCGCGCAATATCACACAAAAAGTTTTGGAACTCGCTATCGACATCGCGATCGTGATCAATCCGGTTCCGCATCCCGATTTGGTGATGCGCCCTCTCGGCAAAGATCAACTGACCTTGTGGACCAATAGAAAAATGAAACACGAAGACGTTTTGATTTGCGAGCCAAGCTTACTGCAAACACAGTCGATCCTAAGCAAACTTAAACGGCAAGGCATGAATTTTCGCCGCGTGATTGAGACCTCCAATCTGGAGGTGATCGCGGCGATGGTCGAAAGCGGCTGCGGGGTCGGCATTTTACCGACTCGCGTAGCACGCGCACAAAGCCCGAGCTTGCAACCGTTGAAAGGCGCTCCACACTTCGCCGATGAAATATTTTTGATCTATCGAATGGAGAACAAACCGGTGCGCGCGATCCAGGCGATCTCGAAGGCCATCCAAGAAGGCTTCGTGGGTTGAGCCGCCGCTCACCTTCGGCGCCGAAGGTGCATTTGGCCACCGTTCTTAATCGCGGTGAACCATGGTGACATGAGCTTGCGCGGTCAGATAGACGACCATCTCTTGAATGTTCACATGCGGCGGGCGCTGCAGAGTCCACGCGACACACTCGGCGATGTCTTCGGCGCGCATCGGCTGAGCACCCCGATAAACGGACTTCGCGCGCTCGACGTCGCGCATGCGCACTTCAGAAAATTCGGTCTCGACCATGCCCGGCTCGATGTTGCTCACGCGAATCGGCGTGCCGAATAAATCCATACGCAAGCCTTCGCTCAAAGCGCGCACCGCGAATTTTGTCGCGCAGTAAACACTGCCGCCCGGGTACACCCAGCGGCCCGACACCGAGCCGATATTCACGATATGCCCGCGCCCCGAAGCCACCATCTGCGGAAGCACCGCGCGCGTGATCCTTAAAAGGGCGGTAACATTGGTGTCGATCATCTCTTCCCAGTCTTCAACGGCGCCGTCTTGCATCTTCGCGGTTCCGCGCGCAAGTCCCGCATTATTCACCAACACGTCGATATTCGAAAACGAATTCATTCGGCTCAAACGCGCGATCAATGATTTGTCGCGTACATCGCCCGCCAGAACCTCGACGCCGATTTGGTATTTGGATTCCAATTCTTTTTGCAACGACAGCAGACGCTCCTCACGGCGTGCGACCAATAGCAGATTCATTTTCATCGCCGCTAAGGCATGCGCGGTCGCAAGGCCTATGCCGCTGCTTGCGCCGGTAATCAAAGCGCACTTCAAGTTCATTTGCCGGCCGCCACAAACGCGCGAAAAGCGAAAGGTAAGAAGTCTTTAAAAGTTTTCTGCTCAAGAATGGCGTCTTCGTTGCCTAAGTATACTTTCATATCGTCGGGGCAGAATTCAGCCAAAGCTTGTAAGCACAATCCGCAGGGAACGGTGGCCTTGGGTTCACCCGTCACGACGACCAAAAATTCGGGTCGAATCTTTCCATATTTCGCGACCGCGGCAAAAAGAGCCGTGCGCTCGGCGCACATTGTGGCGCCGAAACTGACGTTCTCGACATTGCATCCGCCGATAGCCAAATCAACGTCCGCAAGCTTTAGCGCCGCGCCAACCTTGAATTTTGAATAGGGGGAATGGGAATTCTGCCTGCTGGCCAGAGCTATTTTATAGGCTTTTTCGACATGAGCTTCAGTCTTCATGGCCCTGTCTTATACCCGTTGCAAGAGCAAATCACTTGTACTATCCATAGGTGACGCAAAGCCGAATGTGTCTCCCAAAAGGATGCCGATAATGAGTTCTAAAAAACCACGTCTTGAGGATGTGGCCACTCTTCCTCCGGAAAAAAATCTGGAGTTAACTTTGGACGAAGTGGGCCTTGAGAATGTGCAGACCCAGATCCGTTTCCAAGGATTGATGTTGCCCGCGCGCGCGCAGGCGACGGTCTCTCTCACCGATAAAAAAAGCCGCGGCATTCACATGTCCCGCATTTTCAAACTGATCAATCAATTGCACGAAACGGAACTGTCCTGGCCATTCATGAATTCCGTTCTTGAGCAAATGCTTGTCACGCACGAAAAATTATCCGATGCCGGTTATTTGCAATTGAATTTTGAATTGCCGGTATTGCGTAAAGCCCTTATCAGCGGCGAGCAGGGCTGGCGCAACTATCCCGTCACTTACCGCATCTCCTCAAAAAACGGTGAGCGTCGCATGACAATGCAGGCCCGCGTTCTTTATTCGAGCACTTGTCCCTGCTCCGCTTCACTCAGCCGCCAATTGATTCAAGAGCAATTCAAAAAAGACTTTCACGAACCCGAGCTTCGCTCGGAACAGGTGCTCGAATGGCTTGGCGGGCGAGGCTCAATGGCCGCGGTACCCCATGCTCAGCGCAGCGAAGCCGTATGTGAATTTGAACTCGATCCCGATTTTGAAACGCCCTCGGCAATCAGTCTTATCGACGAAATGGAAAGCGCGCTCGGCACACCCGTGCAAGCCGCGGTTAAACGCGAGGATGAGCAAGAATTCGCCCGCCGTAACGCTCAAAATTTAATGTTTTGTGAAGATGCGGCCCGCAAGCTTAAATCCGCGTTGCTCGACCGGGAAGAGTTGGCAGACTTCAGAATTGAAGTCCGCCATTTCGAAAGCCTTCATGCCCACGATGTCGTGGCGAAGGTCAGTAAACGCGATTCGAACTAAGCCTTTTTGACGTAAGTCGCGCAGTAAGCGGTATGGGACACAAACTGGGGCTTGCTTGGATCTGCCAATAACTGGCAACGCGCATACTTCTTGCCTTTGAAATCGGTCAAAGAATTGTCCTTATTGAAGAACGTGCAGTTCTCGCAATGCGAACCTTTGGGCGCGTTGGCGCAGAACTTATTGGGCTGCTTTTCGGGATGTTCGCAATAATTCGCGATCGTCGCGGGCTGACCCTCTTTCAAGATGTCTTTTTCCGTTAGTGCCTTCTTCGCATCAGCGGCAAAAACCAGCTTGGAAAAGCTTCCGGCAGCGAACGACATGACCATTCCGAGCCCTAAAAACTGTCTTCTTTGCATTGTGGTCTCCTTGGTTTTGATCTCCAGATGACAGTTAAATGAAAATCAACCGAAAGTGCAACCATTGACACTTGACGATTACAAAAATTTTTCAGTAGCTACGGGCCTTTAGTGCATTGCGGCAGTGAAATTGATATAAGGCCTCAATATGAATGCACTTATTGTTAAGGTCCTCGCCGTAGGACTCACTCTCAGCCAGCTTTTCAATCACAAGGCCGAGGACTTTAAGACCGCATTCGACCCCCAGACCGACCAAGCTAAAGTCGAGCAGCTCCTCCAAGAGGGCTGCCAGTTCATGATCAAAGAATTTAAAGCCGAGGACGTCGACTTTGATTTTCTGTTCACCATGATGGTCGGCAATATGGAGTCCGAGCGGGCCAAGGCGCAAAAGCGTATCGAGGAGCTTGGCACCGACGGCGGCACCAAAAGTTTAACCGACAAGTTATTTGAGCAAATGGATCTTCCCACGATGCACGCGGCTTACAAACGCTTCTGCAAAAACGAGAAGGGCGAAAGCTCGGCCATCAAACTGAACGAAGTGATCGAGTATTACAACCTGGCTCTGGCGGACCTTCCCGACCACCATAAACTCAACGGCATAAAATTGAAGGAAGCCTCGGTCCTGCTCGATCAAAACGACCAAAAGTTCACCGAAATTTACTCCGATCAAAACCGCCGCCGCCTGATCCATCTCGGCGATCTTCCCGTGTACGTGAAACAAGCCTTCGTTGCAGCCGAAGATCAGCACTTTTTCCAGCACAACGGCCTCGATATCCGCGGCATCGTGCGCGCTTTCTCGAGCAATTTTTCCGGCGGCAAGGGACGCCCACAAGGCGGGTCGACCATCACGCAGCAGGTGGTGAAGAATCTGCTGGTGGGCGACGATCTGACTTTTGAACGCAAAATAAAAGAGATGGTTCTTGCCACCCGCGTGGAACAACTCTGGCCGAAGCCGAAGGCCAAAGAAAATATCATCGAGCTTTATTTGAATTATGTATTTCTCGGTCGCGCGTCGTGGGGCATCGAGATGGCGGCGCAAAGTTACTTCGGAAAATCCGCGAAAAGTTTAAGCGTGAGCGAGGCCGCATTCCTGGCCGGCCTTACGCGCGGCCCGAATTACTATCACCCCGACCGCCACCCCGAGCGCGCTCTCGCGCGCCGCCAATATGTTCTTGGACGCATGAAAGAGGACGGCTACATCGACGAGCCCACTTTCATTGCGGCCAATGCCGAAAAGATAAACCTCATTCCCTACGAACCTCCGAGCACCCGCGGCGGCTATTATTTCATCGACGAAATCAACCGCCAGGTGAAGAAGCTGCTCAATGGTCCGTCGCTCACTTCCGCGTCGTACACGGTCTATGCAACTCTGGACGGCGAGCTGCAAAAGGCCTCGGACCGCGCTTTGCAAAACGGCCTGCTAAAGTACGAAGCCGAATCCGGCCGCGCGACCGCAAAGCAAGCGGTTCAAGGCAATATCGCCGGCGAGATCGCCAAATTCAAAACCACATGGCGAGAAACCTTGCCGAAAATCCGGCCTAAACTTTTCGACGTGCAGTGGCCGCTGGCCGTGGTCACACAAACTTCAGGCCGCGTGACAGTTGAACGGGGCGGCCGAAGATCCACGGTCAACCAAGGCGTAAAAGTCGGATTGGCCGATGGACGCGAGCTTTCGTTAAGCGGGCAAACGCGCATTCAAGCCACTCTCAAATTGTATGATTTGGTCTTCGTACAAGTGATCGAAAGCAAAAAAAATCCGCGCGCGGAATTGCGTTTGCCCCCTACGGTTCAGGGCGCGATCGTGGTGCTCGAAAATAGGACCGGCAAGGTCTTGGCGATGTCGGGTGGTTTTTCATACGCGCAGTCACAACTCAATCGCGTCACTCAAACCGCGCGGCAGCCGGGTTCGACGCTTAAACCTTTTATTTACCTCTCCGCTTTAAATCTGGGTTACCAACCGAACACGCTTATCCCCGATGTGCCGGTGGAATTTCCGCCGATCGCGCGTGGCGGCTCCGCTTGGATTCCAAAAAACTACGACGGCGGCTCACGCGGATTGGTGACGATCAGGCAGGCGCTGGAACAATCTCTGAATTTGCCTACAGCGCGCATGATGGCCGCACTCGGCAATACGCCCGCCGAAGGATTGGATTATGTGCGCGGGATCACGCAGGACATTGGCATATATAAGACGACCGAAAGATTTTATCCTTTCGTCCTTGGCGCACAACCGGCACGCCTGATCGATATGGCCGTGGCTTATGCCACCATTGCGAATCTAGGTTTAAAGCCGACCCCGCAGTTCATCGAAAAATTGGTGAAAGACGGGCAGATCGTTTACCAACGTCCGCGCTTTAACCTTCAGCCGCTGAATAACTTCAAGGACCGCGTGGCCTTTTATCAGTTGCGCCGCATCCTTGAAGGCACCTTGGTGCGCGGGACCGCGACGAGAATTAAAGATATGGCCGGCGCCGTCGCGGGCAAGACGGGAACTTCCAACGACGAAAACGACGCGTGGTTTTGCGGCTTCACCAATGACATCACCGTCGCCGTTTGGGTGGGTTATGACAGCCGCAGGGTGCGCGCGAATTTAGGCGGAAGATTCACCGGCGGGCGCGTCGCTTTACCGATCGCCGAAAGCGTTTTACGATCCTCATTTCAGGTTTACAAACCCAAACAGCCGTTCAATCAAGCCCCGCCCGAAATCCTTGAGCAGACAGTTGAAATGCCTATCGACAACAGCACCGGCGAATCCGGCGCCGGAGATTTTATGGAAGTCTTCCGCTTAGAACCGGGAACAAAAAGGCCGCGCAACACACGCACGCAAATCTTAACTCCGAACGAAGTGGCCACCATGCCACTCACCTTTCCCGCCGGTGAAGAAGATAACGTGAATCAATTGGCGGGACTCGACGACTATGAAAACAGCCGCAACCGGCCGCAAGCGGAAGTGACCGCCGACATTGAACGTTACCAGCCTGGTAATGAAGACTTATACGAAGGCTGGAATCAGCATAACCGCAAGGTCGATCCCGCATTCACCGCCCCGGTTTTTTATAAAATGAGAGAGGACTAAAATGTTTAGATCCATGGTTTTGGCACTGTCTTTCTTTGCCGGCGGCGCATTGGTTCACGCCGAATCGCGCACCATCAAAGCGGTAGACGAAGCGACCTTCGATAATCTTAAGCCCGAGATGATGGATGCGAAAACGCTTTATTATTTTCACACGCCCGACCCCAGCACCTTTGAGGTCTGGTCGCGCAAAGCTGAAGAGAAAGAATTTTTGACTCTGTTTGACGGTTACACCGAGCCGTCATTCGCCAAAGTGAAAGGCGGCCGTCCGGAACTCGAAAAATTGACCATGTTCGTGAGCAAATCTAAAACCATCGTCAATAAGCCGGCCAGTCAAATTGATCTCAAAAAAATGATCACGCTCGGTTACGTGAGCAAGCTTGATCCTGAAATCAAGCATGTGCAGGTGCGCCCCGATCAACTGATGCCCGTGATCGCCGGGAAAAAGCCAATTGAAAACTTCAACCAATGCAATGTCGGCTTCAACCCGGTGCGCGGTCCCTATTTCACCCGCCCGCAGAAAGAAGTCGATCTCGACGTTCTTAATCCAAAAGATCGCGGCGGACAGGGTTGGTGCAATACCCCCGAGCGCTCGATCTGCGTGGAGAGTTGCTATATCTTCAGCACCGGATGGCAGGCCGGAGTCCTCGGCGTCAATAAGTTCCAAAATAAAAGCGAGTCACAGCACAAAGATTACGGCTTGGCCATTCAATCCGAAATCCGCTATTTCGTGAACGAAGCTGAAATGAATAAGCGCCTGCCGGTCAAAGCTTTGACCCGCATCAACACTCCGGTGCGCGGTGTGCTCGAGCAAAACATGTTTTATTTTAACCAAGTCATTCAATACGGAAAAGTCGTCGCCTTCTTTCAAGAGCATCCGACGGATGCCGGAAAAACCGTGGTCACAAGCTACGTGGTGATCGGCCTTCGCTCTCGCTCTTACAATCAACATGCGATTATGAAGGATGTGTTGATGGGACGAGCGAGCGCGCTGAACACAGCGAGCGGCGTCAGTGCAGGCCTTCCTGTCTTCACGCAGAATTTGACCAAATCGATCGCGGACGGACTGGATAACTAATGCGGCAAAACGGCCGCAGCCTGATCTAGATTAAAATCTCCGCGCGGATGGTGTTTCACCTTTTCGCGCTCATTCATCGCTTCACGGACGGACACATCTTCGCCTTGTGAAGGCGGCGCCGGATACCGCTCGGCCAAAGCCTGCAGAATTTGATGAATGACGTCTTGCAGTCGCGGGGTCGCAACGAGGGGCGGTTTGGGGAAAATAATTTTTGCCCCCAGAGCGCAAATCGCCCCGAGAACAAAGAACAAGGTGGCGATTCCCAGCATCACACTCCATAAGACAAAACCTTGGTCGTCATACTGAAGGACGAGTTCTATTATGCCCATCAGTATGCCCGACATGAAAAACACGAATGCCGCCGCAGCGAATATGAATGAAGCCACGACCCGTCCGCGATTTTCGTACATGGCTTTAACTTCAAGCACCGGCCGCACAAGAACGAATCCGTTAATTAAAGTGGAAACGATGTTCATAGCCACCTTCGCGAGTTAGCCCTAGCGGCGGCGCATAGCGCTGCCAAGTAAAAAACCGATGACTAAACCACCGACCGCCGCCTGTAAAGGATAGCTGCGCACTAAACCCGTGGCGCGCCGAAAATCCACACTGGAGATCATGTCCGAGCCCCGGTGAAGAATAGAACTGTAAGCGCTGCGCGCGGTGTCCATTACTCCCTCAACCCCAAGCTCCACGTCTGTATCTACCGGGGCAGCGGTCTTAATATCTTTCGCCTGCCATTTTCCATTACGTTTTGTACGGGTGGTTGAAGAAGTCGTGCTGGTGTCGTCTTGCATGTAGCCTCCATATGTTACCGGTGTGAAAAGCAAACCAGCGGCCACCTTTAAGCAAACCTCATTAATTGATATATTGAAGATGAATGGGTCTTCTAAGCCCGTGGTGTATTAATTCCCCATGGAGTGGGGCACGCAAATACGGGATTATTGTTAAGGAAGTATTGCTTCAGCAAATTACAATTGCTAAATTATCGCCACAATGAGTGACAATGATTTAATCATTCCCCAAGAAGCACGTGTGAAGTACATCGAACGCCGCAAAAAGGATGTCGAGAGTTTGCGCTCGGCTTTGGAGATGAAAACGTACGAAGAATTTAAGAGGATCGGGCATCAGCTTAAGGGAAATGCAGCATCGTTCGGCTATATGGATCTTGAAAAAGTCGCGATTCAATTGGAAGTGGCCGGCGAAAAGCGCGATCATTTAGAGGCTTCACGCCAGCTTCAACTTTTTGAGCAATGGCTGGCTAAAGAGACCGCCATAAACGGTCTCCCCTCGTCATACCAATCCATTTCCTGACGTTTGCTCCATTTCACGCACCCGCCGGTAAAGGGTTTTGCGATCAACCCCAAGATCTTTCGCGGTGCGGTCCTTGGCTCCTTGATTTAAGCTTAACGCATAAACAATATACTTATTGATCAGCTCATCAAGCGGCAAAATCTTCTCATCCGCCACCACGAACCGTTGCATATCGCCGTCCATAAATTCGACCGAGGTTTTCTTTTCGTCATTGATGTCCTCTTCAAAATTCAGATCGGGAAGATCGATCGAAGTGCCCTTACTTAAGACCACTGCGCGCTCAATCACGTTCTCAAGTTCCCGAACGTTTCCCTTCCATGGATTTTTTAAGAGATACTCGGTCGCCATTTTAGAGAAGCCTTTGACGTTCACGCGATTGAGGGTCGCATGCTTTTTCAAAAAATACTCCGAAAGCGGCATGACGTCTTCTTTGCGCTCACGCAGAGGCGGCAGCGCTATTGGAATAACGTTGAGGCGGAAAAACAAATCCTCACGAAAGCGATTCTCAAGCACTTCTTGGCGTAAGTTTTTGTGGGTCGCGGAGACCACGCGCACATCGACGTTACGGGTCTGATTTTCACCCAGACGTTTGATTTTCTTATCCTGGAGAACCCGTAAAAGCTTGGCCTGCAAGGGCAAACTGAGATCACCGATTTCATCCAAGAATAAGGTCCCGCCGATAGCCTCTTCAAACAAACCGATGCGCTTGTCGACCGCGCCGGTGAATGCGCCTTTGGCATAACCGAAAAGTTCAGCCTCGAGCAAATTTTCGGGAATCGCCGAGCAGTTGATGGCGACAAACGGACCTTTTTTACGCGAGCCAAAAGCGTGAATGGCTTTGGCCACGACCTCTTTACCGGTACCGCTCTCCCCGCTCACCAAAACGTGGGCCGTGCTGTTCGAAACGCGTTTCGCAAGATCAAGGGCACGCAAAAATTTGGGGCTTTTACCGATAATTCCCTGCATCGGCCCGGCTTCACTGCCTTGTACGACCGCGCGCAGGACTTGGTTTTCTTCGCGGATCTTATTGAAATGAAGCGCACGCTCGACCGAAACCTGCAGCTGCGGAAAGTGCAAGGGCTTAACGACAAAGTCGTAAGCACCGGCTTCGATCGCCTCAAGCGCGACTTCGGCGCTACGATGGGCGGTCATAATTACGATCGGAGTCGTAATGCCCTTTTCAAGCAACGCCGTCGTCAACTCAACTCCGCTCATCTTCGGCAAGCGAAGATCGGAAATGATCACGTCGCAAAATTCTTCAGTCGAGGAAATGGCCTTCAGCGCCTCTTCCGCATCGTCGAATGTGACGAGATCATAGCCCTTGGGGCGAAAAAAGCCCACGAGCAGGTCTTGAACATCAGGATCATCATCTATGACTACTAGTTTTGGTTTCTTCATAAAGAGAAGAATTAGCACGGGTTCTTTTAAGCCCCAAGTGAAAAGTGGAATAGTTCCCCGAAATAATTTCATAAGTACACCAAAAGGATCTGGGGACATTTTGACCCATCGCTCAGTCCAGGAATGAGTGTTGCTCTAAGACACCGGCAATACGGAGGTGACACTATGTTACGCGCAGCTCTTATATTTTTTGTTCTCGGATTGGTCGCGATTCTTTTTGGTGCCGGTAATGTCGCCGGGATTTCCCTGGAAATAGGCCAAACACTTCTCGGCATCTTTTTAATTCTGGCGGTGATTAGCTTGGTCGCATCGCTGACGAACGGCCGCCGACCCTCGGCTTTGCCCTAAACGTATATAGATAGAGAGTTCCAAAACAACCAACGGAGGTTCAAGTGAAAGTAGTTAAATGGTCGGAAATCGCTTTGCTCTCGGCATCGCTGCTGTTCGGGTTCGTGAGTTTTGCTCATGCCGAAGAGACTAAAACCGAGAAAGCGACGGAAACGGTTAAAGAAACAGCCCGCGATATGAAAAAGGGCGCTAAAAAAGCATGGCGCAACACCAAGGACGAAGCCTGTGAAATGGTGAACGGCAAAATGGAATGCGCCGGAAAAAAGGCAAAACATAAGGTTCAAAACGGCGTGGACGAGCTTAAAGACAAAGTCGATGCGGATTAAACAAAATCAATTACGTCAGTTAAGGAGCCTTTTATGAATAGGTTGGTTGTCATCGCGATGACGCTTGGACTTGGTACGGGAGCACTGGCGTACGCCGATGAAAAGGGCGGACTTTTTGTCGAACCCGGAGTGACCTATCAAGCTTACGAGTCCACGATCCATTGGCCGGCGCCCTTTAGCGACTCCACCGGTAAGGTGGAGGGTTTCGGAATTTTAGGACGCCTTGGCTTTCATATTAATGAGGTTTTCTTTGTGGCGGCGGATGCACGCTATTCGCAACCCCACTTCAAAGACTCAAGTGTGAACTACGACGCTTCGGCGGCCCAATTCGACTTGGGCCCGACGGTAGGTGTGCAAATGCCTACTTTGTTGGGACTACGCGTGTGGGGAACTTACGTCGCGACATCGCAACTCGATCCCAAATCGTCGCACAACTTAGACCTGAAGTTCAGCGACGGTAAAGGTTATCGAATCGGTGCCGGAATAAAACTAGCCATCGTCAGCCTGAATCTTGAGTACCAAAAGGTCGATTATGGCAAAACCAATATCGAAGCCTTGGGTCCTTTTACCGTCGGCACAACGGACCGGGTGAAATACAACGGTGAGGGATGGGTCGCGAGTGTCAGCTTCCCACTTGAGCTATAGAGAGTTTATCGCGTGGGCCTTTCACCATTGAAGGGCCCTTTGACCTTTTACGGCATGGAAAGTGCTTCCTCTAAGAATAGAGAGGTGCCGTAAAGATGCAAAAAAGTTGCGTATTAGTTGTGGATGATGATCCGGATTTCTTGGATCTTCTCTCTAAACAACTTAAACGAATTCCAAATGTGAAAGTGACCGTGGCACGTAATCCGCGAGAAGCCATCTCCATGTTGACCCATAACAAGTACAGACTCGTCGTAAGCGACTGGGCAATTTTATCCTCGACGGGCCCCGAAGTTTTGAACAAGGCCGACGATATTATTGATGGCATTGACACGGTTGCGCGCCTAGCGAAAGTGCCGGTGATGTTTATGTCAGGCTCTGAAAAGGTTTGTCAGACTCAACGTTTGGGCTTGAAACATTTCGAGCCCGTTTCATTTATCCTGAAGCGTTGCGGACCGCCGATGATTAGCTCGCTGGCCGAAAATATTCTCAATAAATTTGGTCCCGCAAGAGACGCCCACCACTGCCCGGAGGCCCTGTCCTCGGTTTCCTAAGGCATGAAGATATTGGGGCAAATTGTCATTTAGAGCGGAGTCATATTTGTACATTCGCGGTGCATCATTCGATGCGACGGTAGCCTGTCTTATTTTGGGCTGGCCTTGATGTTGCTCTGCTTAAGCTTGACCGAGGAGGCGATTATGAAAAAGCAAAAAAACCCTGATCAGAAGAGAAATGATCGTTTCTCCAATACGGATCGCGACGAGGCAACGCTTGGCGTGAGCGGCAACATCAAGAACAATCCTGGACTATCCAACGAAGACCAGCCCACTTACCGCCCGCCCGAAGGCATTCCAGAGCCCCGCCCCGTCGAACCGATTTTAAATCCCAATTCTAGCCAAAGTACCGACACCAATTCTCCTGCCTAAAGCCTTATAGGCACGACACCCCGCAGAGGGTGTCGTGCCTATATCCCTTTTTGTGGTAGCTTCCCGCCATGTCAAAACATCCTGTGCTTGTCATTCATGGTGGGTTAAATGACCGCCCCGTGCGCGGCCCGAAGCTCAAATCTTTTCAATCCTCGCTCCACATAAAACTGAGCTCTGTTTTGAGTAAACTCGATAGGGGCATGAGCGCGCTCGAGGCCGTGACGATGGCGTGCGCGGCGCTCGAGGACGATCCCCTCTACAATGCGGGCTACGGCTCGAAGCTGCAAAGCGACGGCAAGGTCCGTATGAGTGCCTCGCTGATGGACGGCTATACGCGCAAATTTGCCGGCTGCGTGAATGTCGAAGGGGTTTGCAATCCCATCTATCTTGCCAATGCATTGTTAAAAAAAAATGACCGGGTGCTTTCGGGCGAAGGTGCAAAAAAATTCGCACGGGAAATTGGTTTAACCTTTCGCTCGCCCTATACAGAGCACCAGCGTGCGGCTTGGAAAAAAAAGAAATTGGGTAAGTCCGGCACCGTCGGTGCCGTAGCTTTGGATTCACGCGGGCGACTTGCCGCCGCAACTTCGACCGGGGGAAAAGGTTTTGAATATCCTTATCGCGTGAGCGATTCCCCCACTTGCGCCGGTAATTTCGCGACCTCTCTATGCGCGGTCTCGGCCACCGGCACAGGTGAGGAGATCGTCGAGCAGGCGGCAGCCTCAACTCTGTGCGCGTTTATGGAAGCCGGCTTACCGCTCAATCAAGCGGTAAGTAAACTCGTTTCGCGCTCGCGCCGCTTCGGCGCCGAGTTTGGATTGATCGCCGTCGACCGTCATGGAAATTTTAAAGTCGCGGCCACCGATCACACCATCGTTTGGGGTGCGGCCTCGAGAGAGGGAATCAAATGCCTTCACTAATGACCCAACTGATCCATGCGGGCGAACCGAATCCACGCATAGAGGGCGCCGTTTGCCTTCCGATTTTTCAAAGCGCGAATTTCGTCGCGACCGACGAAGGCCAATACGATGCGATCAAATACGCCCGGCTGAACAATACCCCGAACCACGCGGCACTGCATGCGAAACTCGCGGCCATCGAAAATGGAGAAGCGGCTCTGGTTCTTGGCAGCGGCATGGCTGCCGTGAGCACGACTCTTTTCAGTTTATTAAATACCGGCGATCACATTCTTTCGCAGAAAACAGTTTATGGCGGAACATTTTCACTGATCAGCGAAGATCTAAAACGCTTCGGCATCGACGTGGACTACGTCGACGGCGATAAACCCGAGGCCTGGGCCGCGAAAGTGCGGCCCAACACGCGGATATTTTATGTCGAATCGATATCTAATCCGCTTATGGACGTTCCGGCGTTGGATGAGGTCGCGAAATTCGCCGACGCGCGCGGCTTGATTTCGGTGATCGACAACACTTTTGCTACGCCGGTGAACTTCCGGCCGCTCGATTTAGGAATCGATATTTCGCTTCACAGCGCGAGCAAATATTTGAATGGCCATTCCGACGTCATCGCCGGCGCGGTCATCGGCTCTAAAAAGCTGATCGCGCAAATCAATCATACGGCCGCCCATATGGGCGGGACTTTGGATCCTCACGCTTGTTTCCTGCTTCACCGCGGAATGAAGACTCTGTCGGTGCGTATGCAGCATCACAATATGGCGGCAATAAAGGTCGCGCATTTTCTTGAAGGACATCCCGATATCGCAAAGGTGAATTATCCAGGGCTGGAAAGTTCTTCTTCACACACGCGCGCACGAGAGTTTTTCGCGGGCTTCGGCGGCATGCTGAGCTTTGAACTTAAAGGCGGCGAGGATCCGAGCAAAGTGGATCGCTTCCTTAAATCCCTGAAGTATCCGTTAGTGGCGGCTTCCCTCGGCGGCGTGGAATCTTTGGTGATTCAGCCGGCCAAAAGCTCGCATCTAGGCATGAAGCCCGGTGATCGACAACTGGCGGGTATCGGCGACGGCTTGATTCGCTACTCCGTAGGACTTGAAGATCCCCAAGATTTGATCGACGATTTGAATAGGGCACTTAAGACCTAGTTCTGATCGACTCCCGGGGGAATTCATGCGCGCGTCCGTCCTTTTGTCTCTGGCATTTGTTGTGAGCATCCTCTCAAGTTGCATCACGGTCCCCGTCACCTTGCGCCGGCCTGCGGGCACGAGCGTCGACAAAGCCGGTTATCTTTACGATCCCGACGATAGATCTTGTGACGGTTTTCCTCGCCTGCAGGTGGAAACGATGCCCGGGACTTGTTTGGGTATGGTTCTTCCGCGTGCGAATCTGACGATGCCGCGCACGATTTTGCGGATAAAGGAAAGCGAAGATTTTTTGTTGGTCGACATGGGTGGATGGCGGGCCAATAACGGCGGCCTTTATCTTCTGCAGGCGCGCCGTGCCTCTGGAGGTGCGGCGCGCCTCCAGATCTTAAAAGAGAAATTGAATATGCCGCATGGGTTGGCTTACGCCCCCGACGGCTGGATTTACTTGGGCGAGACCGATAAAATTTCACGCTTCCATATGAAAGATGGGAAAATCGCCGATTGGCAGGTCGCGATCGATAAACTTCCGCGCGCCAAAGAGGGGATGCATCCCTTGACCCAGTTCACCTTCGATCCGAAAAGCGGCGACATGTTCGTTAATGCCGGGGCTCCAAGCGATCATTGTTTTGCGAAAGAGTCGCGCGATGGAAAATACGTCGACTGCCCGGAGAGCGAAGCGATGGGAATGGGCGCGATCTATAGATTTCCCGCGGCTTCTTTTAACGGCTTGCCCGCACATAAACCTTCGATTGCCTCGCTGAGCGGCCAAGGCCTGCGCAACTCGATGGCGATGGTGGTTTCACCGGCGGGGTATCTGGTGCAAGGTGAAAATAGCCGCGATTTTCCAGAACTCGAAGAGCCCTATGAAGAAATCAATGTCATCGATTTGAAAAATGACGGTTTTCATTACGGCTGGCCCTATTGCTACGACATGCACTCCACTTCTCCGGAATGGTTGTACAAACAGAATTCGAATTCGGGCTTAAAAAAGAAATTCCCGCTGGCGATGGATTGTTCACTCAAAACCGTAAGTGCCGCGAGCCTTTACCGTAAGCCGCATGCGTTGATTCCGCCTCATGCGGCGCCGCTGTTCGCGGATTACTATCAGGGACGGATGTTTCCCGAGCTGACCGGCAAATTGCTTATGACCTGGCACGGGTATCAACCGACCGGGCACCGTTTGGTCGCCTACGACGTCGACAACAAGGGCCTGCCGGTTTTAAGTTCCGCGGTCAACCAAGCGGTTTACAGTATGGATCAGAAGAACAAATGTGCGACGACGAAAAAGTTCATCCCGCGCGCCGGAATGGACCACTTCGCGCCGTACCGCGAAGTGATTTCGGGCTGGGATGAGCGCAAGGGCATACGGCCAAAGGGCGCCCCGGTCGGCTTTGATGTCGCGAATGACGGTTCCATATATATAGTCGAAGACCGCGAAAACCGCGACGTCGTCAGGCTTGCGCGCACAAGCGATGGGCCGATCGGCGAGTGCATTGAAGATGATAAAAATGCGGACGACCCGCGCATCGAATTGCTTGCATGGCGTAGCGCGGTCATGGCCAACCCTGCGGCCTTGAGCGGGTTCGAGAACGTGCGCGAAAAACTTATTCAGAAATATTGTATCGGCTGCCATGGGGGCTTCAATGAGAACTCGGTCGCGCGCGACAAATTTATGCTGCTCGATTTTTTAGTGAATCGCGATTGGTTTAAGCCGGGCGACTCCGCCCATAGCAAAATCTATGGCGCCATTTCCCACAGCGGCGAATATCCGGCGATGCCGCCCGCGGGCGAGAAGCAATTTTTCGGAACGCCTGAAGGCAACGAAATGCTGAAGCTTGTCGCCGGCTGGATCGACGGCCTGCCAAAGGATACCGACGGCTCATTTGTGAAGATCATAATGGGATCCTCGCG
>CAZVOP010000041.1:0-28823 GCA_964628445.1 uncultured Pseudobdellovibrionaceae bacterium | reverse complement strand
CTTCGTAGGTCAGAGTGCCGGAGCGCGAGAGAACGCCGATGCGTCCTTCTTTATGAATATGGCCGGGCATAATTCCGATTTTGCAGGCGCCGGGAGTGATCACGCCGGGGCAATTCGGCCCGATCAAGCGAGTTTTGCGCCCTTGCAAATATCTTTTCACCGCGATCATGTCCATCACCGGAATTCCCTCGGTGATACAAACAACCAAGGGAATTTCAGCGTCCGCGGCTTCCATAATGGCGTCGGCCGCAAACGGCGGAGGAACATAAATGACGGATGCATTCGCGCCGGTTTTCTCAACCGCTTCGGCGACCGTATCAAAGACAGGCAAGCCGATATGCTTGGTGCCGCCTTTTCCGGGAGTCACGCCGCCGACCATTTTAGTTCCGTAAGCGATCGCTTGCTCCGAATGAAACGTGCCTTGTGCGCCGGTGAAGCCTTGGCAAATAACCTTGGTGTTTTTATCAATCAAAATTGCCATTACTTCGCCCCTTTTACTGCCGAGACGATCGCTTTAGCCGCGGTCCCGAGATCATCGGCGGAAGTGATGTTCATTCCGCTTTCTTTAAGAAGTTTTTTTCCGAGCTCGACATTCGTGCCTTGCAGACGCACGACAAGCGGAACTTTTAAGCCCAACTCTTTGGTCGCCGCGATAATGCCCTCGGCGATAATGTCGCACTTCATGATGCCGCCGAAGATATTCACCAAGATGCCTTTAACGTTCTTGTCTTTAAGAATAAGCTTGAACGCTTCGGTCACTTTTTCTTTATTGGCGCCGCCGCCGACGTCCAAGAAATTGGCCGGCTCGCCGCCGCTCAACTTAATGATATCCATCGTCGCCATCGCAAGACCCGCACCATTCACCAAGCAGCCGATATTGCCTTCAAGTTTAATGAAAGCGAGATCGAATTTGCTGGCTTCAATTTCGGAAGGTTCTTCTTCGGCCAAGTCGCGCAGTTCAACCACATCGGGATGGCGGAATAAGGCGTTTGAATCGAAGTTCAATTTGCAATCGAGCGGGATCACTTGTCCATCGCCGGTTTCAACGAGCGGATTGATCTCAGCCAAAGCGCAGTCATATTGATTAAACATTTTGCTTAAGCCCAACATCGCTTTGACCGCGTTGTTGGCGGCCGGACCTTTGAAGCCGATTTTAAAAGCCAGTTGGCGCGCTTGAAAAGGCTGCATGCCGACCGCGGGATCAATCACGACTTTGTGAATCTTTTCGGGCGTGTGCGCGGCGACTTCTTCGATATCCATTCCGCCTTCACTGCTGGCCATCATGATCGCACGGCCATAGTGGCGATCGACGAGCATGGCCACGTAGTACTCTTTTTTGATGTCGCAACCTTGTTCAATGTAAACGCGATTGACGGTTTTGCCCTCGGGGCCCGTCTGCGGAGTGACTAACGTCATTCCGAACATTTTACTGGCGTAAGCCTTCACTTCGTCGAGAGTCTTGGCGACTTTAATTCCGCCGCCTTTGCCGCGCCCGCCGGCGTGAATTTGGGCTTTCACTACCCAAACGGATCCGCCTATTCGCTTTGCCGCCGCGACCGCTTCGTCTGGACTGTTGGCAAGTTCACCCTTAAGCAAGGGAACATTAAATTTCTTCAGTAATTGTTTGGCCTGATATTCATGGATATTCATGGACTAAACGTATCAGCTGATTGTTTAAGAATCCAGCAAAGCCGCAGCAAATTAATGCTGATAAAATTCCACGCAAGGCTTCGCTCCGCCAAGTAAGTTAACGTAACCTTTGTTCTTCGCCGGATCGGGATCGCTGGCCCACTTCGGACGCTGAAGGGCCAACTCGGAGTAAGGATAGAAAAAGCGCGAAAGCTTAACATTCGCCACCGGGATGCCGCTGCGCTGATACTTATCAATGACCTTTGCGCTGATCTCTTTGGCTTTGCCGTAAAGAGCAATCGCGTCTTCCTTTGAGCCCACCTTTTCCAAGTAGCTCCTGATCGAAAGCGGACAAAGGAAAGCCTTGGCAAACGGGTTATCGCCCTTGCCGGAAAAGCTGGTCGTGAACTGCTTCGGTTGAAAGATAATATGTGAGTAAGCGTCGGGCTTGGGGTCGTCGCGCTTCGGACTATATTTTTTAACCCGGTTGATGATTCCCCATGCGATCGCCTCCATCAACGCGTCCACACTCGGAGCTTCACACTTCGCGGCAAAATATCCGGTCGCTAAGCCCTCCGCTAAAACCAAGCGCGAGAAGCTCTCATGATCGGAAAAATTCTCGGACTCCGCCGCTTCTTGAGCGGCGGCTTCTTCTTTTTTGGCCGCCGGCTTACACTTCAAAAGTTCATCCGGCTTGTTCACGATCCTCCCGGGCAGAGACTGGGCCGGCGGCAGCGCCAATGTCGGCCCCGACAAACAAAACAGGAAGAAAAGGAGGACCGCCGCGCGGTTCATTACCCGAGTTTTCCGAGAGCGTCGACCAACTCTTGAACGGCTTTCGTCGAGTGCGCGAGCATCGCCCGCTCTTCTTCATTCAACTTCACCTCAACAACTTGCTCTAAACCATTGCCGCCTAGTTTGCACAAGACGCCGACGAACAAGCCCTTCACTCCATATTCGCCTTGCAGGAAAGCCGCGCACGGAAGAATGCGGCCCTGATCCTTCAAGATCGCTTCGGCCATTTGCACCGCACTCGCGCTCGGCGCGTAATAAGCCGAACCGGTTTTCAGAAGTCCCACAATCTCGGCGCCGCCCTCACGGGTGCGCTTCACAAGAGCATCAACGCGCTCCTTCGGCAAAATTTCCAACAATGGAACGCCGCCGACCGAACAATGGCGCGGCATCGGCACCATCGTGTCACCATGGCCGCCGAGCACGAAGGCTTGCACGTCTTTCACCGAGCACTTCAATTCTTCGGCGATAAAGCTGCGAAAACGCGCGCTGTCTAAAACCCCGGCCATGCCGATCACACGTTCACGCGGAAAATCGAGTTCCTTCAAAGCCACGTAAGCCATCGCATCCAACGGATTGCTGACGACGATGACCACCGAATTCGGCGAATATTTTTTTATGCCGGCACAGACATCCTTCATGATTTTAGAATTGGTCGAAAGCAAATCATCGCGACTCATGCCCGGCTTGCGCGGAATGCCCGCCGTGATGATGACGATGTCGGATCCCGCGGTTTCGGCGTAATCGGAAGTCCCGGTAATGCGCGAGTCAAATTGCTCAACCGGCGACGATTCAAACAAATCGAGAGCTTTACCCTTTGCCGCACCGTCATTGATGTCCACTAACACGACATCACCAAGCTCTTTCGAGGCCGCCCAGTGCGCGCACGTCGATCCTACGAATCCAGCTCCAACAACGGTGATCTTTTTACGGGAATGTTTCATGATAAAAACCTTTCTGACAGAGATGAGTCCTCTAAAATAGACAAGTTCCTTGCCCGACTCACGAACTTTTGTACAATCAGAGGCAGTGTGGCATTGAGTCTATTGTCTCTTCAAGATGTGAGCGTTGATTTCGGCGACGGTTATCTCCTCAAAAATGTGAGTTTAGACATTAAGAAGGGTGAAAGCGTCGTTTTGATCGGTCCTAGCGGCTTCGGGAAATCCGTGGTGCTCAAGCTCTTTGCGGGCCTGCTTAAGCCCACCTCCGGCCATGTGATCGTCGACGGCCAAGATTTGAACGAACTTCATTCCCGTGATCTCGCGGCGATCCAGCTGAAAATGGGGATGCTGTTCCAAAAAAATGCTCTATTCGACTCTCTTACAGTAGGCGAAAACATTGCTTTCCCGCTGCGCGAAAAAAGCGGGTTGGCGGAAGATAAAATTCAAGCGCGCGTCGGCGATTTCCTTGAGGCTGTCGGTATCGCACATGCGCGTGATCTTTTCCCCGACGAGATCTCAGGCGGAATGCAAAAGCGCCTCGGAATCGCGCGCGCGTTAGCCCTGCAACCGCAAATCGTCTTTTACGACGATCCAACCGCCGGGCTTGACCCCATCACCAGCCGCCGCATCGCCGAATTGATCCTGCAAATGCGTAAGGAGCAGGGTTCGACGACCATCACCGTCACCAATGACATGGCGCGCGCATATCAACTCGCCGATCGCATCACGATGGTCGTCGATAAGGAGTTGATCGTGACCGGCACCCGCGCGCAAACTTTGGCGCACACAGACCCGCGGGTCGTGCAGTTTATCCGCGGTGCACTCGAAGGACCTCTGACTGCGGGGCCTTTATGATCTCGTTTCACAATGTTTATAAACAATTCGGCGAGCGCCCGGTCTTAAACGGCATTTCATTCGACGTTCCGGAAGGCGAAATTCTTTTTATCCTCGGAACGTCGGGGACCGGAAAAAGCGTTTTGCTTAAAAATATCGTCGGCCTGTTGCAGCCGACCTCCGGCGAGATCTTTGTCGACAAACAGGACGTCTCGCGCTTGAGCGAAGAAGAGTTGTTTCCCGTCCGCAAGAAGTGCGGAATGGTTTTTCAGCACCCGGCGCTTTTTGATTCGATGACGGTGTTTGAAAATATCGCCTTCGGCTTGCGCAAACATTTTCCCGAATACTCGGAAGGCGAAGTCGCCGCGCGCGTACAAGATTGTCTGGCCCTCGTGCATCTCATGGGTATAGAGCAAAAGTTGCCGCAAGAAATTTCTTACGGCATGCAAAAGCGCGTAAGCCTTGCGCGCACCGTGGCCGTGCAGCCGCGCATTTTACTTTTCGACGAGCCGACGACCGGCCTTGATCCCGTCACCACGCGCGCCATCAATCAATTGATTCTCGAACTGTCCCGCAAATTGAAAACCACTTCACTTGTGGTCAGCCATGACATGCAGTGCGCGCTCGAAATCGCCGACCGCATTTTGGTGCTGGATCAAGGCGGGATCATCGCACAAGGAACTCCCGCGGAGCTGAAAAAACACCCGCATCCGCTGGTTCAGGATTTTTTAAGAGAGGCGCTTGATGCTGAAGGCGCTTAACAACCTGATCAATGAGATCGGCGAATGCCTGATCTTTCTTAGGCTTGTCGTGCGCACCGCTTGGCGCTATCCCTGCACATGGGAATCCGTTTGCGTGCAAATCTGGAAAGTTTCGGTGCAAAGTTTGCCCACCACCATGATGGCGGGATTTTTTGTCGGCGCGATCATGACCGTGCAGTTCACGATGCAAATCAAAGCCTTCGGCGCGCTTGGATATTTGGGCGGCCTTTCAACCAGCGCGACTATTCGCGAAGTGGGGCCCCTGCTGATTGCTTTTCTGCTGAGTGGAAAAGTCGGCGCCTTCACTTCCGCCGAACTCGGCACCATGCGGGTGACCGAACAAATCGACGCCATTCGTTGTCTCGGCGCCAATCCCATTCAGGAAATCATTTTGCCGCGCTTTATCGGCATCGTGATCTCCAGTTTTCTTTTGCTGGCGGCCGGTCTCTTGATGTCCATCTTCGGCGGGCTTCTGCTCGGTGCTTTTTTCTCCGGCATAAATCCCGATGAATATTTGCGCCACATTCCGACGATCGTGACTTCGTTTTCGATAGGCAATGGCTTATTTAAATGCCTGACCTTCGCGCTGATCCTCGCTTCGATTTGCACTTTTAAAGGTTACACGGCGAGCGGAGGCGCAAAAGGAGTCGGCCGCGCGGTCGTCAGTACGGCCGTTATGACCATGGTGGGTATCGTGGTTTCCGACTGGTTCACCAGTCTTCTTGCGGAAACCGCCATGAACTTATGGGGTAAGTTCACATGACGGCTTATCTAGTACAAAGCATGAAGGCCGTTTTTACTCCACCCTACCGCTATAAGGACATTTTCACGCAATTGGAATTCGTCACCTGGCAAAGCCTGCCGGTGATTTTGTTTTGTGTAAGCTTCGCCGCGATCGTCACGATTATCGAGTCTTCGTTCCATATGAAGCTTGTGGTGCAAAACGATGCACTTGTCCCCGGTTTCGCCGCCCTCCTTATATTACGGGAACTTGGCGCGGTCGTTTCGGCGCTGCTGTTGACATCGCGCGTGGGCGCCGGAATCGCCGCCGAAGTCGGCTCGATGGAAATTACCGAACAAAACGATGCCCTTCGCATGTTAGGCATCGATCCGATCCGCTTTTTGGTTGTTCCACGCTTCATCGCCTGCGTGCTCGGGGGTTGCGTCTTAAGCCTAATCGCTAACTTGGTGTGTTTGTATTGTGCTATGCTCGTCAGTGAATTGAAGCTCGGCTATTCGAGCGGAGCCTTCATCACCAGCATGCGTGCGTTCGTCGGGTTCCAAGATCTGATGTTCGCCGGCGTCAAAGGCGCATGTTTCGGTGCGGTCATCCCGCTCGTCAGCTGCTTCTTCGGTTTCCGCTGTAAAAGCGGCGCCGAAGGTGTTGGCTTGGCCACCACCAACGCGGTGGTGACGTCCTCCGTGCTGATTATATTTTTGGATTTTGTGCTGACATACATTTTCTCGCACTTTTATTGAGGGGTTAGGAATGAAGCCACAGACAAAAGTTGGGCTGCTCTTTTTGACTGCGTTGGGTTTAGTGATCGTTTTCGCTTTTGCGCTCGGAACCGTGCAGCCCTTCTCGGATTCGAAAGATCTGAAGGTCGCCTACAACTTCGCGGGCGGCCTCGAAGTCGGCTCGCCGGTGCGGGTGATGGGCATTAAAGTCGGTAAGGTGCGCTCAATCACCTTTCAACCCGATTTCAAAATGCCCGAGACCGGCGAAGAGGTAAAACTCATGATCGCGATCTCGGTCGACCGCAAAGCTTGGAGCAGTATTCGCACCGACAGCCGCTTCTTTATCAATTTGGCGGGCGTAATCGGCGAAAAATTCCTCGAAATCACGCCCGGATCGCTTGAAAAGCCGGAATTGACGGCCGGCCAGGTCATTCGCGGCGAAGATCCTCCCCGAATCGACCAATTGATCTCGCAAAGTTACGCTTTAGCCGGAAAAGTCCTGGATATGGTGAACAAAAACGAAGGTTCCGTGGTCCAGACCATCGACACTTTGAACAGACTGGTCGTGAATTTCGACAAGATGTTGCGGCAGCTGGAGAAGACTTCGCGCGACCCCGAAGTTCATCGCATCGTTAAAAACTTAAGCACGATCATGGAAGACGGCGCGTTCTTCAGCCAGAAGTTGCGCGGACCCGAAGCGCAAAAAACCATGGTGCTTATCAACGATCTTATCCGCCGCCTCGAACCGCTGGACGCCGCTGCCATCAAGAAGTTCCTGCAAAAAGAGGGCATCAAGGCGAAGCTTTTCTAGAGGCGCGCCGCACCTCCGGAAGTGCGGCGCGCCTTCCGGATTTTCGGGCATAAAAAAACCCTCGGCTTTCACCGAGGGTTTTAAATTTCGCAACTGAATGCGCTAAATTTATTTTTTCTTGCGAGCTGCTTTTTTCGTAGCTTTTTTCTTAGTAGCTTTTTTAGCTGCTTTTTTCTTCTTAGCCATTTTGTCTCCTCCTCGGATGAGTATGCGATGATGTTACTTCAACGCTGCTTTCTCTTTCAGTTTATCCACGTGACCAATCCCGTCAATAGTAAATTCAAAAAAAATCATGATTTTTGCTTGAAAGTGTTGGTGGAGGTTCATGTGACACTCATTTTGTTTCTTATTTCGATGTTCGGAAACCTGTCCGCGCTCCGTTTGCTGCGGATATTTCGCTCGCGCGCGCTGATTCCTTCAAACACTCTGACAAAAATTGGCACCGCGGCCTTCGTGATGATGAACATCACAATTTTCTTCTGCGCGCGCGACTTTCTGATCGCTTTACTCGCATTATCGACAACAATTGGAGTGATTTACTTCGCTCTTTGGAGTTTTGAGCGTCGACAAATTGACGGTTTGAAAAAGGAAATTCCCGCGCTGCTCGACCGTTGGATCCTCAATATGAAACTTGGCAACTCTCTCACCGCCGCTCGTGAAGCGGCTTTGCGGGAAAGTGGCGATCGGGCGAACTCGCTTCTTCAACCGCTCTTTCTTTCCGCGCAATCTTCCGTTCGCGCGCATCTGATCCTTGACGCCAAAATTATGAACGAACTTTTATTGTTGGCACAATTGCCGCATTCAGCACTTCAACGGCTGGAAAGTTTGCGACAAATGATGCGAAAAACTGAAGAATTTCGACGTAGGTCCGGACAAGCGACGCGCCAAACGGCGATTCAATCTTCCGTTTTGCTGATTTTGTTGCTGGGATTGGCGATTTTCACCGTTCATCGCCACGGTTGGCACAGAAATTCCGATTTTGTCATCATTTCGATCTCACTTTCGCTGTTTGGAGTATTTTGTATGCGAAAACTGGCGAGAAAAACAAAATGGAAGGTCTAACTCCGCCTCTTCTTCACGCTTTGCGCGAAGTGAAATGGCTATTGAGTTCGGGAAAGCCCATGAAAGAGGCGTTTCAGAACTATTTGGAGCGCACTCACGATCCGCTGGCCGGCCTTTTGCGCGAGTATTGGATTTTGAAATGGCAAAGCGGACGCATGCAGACGCAACCAAAACCGCTACCCACTTATTATCAGAAGGCTTTTTGGAATCTCGTGGAGCGCGGATGCGCCGGTCAACCGACGCTCGATGCGCTCACCGAGCTTGAAACGGAAGTCACCATGGCCTGCGAATTGGAACTCGACGAGCATCTCGCCACACTTCCATTCAAAGTTTTGATTCCACTCCTGCTCTTTCAGTTTCCGGCCTACCTGTTGCTCCTGCTCGGACCACTACTGCGCGAACTCGGGCGCCAACTTGGAGGATAAGTGAAAATTACGGCAATTTTTCTTGTTTTGACGGCGGGTGCACCCGCTTTCGCATCGAACACCGGCTACATTCAGCGCTTAAGTCATGCGCGGTCCGCTTTCGAGGTCCAGAAAATCAAATCCGACTTCGAGGAGCTGCAGATCACGCGCAAAGCCTGCCGCCTACAACTGCAAGCGAAGCAAGCGCCGCTGACATGTTACGCCTCATTGCGCGCCGAAATTCAATGGGGCTTGCACCCACAACTGAGCGATCAAGCGCGCCTGCGCGATCGGTTAGACGATCTTTGCAGCGAAGCCGCGGAAAAACTTCGTGTTCCGCGGAGGCTTCCTGAAGCGGTGTCCGCAAAATGCCGAAGCGCCGTTCAAAACGCGCTGAAGATCCTCGCTTATCGCGAAAACCGGCCGATCTGGTCCGAAAATTGAATTCTTGTCCGGCATGTGGCGCAAATCCATCGGTTACGAAATTCAAGAAATGCTCGGCGAAGGCAGCCAAGGTCGGGTTTTCAAGGCTTTACGCCAAGATCCCGCGGCGGGACTAACTGAAACCGTGGCCGTCAAAATTCTCCATTCTGAGACCGCGGTCGATTTATGGAGGCGCGAGTTCGAATCTTTAAGGCGCGTGCGTTCACCTTTTTGCGTGCAAGTCTTCGCTTTCGAGCGCATTGAAGGGCGCCCGGCGCTCATACTTGAATATGTGAATGGCGTCTCGCTGAGCGCCTTCAGCCAAAGCAGCTTGCTTAATGAAGATGAAATCGGCGAAATCCTAAGCCAGCTTGAAACTGCAGTCTTGGATCTCTACAAATCGGGTGTTTTTCATGGCGATCTCAGTCCGCACAATATTTTAATCGATATCGAGGGCCGGTTACGCCTACTTGATTTCGGCTTGGCCAACTGCGCGGGTGCCGATATCCGCCTCACCCCGGAATTCGCGGCGCCGGAAAGACATGCCGGGGAAAGTGCCGGCCTTGCTTCCGATATTTTTTCGCTCGGGCGGATCGAACAGTTTTTGCGCGGCCAAAACTTCGGCCCCGACAAATCGTCCCCTTATCTGTGCTTAGATCCAGGCAAGAGAAGCTTACGCGGGATCTGCAGCGAGCCGGAGGCGCGGGAGAAATTGAAACACAAAGTGAGTCTGCTGCACGAACGCAAGCGCATCGCGAATTCGCTCTCGACCCGCACCATAGGGATACCTGCGCGCAGGCCAAAAACTTTTGTTTTAGGCCTCATAACCAGCTGTTTATTGGTCACCGCCTCAAGCGCTTCGCCGAACTTCCATTCGCATGCTCCTGAATTGCTGCAAATCCGCACCAATCGCTGGCACTACTTCATATTAGACGGAAATCCCGTGGGATATTCGCCCATCTCGATCCCGTTGTCCGCCGGAAGGGTCTATAAGCTGGAATGGATCTCGGCACGCGGACGCGGTGTAAAGACCTTGAAGATGAAGCCGCATGTCGCCCATCTGCTTCAAGATCGCGACTTCTCGCATTGAGTCTTCCAAATCCGCCTCCGTAATGGAAAATTGGGGAATGGAAATTGGAAAATTAAAAGTCTTAGAAACATTGGTGGATGAGCTTCTCAAGGCGCAGCCTGAAGAAAAAATCGTCAAAAAATGCATGACCGCGGCCGGGATCGAGGATTCTCAGGATCCTATCGACCGCATCAATAAAGTTTTGCTCGCCCTCCACTTCGAAGAGAAAGACAAAGAGTTCGTTAAATGAGTATGAATAAAGAATTCGGTTTTGAAACTCGTGCGATTCACGCCGGCCAAGATCCCGATCCCACGACCGGCGCGATCATGACCCCGGTCTATTTGACATCGACTTATGTGCAACAATCTCCGGGCGTACATAAAGGGTATGAATACTCGCGCTCGCACAATCCCACACGCAAAGCTTTTGAAACTTGCGTCGCAAGCTTGGAGAGCGGCAAACATGGTTTTGCTTTCGCCTCGGGTTGCTCGGCGGCGATGATCGCGCTTCATTTGTTCAAAAGCGGCGATCACATCGTGGCCGGCGACGACATGTACGGCGGCACTTTCCGATTATTCGATAAGATTTTGAAGCCGAACGGTTTTGAGTTCACTTATGCCGATCTCACCAATGCCGACAACTTTGATAAAATGGTTAAGCCCAACACCAAGATGCTGTGGATTGAAACACCCACCAATCCGATGTTGAAGCTGGTCGATATCCAAGCTTTGTGCAAAAGAGCGCACGACCGCGGAATCCTGGTGTGTGTGGACAACACTTTTATGAGTCCCTATCTTCAGCGGCCTCTGGAGCTGGGTGCGGATCTCGTCATGCATTCAAGCACCAAGTTCATCAACGGCCATAGCGATATCGTCGGCGGCGTGATTGTCGTGAACGATGACGCCCTGGCTGAACGGCTATTTTTCTTGAGCAACGCCATTGGCCCGATTGCCTCGCCCTTCGATTCTTTCATGGCCATGCGCAGTTTGAAGACTTTGGCGGTCCGCATGCGCGCGCACGAGGAAAATGGACGGGCGGTCGCCGAATTTTTGAAGACTCAAAAGAAGATTGAGACCGTAATCTATCCCGGGCTCAAAGAGCATCCTCAGCATGAGTTGGCCAAACGGCAGATGCATGGCTTTGGCGGGATGGTGAGCTTTATCCTCAAAGGTGGAATCAGTGAGACTCGCCGGTTCCTCGAATCCGTTCGCATTTTCTCTCTGGCGGAAAGCTTAGGTGGAGTCGAATCTCTGGTGAATCACCCGGCAATCATGACTCATGCCTCGGTCCCCGCCGAGACCCGCAAGGCTCTTGGCATCAGCGACAGCTTGGTGCGCTTGAGTGTGGGAATTGAGACTCAAAAAGACCTGATTCATGACTTGGAACAAGCTCTGGCGAAGGTTTAAGCCGAGAAGCATTGCGCCACATGGCTTCGAGGTTTGACAGCTTTGGGGCCCCGACGCTAAACGACATACTCCGTTTATTGGCCGGGTAGCTCAGTCGGTAGAGCAGAGGACTGAAAATCCTTGTGTCGGCGGTTCAATTCCGTCCTCGGCCACCATTTCCCATTAAGAATATCAAAAAGCGCTCGAACATGCGTTTGGCAGTCGGGCCGGTCGGCCCTCGTGCCAAGCCGAACTCGGCTTTTTGATATTCTTAATGGGAAACGATGGGGGAAGGCGCTTTGTAAATTCGCGGATCCGAGACGAGTCTAAAGTTTCGGATGGAACTAGCCCTCAAAACCTCATAAAGCGCAGCTCGGACGGCTGCTGCATTGCAATCCGTTATCCGGACCTGGCAATCATGCCGGGGTAAGGAGAACAAAATGCTATCCATGATTCAATTTCGCAATGGGGCTGGCCAAGGCGTTCAACAACCGACGGGAACTCCTGTTCCTGAAGAGCTTCTCAATCTGATGAAGTCGAAGATCGGCTAACCAATGGCTCTGGAACTTTCCGACAAATACAAAAGAATTTTAGATGAACGAAATTTCCAGAGCCTGCTCTCGACTCAGCCATGGCCGCACTTCCTTTTGGATGAATTGATTCCCGCCAAAGCTTTTAAGCGGGTTCAAAACAGGATCCTACAAACGGAGGCGCGGTTTACGATCGCCGAAGATCATCCGGCAAAACTTCAGCTCTGTTATATGCAAGACCTGGAATTGGCGGAATTATTTTTTTCGAAAGAGATGCGAGGCCTTCTCGAAGGCATCGCAGACTGCGGCCTACACCCGAATGAAGAGTTGGCCATTCAATTCAGGCGCATGACTCCGGAATCGCCGGAATTTCCCCCTCACAACGATCTGATTAAGGAACCCTCTTTGGTCGCGCTCTATTATGTCGCTCCGAATTGGACGATGGCTAAGGGCGGAGAGATCGTTTTGCTCGAGGAAGAATTCTCGGACCTGCAAGCGCCGTCCACCAAGTGGGTTGCGCCTATCGAAAATAGGTTACTCTTATTTCTTTCGAGCGATGTTCATTGGCATTGCGTCCGAAAAGTACATGATTGGACAAGGCTGATGGTTCTGACGGAATGGTTGAAAGTGATTGGAGATCTCAAATGACACCCTCAATTTTCAAATACGCAAATCCTGGATTCATCCGCAATATGCTCGCACTGATTACGCTGGAACAGATCGGATCCGCGGGCGTCACCGCACTTTTGGCTTTGGCAGGAAAAAACCTGACCAACCCTGAGCGTTTCATCATTTTTATGATCGGCTTTATGGTCGTGTCGCAAATCCCGAATTTACTGCAGGTCTTCGTGCGCCGAACCGAAACCCGCGGATATTTGGAGATGTATTTCAATTATTTGGATGAGCGTTTATTGAAACGCGCCGGGCGCCCGCAAGCGTGGGCTTCGCAAAGCCAGCGCGAAAAATACCTGACGGCGATTGGGCCCGAAGCGGACACTTATTTGACGGCCGTCGCCTTCACTTGGTTCGACACTTACTCTTACTTACTTAATATCATCTTGAACACTATGGCTCTCTCGCTGGTGATTGACGGGGATTTCAGTTGGATCTTCGCTCTTTCGATGGCGGTCAGCTATCTGACCTATCACGCGCAAAAAAAATCGCTGCACACGATCGTCGAGCAAGAGCAAGTCAGCCGCTTGGATCTTTCGGCCTATGTGCTGAAGGCATGGGACAATCTATTGTTGAGAAATGCACCCGTGAATCAAAAATACGTCTCCGGTTTGCGCTCAAGATTTGAACTTAGCCGCGATCGAACCGGACGCTCGGCCTTTCACTCGAGCCTTACTGTTTTTTGGATTGGGCTAGCTTCGGCGATTCCAGTATTCGCGTTAAATCTTTACCTGGCCGTCGAACACCGCGAACAAGCCGGCCTTATCGCGGCGATGATGATCACGCTGCCGCGCCAATTGCAAATCCTCGGGATGTTTCGGGCTTTCTTTGTGCAGATGACGAATCTCAAGATGTTTACGGTCCGCTTTCAGACCGCAGCCGACAATTCCGGTTTGCATGAGGTGGATTTTGCGCAACAAATTGATTATGCAAAAATCTTAGTCAACGGCAGTTGCTATACGAGTTTCGAATCACTTATTAGCGACATCAGGGCCGAGAGCACGGGAAGAATTCTTATCTCTGGCGAAAACGGCGCCGGCAAGTCCTCGCTGCTGCTGTTGCTGAATTCACATCTAGACAACTCCTTTTATCTTCCCGTATCGCCGCAACTGGAGATTGGCCGCGTCACCGCTCAGTCGTCCACGGGCCAGCGCTTGATGATGCACATTGCTTTTGTTGCGACCGAAAGTGTCCCAGTGCTACTGCTCGATGAATGGGATGCCAACTTGGATGCCGCCAACCGCGCTGAGATTTCCGCTGAGCTCGACAAACTCAGCCGGAATCGTTTGATCATTGAAGTCCGGCACTAGGCCGATTTAAATGCCGGGAGTCTTTCGCAGGCTTTTCACGTATTCGACAGCCAACGGCAGTAGCGAGATCACGACGATCCCGATCATGACGTAATGAAAATTAGAACGAATGACCGGCATATTGCCGAAGAAAAATCCCAAGCACAGAAACGATGTCACCCAAATCGCGCCGCCAAGGACATTGTAAACAAAAAACCGGGCATAATTCATCCCGCTTAAACCCGCCACGAAGGGCGCGTAGGTGCGGATGATCGGCATAAAGCGGGTTAAGATCACAGTTAAAGCGCCATGCTTTTCATAAAATTCACGCGTGCGGGCCAAGTGCGCTTGGTTCAACCAGCGGGAATTGGGATTGCGAAATAAGCGCGGCGCCATGAATTTGCCGACCGTATAATTCACTATGTTTCCGAAAACCGCGGCCAAGGTCAGTACAAAACACATCGTCACCAATTCAAGGCCGGGAAGATTCAACGACAAAATCGCACCGACGGCGAACAGCAAAGAATCACCGGGAAGAAATGGCGTCACCACCAAGCCCGTTTCGGCAAAAATGATCAGTGCCAGGATCGCGTAAAGCCCCATGCCGTAATCCAATGCCCAAAGATGCAAATGCTCAGGCACATGCTGCATAAAATCCAGAAGCTGGTAAAAAAGCTGAATAAAGAGATCCATAAGGTTTAAAAACTAGCGCGGACAAACGGGAATATCAATGCGAAAGGTCGGGCCAAACTGCTTGCGCAAATCTTGCTCCGGATTCAGATACTCACCCGACGGTGCGGGCCAATTGACCTGCAGTTGATAGGCATCTCCGCGCGCAATTTTTATCTCGGCGCCAATGGTGTTCAGGCTTATTGACTCAGGTTTCATTGCCGCCCACTCATCGAAAGTCAGGTTGAGCTTCTCAATCACCACGGGTACCGACGTCAGCGCCGCCGATTTGTTACGGCACTTTGGCAGATAGATGATTTCGAATTCGAGGTTTGAAGCTTTCAGCTGAAAGATCACGGCTTGAAACTTCACGTCAAAGCTCTCAGAGCCCGCAAACGTGCGCTCCTTAAGCTTATCCAACTCGAATTTCTGCGCGCTTTGGAAACGCTTAACCGATTCATTGAAGTCCGCGGGCACGCACGAAATCGGCGTGGCTCCCGGCAAATCAAGGCAGCGCACATTTGTGCTCACCGAATAAGGGCGCTTTTCATATGGTAGCAATTCGCGTTTCAATTCTTGGCGCACTTTGACGGCCAGTTGTTCGAGGTCGGGTCCTCCCATGTGAACGGCCTCCACCAAATCGCTGCCAGGCGCAAGCATCGGCGAACCTGAGTTACCTTTGACCATTTGACAATCGTAGCTATGGATAACCTCCGGTGCCTCCCTTAGTGCAAAAGGAAAGTCGGCCTCATGGCGGTGAATCATACATTCGCGTGCTTCAATCTTAAGATGATTTTGATCCACGCCCGGAAAAACCGAATACGCGATCAGTTTTTTGTATTCGACTTGCGCTCCCGAGGCGAGCCGGATCGGCGGCATATTGGTGATCGCATGGTCGAGCTTATAAGTGGCGACATCGGGCTTGCCCGTTTCCGAATCCGTGTCCTTCGCCGCCGGGGTATAACGCTTGAAAGGAACGCCGGTAATCTCGCGTATCGATTTTTTTCCTTGAATATTTTGGCTCACAAAAAAGCCGCGCTCTTGACCGAACCGGTCGCAATGTCCATTGCTCATGATCAAATCGGGGGCGATCAAAAAAGCCGTGCAGCGCTGAATTGAAATCCGGTTGCCTTGTGGGGCGCCGGCAAAAATCAAAACGCCGACCTGGACCGGACATCTCGATTCCGCACAGGCCACTTCGATGTCGTCAGGCCGCCAGTTTGAGGGGGCGGAAAACTCCGCAGGCTTCGATGAAACCGCCGAAGCCGGCGCGAATTTGGAGCCCGGTGCGGTGCCGCGCGAGGGTGCACAGGCGGCAAGAATCATCAGGCTTAAAATAGAGAGGGATGAGAGGGCGCGCATCACCCCATATAGAGAGCAAGTTCGAGACCCGCCCACTTCCTAATTATGCGATATGAAGTGTAAAAAAACAGAAAAAGCGCCATTTTAGGCGCTTCACTGTTCAAAGCTTGGCTGGCATCAAAATCCGCTATTTTTGGGCGACGGCCAACTTAACATCCGCGTAGCCGGCCATCATCGAGGTGTACATCACCTTTTGCAAAACATCGTAAGCAAGTTCGCGGTCGGCCTGCATTAGGATTTTGCCGTCGAATTCGAAGCTATCATTCACTTTTGAAATCGCCTGGGCGTGCTTTGCGCGCTCATCCAAGGCTTCGTACAAAGAGCGCAGGAAAGAAGGATCGTTCGCATCCGCGACACTCGCCGGCACACGTCCCTTCTCAAGCTCCATCACCTTTTTGTCTTCGACGTAAACGCCGTCTTCGGCGACGATCAATTTCACGACATCAACGGGATCGATGATCGCGCTCGATTCGGGCAAACGCAGCCCGTCTTTGGGAGTTATGTTTACCGGGCTCGTGGAATAGCTTTTCAGCAAGAACACGAGCAGGATCACGAACATGTCCACCATCGACGTGATTTGGATCTTGAAACTCGAAGGAGTCCGGCGATCCATATGTGCGGCCATGCCGCGGCGGCGTTTCATAACAAGCTCCTAATTTCCAACTACGTTGGCGAACAATACGTTGGGAAACATCAATTCAGTCTCAACGGGCAGTCCGTTTTGCGGGTCCTTAAAGGACACCTTTTGGGCGTCTGGCGTGCGGCGCAGTTTATCCATGACCGTAACCAGATCATTCAAATTCACATCGGAATCGGGATTCAGATCGAGGCGGAAAACTTCAGGGCTCTTCTGTTTAACCGCGAAAGCCGCGGCATGAAGGCCGTCCATATCCCAGGCGTTGTTCTTGTTGGGAACGTTGACCGGGTTCATTTTTCCGTCTTTGGTGACTTCCAGTGTGAAACCTTTGGTCTTCGAAACTTTCAAAGCAACCGTGGTTTCCGATTTCTCATTCGCGCGCTCAGCGGCTTGCGCCACCACTTGCGGAACGCTCGTATCGATCATCTTCACCTGCACAAAGGCAATGCTAAGGAGGAGCAGGGGCACGATCGACACGATGATGTCCAGAATCGGAGCCAAGTTCAAATCGAATGTTGCGTCCGAAGACCGCGATTTCAGGGTTCGCATTTATGAAGCCTTTGCACTCGGGGGAGTAACGGTTTTCTTAAAGCCTTCTGCGTTCAAATTAGACGGATAAGCGGTCAAACCTTTGTAAGGCATATAGATGCGGCTCTTCAAAGCTTCGATCACTTTTTGCGAACACTGGTCGATTTCGCTGAAGAGCTGACCTTGCTTTGCATGCAAGAACGAGTAAGCGACCATCGTGGGGATCGCGAACATCAGACCCAGCATCGTTGCGGTCATGGCGATCGAGATACCTTCGGTCAACAAAGTTTGTTTTTGCGCCACATCGGCGAAACTTACCGCGCGGAAGGCGGTGATCAGACCGACAACCGTTCCAAGCAGACCGATCAAAGTCACAACGTTGGCAACCATCGCCAAGTGGCCGAGGTTTTTGATAAGTCGGGGCGCAACTTCCGAAGAAGCTATGTCCACGGCCGTATCAATGGCGCCGTCATCGCGATCGGATTTTTCCAAAATGCGTTTGGTGATGTAAGCGAGCGGTTTCTTTTCGTTAGCCGAGCAGAAGGTGATCGCTTCTTCGATCTTATCTTGCTCGACCAAGCTCATGACTTGCTTCATGAAG
The DNA here is from genome assembly GCA_964628445.1 of uncultured Pseudobdellovibrionaceae bacterium. Lineage (GTDB taxonomy): Bacteria > Bdellovibrionota > Bdellovibrionia > Bdellovibrionales > UBA1609 > JALHOQ01. The sequence goes on along the minus strand of CAZVOP010000041.1, from coordinate 10,965 downwards.
GGTTCAGCGGGCAATGCCATGTCGACAAACAGCGCGCGAAAACGGTCGAAGATCAGATAGACGCCGAACATACCTACGGCGACGATCCAAGCGTCGATGATCTTATAGTTATTCAAAAAGCTTAGTACTGAATCCATTTGTGCCTCCTCAGACTCATTAAGCTTTCGGCGGGGGCCCACTAAACTTAAAGCCAGAACCAACAAACTTTAGTCCGTTTAGCGGCCCCCGCATTAAGCCTAGGAAAGTTCATGAAACCGCCCAAAAGACTGACGTCTCATTAAATTCACGGAATTTTGATTAGTCTTTGATCGGCCTAAAATCGTCGCCGCCAGGTAAGTCTTTCAGCCCCCTATATATAAGGACGGCGCCAAAGCCGTCTCATTTCAGTACATTAGGGCACCCGCCTTGCTCTAATGAAAGGCAAGCGTGTTTTCGCAAGGAGGCGATCTTATGCAGGAGTTGAGGAACGGATACCTCTCTTCTTTTATTTTGTTTATGGGAATCACTCTTTCGCTTATCGCGCACGGGCTCGAAATCGAATTGGAAAACGTGAGTCCACAAAAGCAGCAGGAACTTGAAAACCTTTTTAGCCAATCTGCATTCAGCGCCAAAAATCCAGAAAAACTGCAGCAAAAAAATTGGACCTGCGACATGTACGGCGTGCGCACCCGCCTGCAGGTTAAGCGCGGTGTGAAATTGTACCGTTGGAACTCCGCTTCGTGGCATAATGAAGGCTCACAGCCCGTTGAGGACTATAAGCCGGATGTTTCAGAACTCGTCGGCCTGACTCCCCGCTTTGAAGACCGTGTTCGTGTCACCAAAGACGGTCACATTATTTCTCAGCTCAGCGTCACTCACCCTAGCCGCCAAGTAGTTGCTTACTCGCTCTGTAGCACGCCTTGACAGTTTGCCCCCGTAAATCGTTAATAGATGATCCATGGAATGGCTCGTCGTCGCCGTCTGCTTATTTATTAATGCCTTGCTTGCCGCAACCGAAATCGCCTTCGTCAGTCTGACGCGCGCGGAAGTGCGCGAGCTTGCCAAGACGGGGCGCAAAGCCGCCCTCACGCTGGTTGAATTACGGGAAAACCCTGAACGCACTTTATCCGTTATGCAGATCGGCATCAGCCTGGTCGGGGCACTCGCCGCGGCGGTTGGAGGCGAGCAAGCCGCGCAAGACATGGTGCCTTACCTCACCGAGCACTTCACTTTCGGGTTAAATTCGGCTCGAGGGATTGCCATCATCTCCGTGGTGATCCCGCTCACTTTTATGCAAGTGATTTTCAGCGAGCTCGTTCCTAAGACGCTCGCACTTCGCAATCCCGCGCGCATAGCACTGTTTTCTGCCCGCTGGCTGATCGCGCTCGATAGACTCTTCCTGCCGATCGTCGATTTTTTGGAGTGGATCACCAAACGGATTTTGAAGCTCTTCTTTCCAAAAGTGCGCATTCAGGCCCCGCCTCCCGAAACGGTTGATCTTGATCAATTGTCCTCGCAGGCACGGCAATATATTTTGAATCTCGTCGGCCTGGAGAAAAAGCGCGTTCGAGATGTGATGTTGCCGTGGGGCCAGGTTGACCACGTTTACTTCTCGCAAACGATTCAAGAAATTGAAGCCGTTGCTTTACGCTCGGGCCACACACGCTTGCCGGTGATCGCCGAGGGCCAAGTGTTCGGGATCATCAACACCAAAGAGCTTTTGGCCTTAGTGAAGTCGGGCGCGGATAAATGGGTGCAAATCGTGCGGCCCGTTTCGCGTGTCCAGGAGTACGACACCTTATTTAAAGCCTTGCGCCAGATGCAGGAAAAGCGCAGTCACTTATCCACGGTCTTTGCCGGAACTTCTTTGGTCGCCATCGTGACGATGGAAGATATTTTGGAAGAGGTGATCGGCGAAATTTACGATGAAGATGACGACGGTGCTTTGCGCCGGATCCTGAGCTCCACCGGGCGCATGCGCGTCGGACCGATAAAAAAATAATTCAGCCGGATTAACCGAACCGGCCGGTGATATAAGATTCCGTCCGATGATCTTTGGGCTTCGTGAAGATCTGTTGGGTTGGACCGAATTCGATCAGCTCGCCCATATACATAAATGCCGTGTAGTCCGAGATCCGCGCCGCTTGATGAAGATTATGGGTCACAATCAGGATTGTGACCTTCTTTTTTAACTCGCCGATTAACTCTTCAATATGCGCTGTCGAAATAGGATCCAAGGCCGAAGTCGGCTCATCCAGCAAAACAATCTCGGGCTCGGTCGCCAAGGCGCGCGCGATGCAAAGACGCTGTTGCTGCCCGCCCGACAAAGCCAAGGCATTGGCCTCCAGGCGGTCCTTCACTTCTTCCCATAGGCCGGCCTGGATCAACGCACTCTCCACCGCTTTTTCCAAATGCGTGCGGCGCTTCACCCCGCGCACTCTTAGGCCGTAAGCGACATTCTCAAAAATCGATTTCGGAAACGGATTCGGCTTTTGAAACACCATGCCGATGCGCATGCGCACCTCGATAGGATCAATGTCGCCGTGAAGGATGTCTTGGTTTTCGGGATATAGCCAGATCTCGCCTTGATAGTGATTTCCCGAATACAAATCATGCATGCGATTGAAGCAGCGAAGTAACGTGGTTTTGCCGCACCCCGAAGGCCCGATCAGTGCGGTGATCGAATTTTTGTAAACCGGAATACTGACTTCCTTAACGACCTGCTTGTCGCCATAGAAGAAAGAGAGTGCTTTGACTTCGGCCGAAAGAGTATTTTCCATCATTACCACTTAATTCGCTTACGGAATTTGGAGCGAATATATATGGCGATGCCGTTCAATAGCAACGTCATGGCCAAAAGAATTATCCCCGTCGCCGCCGCATTGACGTGAAACTCCGGCTGCGGACGCGAGATCCAATTGAACATCTGAATGGGCATAACCGTAAAGGGATCCATAAGAAACTGCCCGGTCACATACGGAAAATTATGTTGAATCGGGGGTGTCGGCAAAAAGGCGATAAAAGTCATCGCGCCGATGGTGATGAGCGGAGCGGTTTCGCCGATCGCCCGGCTCAAAGAAATGATCACTCCAGTAAGAATTCCGCCCGTCGAGTAAGGCAAGAGGTGATGCTGGATCACTTGCCACTTTGTCGCACCGACCCCGGCCGCGGCTTCGCGGATGGGATTGGGAATTGTCCGCAAAGCCTCTCTGGTCGCCACGATGACAATTGGCAAAACCAGAAGCCCCAGCGTCAACCCCGCGGTCAGGATGCTATGGCCGAATCCAAATCGGTAAACGAAAAGTCCCAATGCCATCAATCCGAAAGTGATCGATGGAATACCGGCAAGATTCACGATATTGAGTTCAATAAATCCAGTTAAAAAATTTTTCGGCGCGTACTCTTCAAGATAGACGCCGGCGGCGATGCCAAGCGGAATCGCGCAAAGACAGGTGACCATCATCACGCAAAGGGTTCCAACCCAAGCGGAAAGAATCCCCGACTTTTCCGGGAAGCGAGAGGGGAAATGAACAAGGAAATCCCATGAAATGCGCGGGATCCCCGTGCGGCCAAGGTCCACGATCAAGGCCAGCAACGTCAGTAACGAAAAAAACAAAAGCATGAGGGCGACGCATGCAAATAGAAAGTCCTTAATCTTGCGCGCACGCAAATTATGATCGGCGACCATCAATAGACCTCGCGATAGCGGCGGCGCAAAGCAAAGCCGATCAAATTAAAGCCCAACGTTAAAAGGAACAGCGAGAGTCCTGCGACATAAATCGATTGGAACCCGATGGATCCATGGGGCAAGTCGCCCAAGGAAACCTGCACAATGAAGGCCGTGATCGTCTCGACCGGCTCTGTCGGGTTCGCGGTGAGATTGGGTTGCATACCTGCGGCAATCGCCACGACCATGGTTTCACCAAGCGCGCGTGAGATACCAAGAATGTAAGCCGACATCACCCCTGAAAAGGCGGCGGGCACGACAACTTTCGCCGAGGTTTGCAGCCGTGTCGCGCCGACGGCGAACGAAGCCTCGCGAAGGTATCCGGGTACCGCGCGCATCGCATCTTCACTCAATGAAGAGATGTACGGCACAATCATGACTCCCATGACCAAACCCGCACTTAGGGCATTGAAGCCGCCCATTTCAGGAAAAAATTTTTGCAGCAAGGGTGTCACAAACAACAAAGCAAAATAGCCGTAAACAACGGTCGGGACCGCGGCCAGCAACTCCAGGATCGGCTTTAATATTTCACGCGCGCTTGACGGACAATACTCGCTTAAGAACATCGCGACGATCGTACCGACCGGGATGGCCACGGAAAGGGCGATCAATGTCGTGAGGATCGTCCCGCACAATAGCGGCATAATCCCGAACCGCGGGTTGTCGAACATGGGCGCCCATTCACGCGCGGTCAAAAACTCGAAAACCGAAACGTGCTTAAAGAAGGGAACGGATTCCGAAATCAAAATGCCGAGGATACCCAGCGTAACGAACACGGAAGAGGCGGCCGCCAAAAAAAGAAAACCCTCAATGATCCGCTCTTTCCAAATACGGCGGCGCTTAACAGCCATACGGGTTTGCTGCAAAGCCGTAAGCTTCGGCAAGACAATCCGCTCTAAAACTTCCGGCTCGATATTGTTCAACTAAAGGCTCTTTTCCTTTTTCATCAGGTCGTTGATTTTCATGCCGACCTGGCTGCGCCCGGCGAAGGCCGTTCCCAGCTTTCCTTTTTGCACATGCTCAAGAGCCAGCTTGTAAGCATCTGCAGGAAGCGGGACATATTTCACTTCGGCGACAAGTTTGGCCGCATTCTTCAAATAGAATTCGACGAACTCCTTCACTTCAGGGCGATGATGAGACTTTTCGTTCACATAAATAAATACCGGGCGAGAAAGGGGCGCATAGGTTCCGTTCTCAACGGTTTCGCGGGAAGGAAGAACCGCCTTACCCGACGGAGACACTACGGGAATAATTTTGAGCGCGGATTTGTTGGGTTCGTAATACGCATAAGGAATATAACCAAGGGCGTTCTTATCGCCGGAAACGCCTTTCACCAAAACATTGTCATCTTCGCTTGCGGTATAGTCCCCGCGGCTGGACTTGGCCTTGCCGACAATGGCTTCAGTGAAGTAATCGAAAGTGCCTGAATCGCTGCCCGCACCGTACAGCTTGATCGGCTGATCGGGCCATGCGGGATTCACGTCTTTCCATTTCATGACTTTACCCTGGGCCGAGGGCTCCCACATTTTTTTTAATTCCGCGACGGAAATTTGAGTGAGAAAAGTGTTCGCCTTGCTGGTCACAATCGCCATCGCGTCGAAGCCAATCGGAATTTCAAAATATTTGATGCCGGCGGCCTTACAGGTTTCCATCTCGCCAAGTTCGCCCGATTTCGTTGCGGCTTGAATTGGGCGCGAAGCATCTTGCACATCGGTTTCACCTCGGCAGAATTTTTTAAAACCGCCACCGGTACCGGAAATTCCAACCGTAACCTGAACACTGCCGCGTTTAAAAGTTTGGAATTCTTCGGCCACCGCCTCGGTGATCGGAAACACCGTACTTGAACCATCAATAGAAATCCGATCTGCAGCGTGCGCGGAACCCATGAATGCGAACACAAGAATAGACAGCATGAAGCCTCCCTGAGTTTGAAAACCTTTTGGAGATTAGCAAAGTTAAGAAACGGGTTCTGTCAGGAAGACGTTAAGAAGGTGTGCGAAAAATTTTCGTGAGAACCCGCGAAAGCCGCGGGATTGGATCTAGCGGCTAACGGAATCGATTACGTTTTTAAGGGCCTCGTGATTCTTTACACCTTGGAATTCAAGTTCGACACGGCGGTTGCGAAGCAACGCACTGGGCGCCATCGACGTTGTCAAAAGTTGGCGTTTCCCACGCGCCTCGGTTTCGATTTGGCGGTGGCCGATGCCGGCGGTGATCAGCGTGTCCGAGATGGCTTGCGCCCGGCGACGGGAAAGTTTGTCGTTATAAATTTCGGTTCCGCGCTGATCGGCGTGGCCAATGACTTCCACGCGATCAAAAAGATGGCGGTTCGCCGAAAGGGCGCGCGCCAAACGTTTCAAATAGAGCTGGCTCGAGCGCACAGGTTTAGTCGAAGCGCTTTCGAAATTCACATTTTTGGGATCGAGTTCGAATGTCTGCACTGCGCGACGAGCCAAATGTGGAGCAATCGGCTCGGGCCGAGTTTCTTCAACGCGGATAATATTCGGGTTGCTCGACGGGCCGAAGCTCACTTGCAACTCGGCCATAACGGTGTCGATCGTCTCGCCGCTGATACCGACATCGGTCATCGCGCGCCCGCCCAAACGAACCAAATATTCATTATTCCAAGTGAACTCTTTCAACGCCTGCACGCCCACAAACGAGGCTAAGTTTTCAGTGTTCGAGCGATAACGGTCGGGGTTATCGACTAAGGTGTTCCAAATCGCGCCAAGCTGCCAGCGATTGCTGAACTGATAGCGACCCGCGAATTCGGTGTAAAGCGACTGAACCGTGTCGGAATCTTTTCCGTTCTGTGTGAGAAACTCGTTGTGTAAACCAAGGCCGGCATCGGCCACCCACGGCGCGGTTTGGAAATAGTAGGATCCCAAAACTTTGATATGCATCGGAACGCCGCCGGTCCGGATCGATTTATTGCTGTCCATCATACCTAGGCCTGCACCGATAAAAGGCCAGAGACCTTGCGGCTGGCTCAAATCACCTTTTTGAATTTCCGGTTTGAGAGAGAGTACGTTGTTTTCCGCAGCAAAGACGGAAACACAAAAACTAACGCCTAGGAGCAACAAAAGACGCCGAATCACAATGCACCTCGTAAGTAGATACACGTAGATTTATCTTAATGACGCATGTCGAGCAAGGCCTTATACTTTTTCTATGCGAAATGACTCAGCTAAAAAGATTCGCGTCGGTCTAATCTTCGGCGGCCGTTCCGGCGAGCATGAAGTAAGCATCGCGTCGGCAATGTCGGTTTATAACGCTTTGGATAAATCACGCTACGACGTCACCCTTATCGGAATTGATAAAGAGGGTCGCTGGCTTTTGCCGGACGCCAAAAAAATGCTTGAGTACGTGAAGACGCCGATGAAGTTGAAGCTGGGGGAAATGCAAGGCTCTTACGGCTTGGTGCCTTATCCAACCGGCACGCAAATGATGCCGCTGGAAAATACCGCCGGCAAAGTTCCTCACCTCGATGTGGTGCTTCCGATCTTACACGGGACCTTCGGTGAAGACGGAACCATTCAGGGAATGCTCGAGATGGCGCAAATCCCTTATGTAGGCGCCGGAGTACTTGGCTCCGCGATCGGAATGGATAAAGACGTGGCGGCGAGGCTTTTGGCTGCCGCAAATATAGGCACCGTTCCCACTCTTTGTGTGCGTAAGCATGAGTTCGTCTCCAATCCCAAAAATCTCGAAGACCGCATCACTCGCCAATTTAACTTTCCGTTCTTTTTGAAGCCCGCGAACGCGGGATCGAGCGTCGGCGTGCATAAAGTGAAGTCGCAGGATCAACTGCGTGCCGCTTTGGAAGACGCTTTCTCGTTCGACCTGAAAGCGCTTGTGCAAAAGTCGGTGGATGCACGCGAATTGGAAGTCTCGGTTTTAGGAAACGAATCCCCACGCGCCAGTATCGTGGGCGAGATCGTCCCGAAACACGAATTCTACAGTTACGAAGCAAAGTATTTGGACGACAACGGCGCCGAGCTCAAAATTCCCGCGGAAAATTTGACGCAAGAGATGATCGAGCAGATTCAATCTTGGGCGATCCGCGCTTTCCAGGTTTTGGAGTGCCGCGGCCTTGCGCGTGTCGATTTCTTTTTAGACCGCAAAACCGGCGAGCTCTTTCTAAACGAGATCAATACCCTGCCTGGCTTCACCAGCATCAGCATGTATCCAAAATTATGGGCCGCCTCAGGCCTTGCCTATGGCGACTTGCTTGACGAAATGATCCGGCTTGCGCTCGATCATTTCGCGCAGAAGAAAGCCCTGCGCACTTCTAAATGAGCGAAACCACCCTGGCGATCGATTTCGGAACGAGCAATTCGCTCGTCGGCGCCTGGCAGGGCGGCAAGCGCGTCGAAGCTTTGCCACTGGATCCTTCCGCTCAAGATCCGACGCTCATGCGCACTCTTCTTTATTTTCCACACAAAGACATTTGTTACTACGGACAAGAAGCCATCCATCAATATTTAGAGTTTGAAATGGAAGGGCGTCTCTTCCGCTCTTTCAAATCCCACTTACCCAATCGCCAGTACCTCGGCACCGCGATGGAAGAACGGATGCTCACCCTGGAAAACATGATCGGCATCTTTCTTCTGGAAATGAAAAAGCGTGCCGAAAAGGCGCTCGGTGAAGACGTCGATCGCGCGGTGATCGGGCGACCGGCGCGCTACGCGATGGATCCCTTGGCTGATACTTTTGCTTTACATCGGATGACCAAAGCGGCGGAGTTCGCGGGCTTTAAGAAAATTGAATTCGTCCCTGAGCCTTTGGCCGCGGCGCTCGATATGCGTCGCTCATTAAAAGAAGAAAAATTAATTTTGGTCGGCGACTTCGGGGGCGGAACCTCCGACTTCACTTTAATTCGCATCGGGCCTTTCGCTTATGCCAAGGAGCATGTCTTGGGCCTGAGCGGCTGCCCGCTTGCCGGCGATGCTCTCGACAGCTTGTTTATGTCGCAAAAACTGAATGACTTTTTCGGCGCCAAGGCCGAATACAAATTGCTTTTCGGAAGCAACCGCCTGCGCATGCCGCCTTCGATCATCGAACGCTTGAACCTACCCGCGCACATCGTTCACTTAAAAGAGCGCGCGACTTACGATTTCATAAGCGAGATCCGCAAGGGCGCATTAACCGGCTCGGACAAAGTGGCCATTGCGCGGTTGTTCGCACTCATCGAAGACAATCAAATTTTCCCGTTCTTCGAGAGCATTGAGAAGGCCAAGCGCGATCTTTCCCTGTCGGCAGCGGCGGACTTCGATTTTGATTATCCGGAAATTGATATCTCGACAAAATTCGCACGCTCCGAATTTGAAGGCTGGGCCGTTCCAGTCGAGCAAAAGATCTTCCAGGCTTTAGACGACTGCCTAGCCCAGGGTCAGATAACGAGCAAGCAGGTCGACCTCGTGTACTTGACGGGCGGCACCGCGCAGGTCCCGCTTATCCGTAATGAGCTGATCAAGCGATTCGGTCCAGATAAGCTTCAGACACAATCCCATTTTCATTCGGTGCTTTCCGGTTTGATCGAAATGGCCGGACAGCTATAGGCCGTATCTAATCCACAACCTGGTATTTGTTCACGACGGTTTTGCCGGCGCGGATAATTTTGATTTCGTATCTCTGCTGATAGGCGAGGCTCGGCAACATCGCGGTCGCTTGCGAAGCGGAGTTCACCGCTCGGCCATTGACGTGCGTGATAACGTCTTCTTTATGAAAGCCAAGGGAATCAAATACGCTTGGCTTTTCGATCTCTTTGAACCGAAACCCCTGGACCGTGCCGTTTTCGAGCTTCTGCTCCTGCATTTTGGCTTGCGCGAGGACATTTGGCAGATCTTGCGCGTAAGCAAGCGCCGCCGATCTTTGCACGGTGAATTGATTTAAACCCGTGCTTTTGATCCCCTTAGGAATGAATACAGCTTCGGCTTTTCCCGGCGCCGCAACAACCGCACCACTATCTTTAGATTTTAAATTTTTAAGCGTGCAGGCGGATTCTTCTTTAAGCTCACAGCCTTTCGTGAAGGCCTTACGGGCGTCATCGCGGGTCAGCTTATTTTGCCAAAGAGCCGTGCCGAGGCTTACACACGAACGGCCTTTGGATTGTTCATAACATTCTTTGCGCAATGCTGAATCGTCTGCATGCGCGATAGCGAGCAAAATCGTAAACAAAATCATATTGAACTTCCTTAAGTCGAAAGTTCTATTTTACCCCTGAAAGGTACTTATTGCTTATGAATTTGCGCATATCGATATGTTTTTTCAACTGCGGCTCCAGAAAATCCGCTGCGCTCTGTAGCGTCGCGAAATCGTCCTCAGTGAAGGACACACGTATATCCGACCGTTTCTTGGCCTTTAGGTTAGGTTCAAGTGAAGCGGCAAGATCGCAAGTTTTTTGATCCGCATCTTTCAATTGCGCTTCTTCCATAAACCAAGCGTTCGCTTCGGCCGTGTGCTGACGGTAATAATCGTAAGCATCGATCAAAGCTTTCATCACTTTTCCGGCCACATCTTTGTTTTTGCCGATGAAGTCCTCATTCATCAAAACGACGGAGCATACCTTGCCTATATCAAGAATTTTCACCAAACCTCTGGCTTCGAAAATCGCAGGGATGGGATCAAAACCCGAAAATGCGTCGAACTGATCCCAAGAGGTTTTGCCGGCACTCCTTTGCACAAGGGGGCCTTGCTCTTGTATTCCCAAATTCACGATCTTCACATCCTTCCGTGGATCTAAGCCTTCGCGTTTCAACGCGGCGATAGTCACGCGCTCTGCGGCCGCGCCGATCGGAATACCGATGGTTTTGCCTTTGAGTTCTTTGATCGTTTTGATCGGAGATTTGGGCGGTACGTAAGTGAGCGTTCGGTTGTACATCAAGCGGCCGACTCCGACCCAACCCTTGTCCTTCGAAAAAAGCGCCGCCGCCGGTTGATCCGCGGTCAAAATCACATCCAAGCCACCGGCCAGGGCGATCTCATTCAGCATGGGGCCGTAAGTCTTACCGATGAATTCGGCCTCAAGACCATTTTTTTTCAAAATGTCCGTGTGTTTCCAAATTTGCACAAGCTGCCCTTGGGTGGCCCAAGGCACCTGCCAGCCGACTCTCACTTTTGTAAGTTCCGCCGCATGAACAGACACGGCAGCAAGAACACCTGTAAGCAGAATTAAGATTGATTTCATCCTTAGCTCCTAAAACGTGTATTGAAGTTGCGAGCGATACTCGATCAGATCCGCCAATCCTGCCGGCACA
>CAZVOP010000040.1:0-29302 GCA_964628445.1 uncultured Pseudobdellovibrionaceae bacterium | reverse complement strand
TCTTCATCAACCAAATCCGTATGAAAATCGGCGTGATGTTCGGTAACCCCGAAACGACCACCGGTGGTAACGCCTTGAAGTTCTACGCTTCGGTTCGTTTGGATGTTCGCCGTATCGGCGCGATTCAATCGGGTGAAGAAGTGGTGGGTAACCGCACGGCCGTTAAGGTTGTGAAGAACAAAATGGCGCCGCCGTTTGCGAAGGTGGAATTCGATCTCATGTACGGTGAGGGGATTTCGGCCGAAGGCGATGTTCTGGATATCGGTGTGAAGAAAGAAATGATCGATAAGTCGGGTGCTTGGTATTCGCTGAACGGCGAACGCATGGGCCAAGGCCGCGATCAAGCGAAGCAGTTCTTGAAGGACAATCCGAAACTGATGGTGGAGTTGCGTTCCAAGATTTTGGCCGCTTACAACATCGGTCAAAAAGGCCAGGAGGCGAAAGCCGCCACGGTGGATAATTTGATCGGAAAAGTGGCTGAAGCGAAAACTCCGGCTCGTCCCGTGGAAAAAGCCGCGGATAAAACGCCGGACAAGAAACCGGCTCGTAAGTAATATTCGGCGGACTTTTTAAGTCGGAATTCAGCCTCTTTGGAAACAGAGAGGCTTTTTTGTACTTGTCGCGCGAGATGTGGTTTTCGATACAGGTTATCTCCGACGGCGGAGGTCGCCGGAAAACAATCTGTTTTCTAAGGCTCGTCGACGGCCCGCAGGTGCCAGCTGAATTGATTGGTCGGCAATTGATTCCCGCCTTCGCCGCCGGTGGGATATAGCCGCTCCATTTGATACGCCCGGTAAGCGGCGAGATCTTCCTGGCGCAGATCCTCAAGATTGTCCAAAATTTCTTTTGAGGTCATCAAAGTGGCTTTGGCCTTCTTCTCGAACTTTTGATCGCGCGCAATCAACAATTCAAGAATCATATCCGAGGTCACGTAAACATTGACCACGGCTTGCAGCGCTTTTTTGGTCAGATTCGGCGGGATCAAGTCGTCAACTAATCCAGAGAACAGCGGCAGGCGGCGCGCGGAGTACAGAATCCCTCCTTGAAGCAAGGTCAACAAATCATCACGATACGAGTAATTCAGATCGTCGAGCCATTTGAATTCCATCGCCAGCGCCGCTTGTTGATGATGCATCAAGCGCGCCCGGGGGATGTCTCGCCACTCGGCAAGCATCTCGAATTGCGGATCGACTTCCATATCGCTCGGCGCGAAGGTCTGGCGCTCTTTGATTGCGAACGCGTTCAATATATAGGGATTCTTAAGCGAGATGAGCGTCGGATACATCGGCGTTTCGACATGGCGGCCCAGCTTTTCCTCGGCCATTTCAAAAGCGTAGCTGGCGGTCTCGGTGCAAAAGAGTGCCGTGTGGTCTTTGAGGTTCATCGTGAAATCGTAAGGGATAGGCTGGCCGATGCGGTCTTGTTTGTAAGCGACGTCATAGATCGCTTTCCCCGCTGCGGCGGCGAGTTCGGTGTCGGGATGGCGGTAAAGGCTTGAGCGGCCCTTTCCATCGACCAAATATTTATCGATGAGTGCGACCTTTACGCCGAATTCGGGGTGCGCTTCGATGGTCCAAACTTGACCATCGGGAGTCACATGCACCATCGCTAAATGCGAAAACGTTCCGCCGTCGTCACCGACGTGCGAGATCGCGGCGCTCCCGTAAGCCATTCCGTAAGAAACCAGCACGTCACCGGATTTAAATTTAAAATCTTTGAATTCCGGCGTGTTCATCATCATCGGAAAGCCGCCCGAGAAGACTTTCTGCGGTACGGGATCAAGCCAGGCTTTGGCGGGAAGTGCGTGAATGCCGGTGTACTCTTCCATAAATCTGAGCGCCGTAAACGTATTGCGGATGCCGCTGACGCAAGCTGCGGGTAAATTTCCATCTTTATGAAACTGGATCATCTTTTTGCGTAAGGCCAGGCGCGAGTCCCAAAAGTTTTGGATAATTTCGCCGGAGGCGGCCTTCAGGTTTTTGCGCTCGAGATCTTTGGATCGAAAGGCTTCAACGCGCTGGACGATGGCGGTGAGCTTTTCACCGCAGTTCTCGGGAGTGAGTCCGGTGCCGTCGATCATGAATTGGCGCACTTCACGCGAGGTTTTGAGCAGGTCCGCGGTCGCCGGCCACGCACTTAACGGGAAAAGGCTGCAGGCGAGAGCAAGTACAAAGCGGCTTGTTTTGAGATACTTTGGCTGCGGCTTCAAGGGGACCTCCGGTGCTGATGACCAAAGCTGTTCGGAAAACGGGGTCCTTTGTTTGAGGAGCGAAAGAGAAAAACTCGACTTACGTTGAGTGCGAGCTGCGCGTATCAGTCCGGCGCGCCGGCTTTGAATTTGCCGAGATCTGTTTAGGCCGCGGTCAGTTCAGGAAATGAAAACGAAATGTTTTCTTCTGGTCTTGGCGGGGGCCGCATCAACGTTCAAGATTTAGGTATGAAGACCCAATTCGTCGCCGAGCTATTCAGGGAATACCAGGACCGTAAAAGCCGCAGCCGCGGATATTCAGAACGCGCCTTCGCGCGCGATATCGGTTTATCACCGGGCTTTTTGAAACTGCTGTTGCAGCGGAAGAAAAAAATCAGCGCGGCTCGTGCACGCGAGGTGGCGCGCACTTTATCTTGGGGCGAAGACAAAATCGCATTTTTGACCTCGACCTCGTCGATCCACGATTTGGATTTCTTGGAGATCAGCGATTGGTATCACTTCGCGGTGATTGAATTGCTGCGTTCGTCGAAGACGGGCTTGGGCCCGGATGAGATCGCAAAGCGTCTATCGATTTCCCGCAGTGAAGCGGATTATGCTTTGTCGCGTTTGCATGCGGCGAAGTCCGACGACCTTGAAGGCGAGCGTAAGCTTCAACGGCAGACTTTAAGTAAGGCGCTGCATGCTTTGGATCACAAGCCGCCGGAAAGCTCGGCTTATCAAGCCGAGTGTTTGGCCTTCGATCCCGCGCGCGTCGAAGACGTAAAGAAGTTCTTCGCGAATATGGTTGAGCAATTTAAGACCGAATTTGCGGAGGGTGATAAGACCGCGGTATACGAATTGAATTTGGCGTTTCACCGCTTGGATAAAGAGAAGAAGTAACGCACCGACTCTATGCTGGGATCGAAACGCTGCATTAAGTAACGAATTTTATTTATGAAATAAAAAATCGGATCCGCACGTGAGCAAGGTCTCTCAAGGACGGACAAACCACGCGAACGACTAAATCAGCGCGTGCAAAGCCTTCACCGCGGCTTCGCGTTTCTCCGCCGGCAAAATCAAAGTCACCGAGTGCGGCGACAAAATATATTTATCGGCTTCGATCCCCTGAGTGCTCAAAATCTGCAAAGCCCGGTGCGGAAGATCCGAGGCCACTCCGCCAAAACAGGTCAGCGAAACCGAGGACAAGGTCGCGCGATGTTGGCGCATGCCTTTGCCTTTATCCAAGGTGCGAATCAAAGTATCCAGTGATTCGGGATCGCTGGTCAGCATGATCCGGCATTTGCCGCCGTCAAAAGCTGAGGCGAGCAATTGCGGCCATGACAAAGAATGCTGTTTCAAATGCAGCGAGAGCTTTTCGAAGGCTTGATTCAACGAAGAGGCTTCGATCTCAAGGTGCTCGATTCGCGCGTGTGAATTGACCGATAAGACTTTTCCCACTTCCATATCATGAACCTCATTCGTGATTTTCGTGCTGCTGTCCGATGCCGAGCCCCACATTTTTATAACCAAGGGCACGTTTCGGCTACGCGCCAATTCTACGCTGCGAAAATGCAGCACTTTGGCTCCCCAAAAGCACATTTCGCCCAGCGAAGTTAAATCCAAATTGCGCAACGGCTTCGTGTCGTGAATTAGGCGCGGGTCGGCGCTGCAAATCCCGTCGACATCTTTGACGATCTCACAACGATCGGCTTTCAAGACCGCCGCCATTGCCACTGCGGTCGTGTCCGAACCTCCGCGCCCGAGCGTGGTGATCTCTTTGGTGCTCGGATTGACGCCTTGAAATCCCGCCAGCACCACCACGCGCCCGCGCTCCAGTTCTTCCTTCACGCGAATCGGCCGCACGTCCACGATCCTCGCCGCCGAGTGTGAATCGTCGGTCATCACTCCCGCCTGGCTGCCGGTAAAACTAATCGCGGGAACGCCCAGATCCGCCAAGGCCATGCTCATCAACGACATACTCACGCGCTCACCGGTGGTCAGAAGCATGTCGAGTTCACGGCGATTGGGGTGCGGGCTAACTTGGTAAGCGAGTTTGATCAACCCATCGGTCGTTTTGCCCATCGCGGAAACGATCACGACCATGCGATGGCCTTTGGCATGCAGCTGGGCGACTTGCGCCGCGACGGCGCGAACCTTGTCGGGAGTTTCCAGGCAAGCTCCGCCGTATTTCTGCACGATCGTGGTGTTCGGGGTCATGCCCAGATACTTACATCAAAGCTGCGCGCGAATAAAGGAAGAAACCTTGCTGGTGGTGCCCTTCGGAATGCGGATGCGATGCGTGCGCACGGACGAGGGGACGAAGCCTTTTAAAAGTTCGGGGTTCAGCTTTAAAAGATCGCTTGAGCCCACGCCGACAAACTTCGCTAAATTGTACAGATCGGTTCCGCCGGGGACCGTGAAATAATCGTAACGGTACGGCTGTTGCGGATTCAATTCGTGAAAACCGTAAAGTTTCGGCGCCTTGGCGATCAACATGGCCGCAAGCAGCTTCGGGATATACTGCTTGGTCTCATCCGGAAAATCCGGCCGCTTCGATAAAATCCAATAATTCTTTGAGCGGTATTTGTTCACCAGTTTCTGCGTTCGTCCTTCGCCCATATTGTAAGCCGCGGCGGTCAGATACCAAGAGCCGAACTGCTTGAATAGATCGCCGAGATAGCGCGCGGCCGCACTCGTGGATTTGGTGAAATCGCGGCGCTCGTCCAACCACCAGATGGTGCGCAAGCCGTAGCGGTTGGCGGTGGGCGTGATGAATTGCCAATAACCGACCGCTTCCGCGGTTGACGTGGCTTGCGATGAAAACCCGCTCTCGATCATCGCGACGTAGGCCAAATCCATCGGTAAGCCTTGGTCCGCCAACACCTTTTGCATCGCCGGAAGATAAGCGTGCGAGCGCTCGAGCCATGTGCGGAACCACTTGCGACCGGTGGTCTGGAAGTAATTGATCCACCATTTGACCTTGGTGTTGTAGGTGACCGGGATGTCAAAATAGGGTGACGCATCGACCGGAGTGAAACTGGTCGGCGCCGAGCTGGTCGATTTATGCTTGGGTACATAAGTGGGCGCGGCAAAAGAATGCACGCTGAACAGCGAGACAAAAAGGAAAATACTAAAACGATGGGCCAGGTTTCGAACGTCCGTGTTCATGTTCGTTCATTATGCAGGACAATATCTTCCGCGGTCGAGTCCGGATGATTCGCCCGTCATAAACTTCGGGGCGGTGACAAATCGCTGACGGTGCATTGACCGTCGACTCAAGACCTTTGTCGCGCGGGAGGGAACAATTTCGGCATTAAAATAATTTTTCTTGAGCATTCCCCGACTTCACGACGGGCCAGTTTTTACTGGCACAACGCTTGCTGACTTTGAATATGGAACCAGTCTCAAAAGTCGAGTCGGGGGGAGAAAGCGAATGAGTTCAAAAGGAATATTTGCGGCGGTGAGTGGTGCGATGGCGCAAAACTCCAGACTCGACACGATTGC
The DNA here is from genome assembly GCA_964628445.1 of uncultured Pseudobdellovibrionaceae bacterium. Lineage (GTDB taxonomy): Bacteria > Bdellovibrionota > Bdellovibrionia > Bdellovibrionales > UBA1609 > JALHOQ01. Next base: position 23,610 of record CAZVOP010000040.1, on the reverse strand, counting down.
CAACAACTTGGCGAACGTGAACACGACCGGATTTAAAAAAGATCGCCAAGTCTTCAGTGAATACTTGAGCTCATATGAAAAACCCGACAACTCGATCATGGTCCCGCGCGTACCGGCCTCGATCGAAAGTTTTTACGACATGCAAGGCGGCGATAATGCTTACGTCAACCCCGCCGGCACCTACACGAATTTTGAACAAGGCTCGCTTAAGTCGACGGGCAATCCGCTGGACATGGCGCTTGAGGGCAAAGGTTTTTTTGAAGTCCTCACCCCCGAAGGCGTCAGATGGACGCGCAACGGCTCGTTTCAAGTGGATAACGACGGCCGTCTTGTCACCAAAGAAGGCCTCCCGGTTTTGCGTGAAGGCCAGAACGATCCTTCGCAAAGAATCATCCAGCTCACCTCACGTAACGCCACGATCTCGCAAGCCGGCGATATTTATGACGGTGGAAACGCTCTTGGGCGAATCGCCGTTGTCGACTTTGCGAATCCCGACGATTTAAAAAAAATGGGAAGCTCTTTATATTCCGCGAACAACTCTCCCACGGCCGTTCCGCAGCCCGCGCGTGAAACGCGCATTCAACAAGGTTTCGTCGAAGGCAGCAACGTGAACGTCGTCGAAGAGATGACCGACATGATTTCCGCCAACCGCGTTTTTGAAGCCACGCAAAAAGCAATCAAGGGCCATGACCAAATGGATGACAAGCTAATCAACACAGTCGGCAAGGTGTGAGGTAGAAAATGTTGCGTTCATTAAATACAGCGGCGACCGGAATGAAGGCTCAGCAGACCAATATGGACGTCTCGGCCAACAACATCGCCAACGCCTCGACGACCGGCTTCAAAAAATCGCGCGCCGAATTCGAAGATCTGATGTACCAGACGCAAATCGAACCCGGAGCGGCGACCGGCGCCAATTCGGTCTCACCCACCGGTGTGCAAGTCGGCATGGGCGCCAAGACCGCGGCGGTCACCAAAGATTTCGAACAGGGCTCCACCAAAGTAACGAATAATCCTTTCGACGTGGAAATCCGCGGTCCGGGCTTTTTGCCTCTGCAAATGCCGAACGGGCAAATCGCTTACACCCGCGACGGCTCTTTGAAAAAGGGACCCGACGGCCGCATTCAAGATAAGAATGGAAACGTCCTGCAGCCCGAAATCGTCGTGCCCCCGAACGCCACCGGCATCGAGATCAGCGCGAACGGCCAAGTGCAGATTTTGACCGACAATAGCATACAGCCGCAAAGCATCGGACAAATGCAAATTGTCGGCTTCGTGAATCCCGCGGGCTTAAAAAGTTTGGGCGGAAACCTTTATGTGCCCACGCCCAGCAGCGGTATCCCGCAGCAGGGAAATCCGGGCCAAAACGGTCAAGGCACCATTGCGCAAGGCCAGCTGGAAACCAGCAATGTGAATATCGTCGACGAGATGGTGGGAATGATCACCACTCAACGCGCTTACGAGACCAATTCAAAAGTCATTCAGGCTTCCGACCAAATGCTTCAGGCCATTAATAATTTAAGGTAAGTGATGAAGAGCTTATTGATCGCCCTTTTTATTTCTAACTTCGCAAACGCGGACGTGATGTTGCGGGTCCGCCCGCATGTGGTGGTGAAGCCCAATGCGGAAGTTAAATTGAGCCAATTGATCGATGCGCAAGGATTGTCGGCTGAAGGTCAAAAACATTTGAGCGAAATTTCATTATCGATCGCCCCGGCCATGGGCGAGCGCCAGGAACTTGAGCAAGCCGAACTCACAAGCCGCATTCGTCCCATAGTTGAGGCGGAAAAAAGCCACACGCATTCGCGCGTACATATCGTCATTCCGAAAACCGTCATCATCGACACGTTGAAGCGCGACATCAGCGCCGATCAGGTGCAAGTCGAATTGATGCAAGCATGGCAACCGCTGTGCAATGAGTGCAAACTCGAAATCGAAGCCCTCAGTATTCCCAAAGTCGCGAACATCCGCGATTGGACCATGAAGCTTAAGGCCGAATTGCCCAAGGGCAGTTTTTCGGTTCCAGTCGACATCATCCGTGAAAACGGTGCGCCGCTGCCGGCCTGGGTGAGCGGGCGCTTGCTTGTTAAAAAGAAAGTTCCCGTGGCCACGCGAATTCTAAATTCAGGCGAGCGCGTGCAAAAAGCGGATTTCGCCTGGGAGTACCGCGACACCAGCTATGCCATAGACGGAATCCCCACCTCCGAAGATATGGTGGGTAAAAAAGTCCGCCGGGCCCTGCGTGCCGGCGAGGTTTTGTGGAGCGGCCTGTTGGAGAAAGAAAAGGCCATACGCCGCGGCGACTTAGTCACCATAAGATCGGGCGAAAAAAACTGGGAAGTGTCTTTGAGCGTGATCGCGCAACAAGACGCTTACATCGGCGACATCGTCAATTTAAAACATCCTAAGACAAACACCGTGCTTGTCGGCCAGGTCATCGGCCAAGGAGAGGTTGAACTCAGATGAGAAAACGCGAATTTGCCCTGATTGGGTTTTTACTTATATTTACATTGCTGACCCAAACAGGTTGCGCGAGTTTCAACCGCAAGTTGAAAACTTGGCTTGGCGGTAATCCGCAAGCCGAAACTAAACAAGCTTCCACACTGACCAAATTTTCCGAGGCGCCGGACGTAGCCCCGCGCGTGCGCCGTCAATACAAACGCACGACCAAGGAGTCCTTAAGCGAAGAATCCGCGCTGGATTCCAAGTCGGGATCGCTCTGGGTGATGGAAGGCCAGGGAGCTTATCTCTTCTCGCAGAATATCGTCCGCTTGGTCGGCGATCCTTTGGCGGTGACGTTGGAGGGCGATCCCAAGGATCAGCTTAATTCCAAGGTCAGTGTCATCAAAAAACTTTTAGCGAAGATTGAAGAGCGCCAGAGGGCGCGCTTGCGTAATCCCGCTTCCGAGAAGGAAGAGGACGGCGAAGACGGTGCCGACAAGGGCAAAAAGGATAAAGACAAAAAAGATAAAGCGAAGACCGAAACGGCCGCCAAGGAGCAACAGCCGGATACGCCTTCGGATTTAAATATTAAAAATGTTCCCACGCGGATCGTGGAGAGAACCCTTGAAGGCAATTACCGCGTGAAAGGTTCACAGCCGTTCATGATCGGCAGCCGCGAGTATAAAGTGATTGTGACTGGAATCGTGCGCGCCGAAGATTTCAACGAAGAGGGAATTTCGGCCAATAAACTGCTTGATCCCAAATTCGACATCGTCAGCGCGCGCCGCAAAGAAGGTGAAATGTGAGGCGAAATGTGAGGCGTTTACTTCTTCTCAGCTTTATCGCTTTGATCCCGACGTTGTTCGCGACTGAAGCACAAGCGGCCAGACTCAAAGACATCGCCAACATCCGCGGCGTGCGCAGTAATCAACTTGTCGGCTACGGCGTCGTCGTGGGGCTGAACGGCACGGGTGACAGCAAGTCCGAGTTCACCAACAAGAGCATCGAGCGCATGCTCGACCGCTTGGGCGTGAAGGTCGCGGGTAAAGACGTCTCCAGTAAAAGCGTCGCCGCGGTGATCGTGACGGCGGATCTGCCGCCGTTTGCGCGCTCGGGAAACAAGCTCGACATCACCGTCAGTACACTCGGCGATGCTTCAAGCCTTAAAGGCGGAGTTCTTATCCAAACGCCTCTGAGAGCGGCCGATCAACAAGTTTATGCGGTCGCGCAAGGCTCGCTTCTGGTGGGCTTTTCCGGCTCAGGGGTTCAGGAGAGCGTCGCCCGCCTGCCTAACGGGGGCATGATCGAACGGGACATAGGGCAAGAGTTTGCCAGCCGGAAGATGTTCAGGCTGACTTTACATAACCCGGACTTCACAACTGCCGCGAGAGTGATCAAAGTTATAAATAAGGAACTCGCTGGAAAGTTTGCGACGGCGCTTGATGCCGGCACGATCGACGTGGTTTCGCCCGCTCCGTATGAGGGTAAGGGCGTCGAGTTGCTCGCGATGATCGAAAGCCTCGACATCAATCCCGACCAAGCCGCGCGCGTCGTGGTCAACGAACGCACCGGCACGGTGGTGATCGGTCAAGGCGTGAAAGTTTCACGCGTCGCGATCAGCCATGGCGATTTGACTCTGAAGGTGGGCGGCGACGGAGCCGCGGCCAAGAAGGACGGCGATCGTTTGATGATTATGGATGAGTCGGCGAATGTGGGCGACATCGTGAAATCGATGAACAAACTCGGCGTGACGCCGAAGGATCTGATCACGATACTTCAGAGCATAAAGGCTGCTGGAGCTTTGCATGGGGATTTAGAAGTTCTTTAGGTTTAGGGTTCGGCCGCGGTGGCGCGGCCTCATGGTTTTATAAAAGTACGAAGACAGGATGTTTTCGTACAGGGGGGTCGGTGAGTTAGAGTCTACAGGACCAGGACGGTTCAAAAGGTTAAGTTTTTCTTTCGCAGGAAACACGGAAACCGAATTCAAATAGAGGGCCAGGATGGCCTTTGATCTGAGTTGCTCGAAAATAGCACAGGATGTGCGAAATGGTCTGACTCACTTTCCCCTTTTCTTTTGATATCCATCGGCCGCTCATAGTCCACGGAGGGACTTCGGTGAAAATAGAATCTGGATTTAAACCCCTCCAACCGCTGAGCGCGGAAGCCAAGGCCGAGAAGCAGGACGCCAACCTGCGTGAAGCCGCGAAAATGTACGAAGGTTATTTTCTGAACGAAATGGTGCGCGCCATGCGCTCAACCGTTAAGCGCGACGAAGACAGTCCGATGAAGCAAAATTTCGCCGAGAAAATTTACGAAGGCCAACTCGACAATCAATATGTCGAAAATTGGACCAACAAAGGCGGCATCGGCTTGGCCGATATGATTCACCAACAGATCAGCGACAAGTATGCGCAGACTCAACAAAAGAGATCCTTTTTTCCAAAAGGCCCGCTTCCGATCGCGCCTAAAAAAGAAATGATGGGTGCGCCCGTGGACTCGATCCAAATGAAGGCGCTTCCGCCCGGCCCGCAATCTAAAATGGAATATCGATTTGAGGTTCCCAATCCGTCGGGCGGCGCTTTTGAAGTGCAGGCTCCGGGCGCAGGCCGGATTATTGAAAACCGGCCTTTAGGCGAGGGCTGGAATGTGGTCCGCCTGGACCATGGTCAAGGGATGTCGTCGGAGATGACGTTTCCCGGCCAAGCGGCGGAAATAGGCGTCAATACCGACATTGAAGCTGGACAAAAGTTGGGGCAATTGGATTCAAAGCGCCCCGTGTTGGCGTGGAAATTGGATTGGGTTTAATGTGGGGAGATTCACGCGAGTGAATCTCCTGAATGTGGGGAGGTTCACGCGAGTATGGACCACCTTAAGGCCGGTAAATGAGAGAAGTTTTCCCGGGTAGAGCGTCTCACTATGATACACTTTAGAGAAGAATCAGGAGATTCGAAAACATGAAAGTTACGAATAGCAAAATCGGTGGTACTCACGGAAATATGAATTCCGAACGGGCCGGTAAAAGTGAAGGCGCAGCCGCTCTATCCAAAGAGATGAAGTCGGGCGGCACCAGCAAAGCCAATCTGAAAGATTCGGCTAACGTGCATGTTTCGGAACGCGCGCAGATGATGCAAAAAGCAAAAGACATCGCCAGCCAACCGATGACGGTTGATGAAGCGAAAGTCGCGCGCTTGCAAAAGATGATCGATGAAGGAAGTTACAAGGTCGATGCGGATTCAATCGCCGATCGGCTTGTCGAAGAGCATTTAACCATTCCAGACTAGGACGGTTTAGGTGGGGGAACAAAATTTAAACATGCCTGATTTGGTGGTCAGCCTGGTGTCTGTTCTCGAAGAGCAGATCCGGGTTTATCGCCATTTGCTTGAGGTTGTCCGCAAAGAGAAAGACATTCTCGTTTCCGCGAACCTTGACGAGTTGAACGAAAACAACAAAGCCAAAGAAGCGATGTTGCTCAAGATCCGTTCGCTCGAAACGATAAGATTAAAAAATGCGACTGACGTGAGCATGGGCCTCGGCCTTCACGCCGAATCGCCGCGCCTGCTTGAAATCGCCAAACATTTATCGGCGGAAGCCGGCGATAAGCTGCGCAATTTACATTCGGTTTTGGAACTCTTGCTCCGGCGTGTACAGGATTACAATCGTCAGAACGAGGTTTTGGTACAAAGTGCGCTCAGCAACATCACCGGAGCGATGAATTCGATCAAGGGGACGTTGCAAGAAAAGCCCACGTACCAGAAGAAGGGTGAAGTGGAAGGCCACGCCTCTTCGGGACAATTGGTTAGCCGCGAGGCCTGACCGGACCGGACCGGACCGGACCGGATATTGCGAGATCGCGACGACGCGATCTCTAGAATAATAATTCAACCCAGGATGGGTTGAAGGGAAAGACAGTATGTCGAGAATTTGGGGCATGATGGACGTCGGCCGTCGCTCTCTGGCAAACAGCCAGACGGCGTTGCAGACGACCGCGCATAACGTTGCCAACAAATCCACCGAAGGATATTCCCGGCAACGCGTGGACCTTGTCACCAATGAACCGGTCGGCGAGGGCAAGCTCCGCATCGGCCAAGGTGCAAAGACCAGCATGGTCACTCGCACCAATAATGAATATTTAGAAAAGCAACTCGAGCGCGAAGGCATGCAGCTCGGGTACCAACAATCCCGCTCAGAAATGCTTGGACGCGTAGAGCAGGTTTACAACGAGCAAGTGAACAAGGGCCTGAACCATTCGCTCGGAAATTTCTTTAACTCATTCCGCGAGCTTTCCAACAATCCCGAGAGCCTGGCGACGCGCACGATGGTGAAAGAATCCGCCGATTATTTGGCCAAAGATTTTGAGCGCGTACACAGTCAGTTGAGCGAAATTCAAAACGACGCCGACTTCCGCATCACCACCAAGGTTGAAGAGGTGAACCAATTGACCCGCGAGATCGCGACCTTGAACGAAAAAGTTCAAATCGTTGAACTGGGCGGATCGCCGGCCAACGATGAGCGCGACAGGCGCGATCTTTTGCTGAAGCAGCTCGGTGAAAAAATCAATATCAAGTATGCCGAGAGCAAAGACGGCCAGCTCACGATCACCGCGGGTAATACCGCCGTTTTGGTCAGCGGTTACTCGCAACGCGATCTTGTGGCGCAGAGTACGCCGGGACGCGAAGGAAAGCGCGAAGGCAACGTCGACATCTTTTACAAATCCACCGACACTTCCACTCCCGTGAACGTGACCAAGCAATTGAAAGGCGGGGAGGTCGGAGGCCTTTTGCAAGTGCGCGATGACGTGACCAATGATTTCATCAACGGCATGGACCAATTGGCTTTCACCGTGGCGTCCGAAGTGAACAAGGCCCACGTTCAAGGTTATGACCGCAACGGGCGCACCGGTAATTTGCTGTTCGAGCAGCCGCTTGAGGTCGCCGGTGCATCGGAAAATTTTAAACTCTCCAATGAGGTGGCGAACGACGTCAGCCGGATCGCGGCGGCAGGGCAAGCCGATGCTCCCGGAGATAACCGCATCGCCAACATTCTCTCCGGTCTGCAGTACAAACAGGTTTTGAACGACGGCACGGCGACCATGGACGATCATTATAACTCGTTGGTCGGCAAGATCGGTATCGAAGCCCAGCGCGCGAACTCGGCGGCCGAAGCCCAGGGCGACATCATGGGACAACTGAAGAATTTGCGCGAGTCGATCTCAGGCGTAAGCATCGACGAAGAGATGACCAAGATGATTGAGTTTCAGAAATCGTTCGACGCTTCGGCGCGCCTCGTGCGCACCGCCGACGAAATGATGGACACGGTCCTGAACTTGAAACGGATGTAATGAGACATGCGTATCGCGGATAAAATGAAATATGATCAGGTGACGGCGAATGTGGGCAAGAACCGCTCGCAAATGCAAGAGCTGCAGAATCAGGCCGCCACGCAAAAGCGCGTGACCAAACCCAGCGACGATCCGCTCGCGGCGTCACGCGTGCTCGCCAACCGCATTGATCTTCAAGGCAACAAGCAATTCACCAAAAGCCTTGGCTACGCCAAAGGTTTTTTAGATTACACCGATCAATCGCTCGGCGATTTAAGTGAAGTGGTGATGCGCGCGAAGGAATTGGCGATCTCGCAGAGTAACGATGCCAGCGCCAACGAAGAAAGCCGGCGCGTGGTCGCCACCGAAATCGAGCAGCTTTACAACCAAATGGTGAATATCGGTAACCGCAAGCTCGGCGACCGCTTTATTTTCGGCGGTTTCAAAACGCAAAGCGCGCCGTTCGATCCCAAGGGGAATTATCAGGGTGACCCGGGCGAAATGAATATTCATATCGACAAGGAAGCCTTTATTCCGATGAACGTGCCCGGCGGACGGGTGTTTTTAGGGATGGGCATCGACCGCAATGGCGGCGTCAAAAGCTTTCCTAAACAACAGACGACGATTGAAGCCTTCGATAAGCAAAAGATGGAGCTACAACAAAAGGAAGTCGAGCAGCGCGCGCCGGCCTCGGTGGGCTCACTTCGCACCGGCGTTGAAGATCCCATGCCGATGCCGAATGATCTTGCCGCGGGCGTAAATATGTTCACGGTCATGAAAGATCTCGAGACGGCTTTACGCACGAATGACAAGGCCGGTGTTCAAGATTCCTTGGATCATCTTGATGACGCACTTTCGCAAGTCGTGCTGACGCGCTCCCAAGTGGGATCCCGCGGTATGGCGCTCGACAACTACATGCAAACGATTGAGAAGGCCAAGGTCGACAACCAGATCGGCATCTCGCAGCTAGAGGACGCCGACATCTTTTCCACCGTGAGCGATATTTCGAAAACCGAAAGCACTCTTCAGGCCACGTTACAAACGTCCGGCAAACTCATCGAGAAAAGCTTACTCGACTTCTTACGCTAACCCCCATTCTTGACTTTGGTCTCTCAAGAGACTACCTAAAGCATTCTCTAGAATCTGCCGTAAAGGGATTCGTCTGGAGTTTGATGTTTGGAATTGGTTTCCAGAAACATCTAAAAGCTCCAGCCTAAGCTTTGACTAGGATGTTGAAGGAGTCTGACTATGCTGGTCCTCACGCGAAAGCTCGGCGAAAGTATCGCCATCGACGATCACATTAAAATTCGTGTAGTACAGATCAAAGGCAAGCAAGTGCGACTCGGCATCGAAGCGCCCAAAGACACCAAGATCCATCGTGAAGAAGTGTACTTGGCGATTCAAAATCAAAACGTTGAGTCGGCCACGACATCGAGCGACAGCACCAAAGCCGTGGCGGAACTTTTAAAGAGCAAATAAGATTCCCAAGTGGCCCGCGAGTGGCGCGGCCTTTTTCTATTCATTTCCCCATCTTTTCGGGCCGCGTTATTAACCCGCATTTGGTCTTGAGTTGTCGCTATAATTAGGGGCATCCTGAATTTAAGGGGGGGGAAATGAATATTCACACGAGTCGTTTTGGATTGATTTCGATCACTAACGACGACGTCATTCAATTTCCCGAAGGACTGCTGGGATTCAACGAGTTGCGCCGTTTCGTGCTGCTTGACGATCCCGCCGACGAGATCTTCGCCTGGCTGCAAAGCTGCGATGAACCCGGGATTGCCTTCCCGCTGCTCGAGCCTGAGCTGTTCACCAATAATTATTCTGTCGCTTTAACTAGGCATGACTTGGAAATTTTGGGCTTATTGACCAAAGAAGGGATCCGCTCCTTTGCGATCATCACGATCCCTCAAGATCCGACGCAAATGACCGCCAACCTGAAGGCGCCGATCGTGATCAACGTGGCCAAGCGGGTGGCCCGCCAATGCGTGCTTCAAGACAACTCACTCGCCATTCGTGAGCCGATCTTCACTCGCCTCCAACAGCGCGTGGTCCAGAACCCCAGCGTTTCGATCAAGAGCCACACCATCTACAACGGCGTCGCCATAAGACTTCCCCGCCCTCCCGAGGTGGAAGGATAGTCTTGGAGCCTTTTTTGCGTCACGCTGCATCGCTGGACCTTGGGCTCTAGACCTAAAGGTTAGGCAAATTTTTCCCGAATAGAGACACAAGAACAAGGATGGTTCGCATGACGTCTCTAATAAAGCGCTTTTGTTTTCTAAGCCTTTTCATCGCGCCGATGTTGGCTCAGGCCGACCTCACCATCTTCGATGTACGCAAAAATCTTCCCATGTCCAACGATGAAAAAGTCTTTCGCGATTTCTACATCAACGGCGGTTCCGAAAGCGGGTTGTCGACGGGAATGGTGATCACGGTTCAGCGCCGCATGCCGCTTTACGACAGTTACCAAAATAGATCGGCCGGCGATCTGCAATTGAAAGTCGCCAAAATCAAAATCATCCACGTGCAAAAAGGTTTGGCGGTCGCAAGGCTGCATTCTGAATTCACCCGCGACGGCGCTCCCATCTTGGAAGACAACTTCATTATGACGGGCGATCAGCTGGATCTGAATAGCGCGACCAGCGACAAAGACGGCAAGAAAGCCGAAAATGAGAGCACGTCCGTCGCCGAGCCGGTGGCGGCGAACACCAGCTCCGATGTGCACATCGTCGTCAATTCCGTCCAACTTTCCAGCGAAGCCGGCAAACCAAGCCTGCCTACGCCCTCAGCCGTCGACGCACCGATCCTTCAGTAGTTTGACAAGTAATACCTAGCATTGCTAGGTATGCTGTCTATGCAGCTCGATTTAGACAATTGGCGCGTTCAGGTTAAAAAAGGCTATCTCGAGATGTGCCTCCTACTCGTCATCCGTAAACATAAGCGGATGTACGGCCTCGAATTATTGGGCGCGCTCAGCAACCTTGAGCTCTCGTTAAAAGAAGGGACGCTTTATCCGTTGCTCAACCGCATGACCGAGGACGGTTTGCTGCAAAGTTCTTGGGACACCGAAAACGTCAAGGGCCATCCACGCAAATTTTATTCACTCACCAAGCGCGGAGTGCAATCGCTGACTGAGATGGAAGACGAGTTTTCCAAGATGATCGATTTGGTTTCGAAAGTAAAAAAATAAAAGGGGAATGGCAGATGAACAAAGAGCTGAAGATAGAACATTATTTGCTGCAACTGGATCGTGAGCTCAAAGCCCTTCCGGTCAGTCAACGCGCTGAAATCATCACAGAAATTAAATCCCACATCCGCGACCTCAGTGAACAAGATCCGGCTCGCGACACCGATCGTATTTTAAGTGACCTCGGCAGCCCGCAAGCGGTGGCGGAGCGCTACCTCGCAAGCAAAGGCATGACAATTAAAGCAAATAAGAACGGCAGCCGCTGGTTCAAGTGGCTCGCGATCGGTACGGTCGGACTTTTTGCGATGATTTTCTTCTCGGGCATTCTGATGGTTTGGTACTTCAGCCCGCTCATTAAAGTGGATGAGAAAGCCGGGCGCGTGGTTTTGCTTGGCGGGCTGATCGACGTGAATGAAGAGATAGGGCAAGTGAAAGTAGGCGACATGGTTGTTAACGACGCCTTCAAAGAAGGAACCAAAGTCGAGGGCCAAGAGGATTTGACCGGGAAGAACGTGCACACGATCAAAATCCCTTTTAACACCGCCAAGATTGAAGTCGAAGCGAGCGAGAATCAAATGTTCAGCTGGAAGTGCAAAGGCGCCACTAAACAAATACCGAAGGTCGAAGTGTTGGCGGGGATCTTGACTTTAAATCTGGATCAACTGAATTTAGCCAAATGCACGATCACGATTCCCAGCGGTTCTAACACGGAGATCCGCGGCGTGAACGGCCATATGGACGTCGACTATCCGAACGGCAATATCGACATCGCGCTCACCAACGGCAAAGTGAATGTGCATGCCGACCCCTCGAAGATTTACGATTTCGAAGTGAAGGTTAAAAACGGGCTGCAGGATTTTTTCCCGCGCTCACAAGACAAGAACGCGCTGAAAGTGAAAGTCAGCGTGGTGAACGGATTGGTGAAGAAAGAGTGAGTCAATATTTCGTCGTCCATTTTTCCAACGTCAGCGGGCAGGCTGAAGAGTTTTTAAGCAGCAACGCCTTCGAATGGGGAGCCCTAGGCATGGCCGAAGCGCTTCCGTTTAATCAGCCGGAAGGCTTCGAAGATGTGTTCACGCAAATTCCGGAAAAGCGCGCTTTGGATATTTATTTTGAGCGGGCACCAAGCAACTCGTTTATCGAATTGGTCCGCTCGCGTTTCCCCGAAGTGAAATTGCAGGTGAAATCCGAGCAGGAAAAAGATTGGCTTGAGGAATGGAAGAAGGGTTTCAAACCTTTCGCTTTGGCCGGCGGCCACTGGGTTGTGCCTTCGTGGTGCAAGCCGCCTGAGCAAGCGAAACATAATATTTGGATCGACCCCGGCATGGCCTTCGGAACGGGCACGCATGAGACCACGCAACTTGTGGCTGAAGAACTGGTGAACCTGAAAGCCAAGAGCTTGCTGGATGTGGGAACGGGCACCGGCATTCTGGCCATCATGGCGAAGCAGATGGGGATCGAGAAGGTTGCCGCGACAGAAATCGAAGAGGATTCGCGCCGGGTGGCGCATGAGAATTTCGAGCGTAATGGCTTTAAAGATATCCGCCTTGATGAAAAGCAAGTCGAAGATATCTTTGAGACCTACGACATCGTCGTGGCCAACATCATCGATGGCGTGCTGGTGCGCATTCAGGATGCATTGAAGGACCGAGTGGCCGGCGGCGGCTGGCTGATCCTTTCGGGCATTATTGGTGAGCGTGAAAAAGATTTTCTTGCAGGCTTCAAAATTCCCGGCAAAGTCTGGGATATCCGCCGCCAAAAGGGCGACTGGATTCTTTACGCCGTGAGATTTTAAAATGGCTTTACGCCGCTTCTACATCGAGCAAGAAAATTTGAACGGCGATTCGCTCAACATTCACGGCGATTTGTTTCATCATATCCGTGACGTCTGCCGCTTCGAAGTGGGCTCAACGTTCGAGGTTTTGCTTGGCGACAGCAAGGCTCACCTGGCCGAGGTGAGCGCGATCAACAAGAAAGAACTGCTCGGAAAGATTCTCTCCACGCGCGATTTGCCCGCGCTCAAAAAGCCGTACATCACGCTGGCTCTATCGATTCCAAAGCTCCCCAAAGTGGACTGGATCGTCGAGAAGTGCGTTGAGCTCGGAGTTCATGAAATCCGCCCGTTCGTTTCCGATTACAGCTTTTTACGCAAGGAAGGCGAGATTTCCGAAAACCGCATTGCGCGCTGGCAGAAGCTCGTGCACGCGGCCACACAGCAGTCGGGACGAGGCGATTTGATGAAGATCGCGCCCGCGACCTCGCTTAAAAAATTGCTGGAAGAGTTTAACCGGAGCGCCTCCACCGGGGGTCTTTTCCCCTATGAGGGTGAAGCCCAACTGGCTTTGCCCAAAGCCATTCAGCAGCTCAAAAGTCTTCACCTGGACCACATTTGGGTGTTTGTGGGCTCTGAAGGGGGCTTCTCCACGTCCGAGGTGAAATTGTTCGCTCAGTTCGGCTTAAATCCGGTCTCGATGGGGGAGCAGATTCTGCGCGTCGAAACGGCTTGCTTGGCACTGGTCAGCATCATAAAGTATGAAACTGAGCGGGAGGACTGATGAGCAGTTCAAACATGGATCCGTTTGATGAATTTGAATTCAAACCGTTGACCGAAGGATTGGGCTTTCATAAAAAAGCCGTCAGCCTTAAAGAAGGTTTGAAAAATTCCGGCGTGCTTGAAGATGAACTGCAAACCGTTCCGACTTCCATTCCGCGCGGCCTGCTGGATGAATTGCCGCAAGCACCGACTAAAAAACATTCTTTCGACGACGTTCTCTCGGCCTTGGAAAAGACTCCGCTCAATCGTAAAAGCGCAGGCGAGCTTCAGTTCACCGAACCGCTGCCGCGCGAGCCTAAACTAAAAAAAGAAGCGATGGAGATCGAGCTGCCCAAAGCTCCGCCCGTGCAATCGCCTTTTCCGCGCCCCGAAGCTTACAAACAGCCGGGTGGCCCAAACACGCTTATCAAAAAGGTTCCGACGCAACAAGAGCAAGCGAATGTCGGCACCCGCCGTGGCGCCGCCGATTCTCCGCGAACAGCAAAACTTACGCCGGCGACGATCAGTATCGCCTCGGCCTCTTTGGATTTAATTATCTGCACGGCGCTGGCCTTGGTTTTCTTGGCGGCCACTTTGACCGTCACGAAAGTGGATTTGAATGTGGTCTTGTCCAATCTCAATCGCGACATGATGACTCAGATCAGCCTGTTCGTGCTTTACGTGATGGTCATGCAGATGTACGTGGTGATCTCGCGTGCGTTCTTCGGCGCCACTCTTGGCGAGTGGACCTTTGATCTGCAAATCGGCCAGGATGACGAACAGGCTCTTGAAAGCTACCCGATCAAAGTGGCGGCCAGAAGTTTGCTCAACGTCATCACGGGCATCGTTTTGTTGCCGTTGGTGTCGGCGCTTATCGGCCGTGATGTCGCCGGTCAAATCAGCGGCGTGAAACTTTACCGTCAGCGCGCTTAAGTGGGCTCGGTCGTCACTCTCGAACAATTCAATAAAGAAATCGCCAGGCGTAAGGACATGAGTCCGCGCCGTCCGCCGAAAGTGGTTTTCACTAACGGCTGCTTCGATATTCTGCATGTCGGTCACGTGAGATATTTAAAAGATGCGCGCGCCTTAGGCGACGTTTTGGTGGTGGGGATAAATTCCGACGCCTCCGTGAAACGCCTGAAGGGGCCCGAGCGCCCGGTGAACAATGAGCGTGATCGGGCCGAAGTGCTCGCCTCATTAGGTTGCGTGGATTACGTTATGCAATTCGACGACGACACCCCGCTTGCTCTGATCGAAGCCGTAGCGCCCGACATCTTGGTCAAGGGCGGCGACTGGCCGGTTGAAAAAATTGTGGGATCAAAATTTGTATTGGCTCGAGGCGGGGAAGTTATTTCGTTGCCGTTTCATCCCGGCCATAGCACGACTTCAATCCTTGAAACGATCAAAAAGCTCTAGAACCTAAGGCCCAATTTTAACGAGTAAACCGCATCGCGATAGCGGTCGACTTGCGCCGCCGCGAAGAGATTCTCGTAGTGCAACGACATGCCCACGACTGAATGTGTTTCCTGAACTTTATTGGTGACCGTATGCTCGACCGCGCCGACGTCGGGATCGCCGGGACTGACCGTGCAATCCGGGCCGCAGGTTCCGCCGTTAGAGCCGATGAAAGTTCCGCGCGACTCCAGCATTCCGCCGCCGAAATACAAAGAAAAATTATCGACATTTACGCCGGCCATAATTTCGCCGCCGAAATTTCGATTCATGAAGGCATCGCTGAAGTTCATCTGGTTGAAATGG
Source organism: uncultured Pseudobdellovibrionaceae bacterium (assembly GCA_964628445.1). GTDB lineage: Bacteria > Bdellovibrionota > Bdellovibrionia > Bdellovibrionales > UBA1609 > JALHOQ01. The sequence continues at coordinate 8,373 of CAZVOP010000040.1, read as the reverse complement.
ACCATGCCGGAAATATTGATCGGTAAGAATTGCGCTTGGAAAAAAGACCAGCGGAGCGCGCCGCCGTAATCGCTTACGCGAACGCTTCCGGTCGGCGGACTGAATGAAAAGAACGCGTCGACATCCTTATATAAACCCTTGCCGATCGTGAGGCGCGAGTAGCGCCATTCCGTATCGTCAGAGAGCGATGTATTCGCGCATCCCGGGGAACCGGGCGCGCAGCCCAGGCGGCGGATATCGCGCACATTGATGAATTCCACCGAGTAACCGATTTCAAAACCGGAATAGCCGCCGAGCGGATAAGGATTGCTCAAAGCCTTGGTCGCTGAATTCATGCCGATCGTGCGAATGACTTCTTTGCGGTCAGCGGCGGTTAGTCCTTTAGGAATCGAAAGGGCAAAGACGCCGCTTGAGGCCAAAAATATCGTGATGAAAATCCAAAACCGCATTTCTTCACATTAATGGAGAATTGCGGGGTGGTCTACCAACGATCGGCAGAGGCTTGGACTTGAGCCGGGGGAGCATTGGGAGCGGCGGGTAAGCCGTTCGGATTCATCAAGTGCTGCAGTGAAGTCAGCGACGTTTTGGCTTGGGATGTGATGGTGGCATCGGTGCCGCGCACCATAGTCTGCAGAATCACCACGAAGCGCTGAAAGTAAGAAGCGTTCGGATGTGCAGTCGCCGTGGTGGTGGAGGTGGCGCCCGGACTCTTTTGCTTATTCAGTGCCGGGCTCAATAGTTTCTCGGCTGCGGCGTCAAGCCGCTTCAGCGCAAGTGAGGCCACATCATTGGAAGTCGGCGAACGCATAACTTGCTCGAGGGTGCCAAGATTGGCGGCATTCGAGTACTGCGCGAGGAAACCGTCGGCGTAATTGCGGATTGAACTTCCCGAGCGTTCGGTGCGGTAAATTTCGGCAAGCAGCGAAAAGCTCAAGACCGAGGGCGTGCTGCCGGCGCACAAAACGCCGAGCTCTTTCATCTGCGGGCGTGAATCCTCAACCATCATCGTGGTGATCTTGTAGAAAATCTCGGTCGAAACGATGCTGCTCTTATATTGTTCAATAAACGTGCGCGTCTCGGCGACATTGGGTTGCGTGAGCAAGCGTTTCTTCCACTCTTCCAAATCGGCGAACTGATTGGCCGGTGCATTCGGCGCGGGCGGCAATTGGCCGGTGGTCAGAGCTGCGGCCATAAGATCTTCGATCTTCGGCTCATCATTCGCGGGCTCTTCTTTTTTCGGTTCGACCTTAGCGATCTCTTCCACTTTTTTCGGCTCGACTTTGGCGCTCTTCTTTTTCTTGCGCTTATAACGTTTGCCGGTTTTGGGATCGACGAAAATTTCGTACTCTTCGCCGTCTTTCAATTTTTTCTTGGCGGCCAAAGCTTTGTTCTTGTCGGCCATGCCTTTTAAGATGTGATCGAAATCCGTTTTCTCGGGCTTGTTGGCGGCGGCGAATTGCTCAAGCGTTTCACGCGAGATCGTTTGTCCGCCAATGACCATCGCTTTAGGAGCGGGCAAGCCCGCGGGACGGCCGCCGAGAGTCATCGGCGCGTTTTTCAATTTCACATTATAGGGAGTGCCCGACAATAAGCCGGCCTTCTCAAGATCGAGTCCTGAGGGTGTGCCCGGCAAACGTTTAATGGCTTCCAGACCCGCGCCCATGGCGATGATGAAGATAAGGGCCCAGGTTTTCCAGTTCATGTCTTCCATTGGTCGACTCCTTGCCACTCTCTATCGCACTAAACGTTCCAAAGGTGCCAAAGCTCAAGCTACTGATTTCACTCATTATTGGTGCGGATCATTGTGAGACATATATGCGGTCCCTGTCGTAAGCGTGGACAGCTGGACAACGGCCGCCTAAAAACCTATTCTTTTTAGGTATTTGCATTGCTATCGGAGCTGTTACCCATGAGTGCCCAAGAAGGACAAAAGTTGCTGGAAGTCGCCAAGGGCGCGGATTCCCAGGCGTTTGCCAAGTTCCTCACTTGGCTCGAGCGCGCCAAAACCAGCGATTCCTTAAAGCTGGATGAGCTTTTCATGCCTCAGCAGACGGCTTTTCGCATCGGCATCACAGGGCCTCCGGGAGCGGGAAAAAGCACTCTCGTCGGGCGCCTGCTTAAGGAATTGCGCACTAAAAATCTAAAAGTCGGCGTGATTGCCGTCGATCCTTCCAGCCCGTTCACGCAAGGCGCGATTCTTGGCGACCGCATCCGCTACTCCGATCATTTCTTGGACGATCAAGTTTTTATCCGCTCGCTTGGGACACGCGGATCCTTGGGAGGCTTATCCAGCGCGGCTTTCCTGATGGCGCGCGCTTTCGACGTGTGCGGATTCGACGTGCTATTGATTGAAACGGTGGGCGTGGGGCAAACCGAATTGGATGTGCTGCACGTCGCGGACCAAGTTTGCGTGGTGCTGGTTCCCGAAAGCGGCGACTCGATCCAGGCGATGAAAGCCGGCTTGATGGAAATCGCGGATATTTTTGTGGTAAACAAATCGGATAGACCAGGCGCCGATGGCTTGGCCAGGGAAATTGAAAATTCCATTCACGACGGCGAAAGCAAAAAGCAAATTAGCGTTCTCAAAACAATCGCGAGCGAAGACCGCGGTATCAAAGAACTCGCCAGTCTCCTCGAAATTCAAATGCAAAAGGGCGATTGGAAAACGAAACGCCAAGCTCCCTCGCGGCTACGCGAAGAGGCCAAATCACTGCTTAGGCGAGAATGGGAAAAGGGACTCGAAAACCAACTCGCCCGGGTGACGGATCTCCAATCTTTTCAGAAAATCTTGAAATAACTCACCCCGGGCGCCTCAGAGTGAGAATAGATGCGTCGCATCAAGTATCGGATTAGACTGATGTCTAATGATTTATTCTGGCGCCGAGCTGATCAGACCATCCGGTCCACAAAACGACCGGCCCGACAAACTGAGGGTGGTGAAATCGCCTGCCCCGGTGGACCAGGCCTCGTCCAATATGGATGAGGACACTCAAGATGCATTAAAGCGCTTTGCGCGCTTCCTTCATGACAAAAAGCCCTCCTCACCGCCCAAAGCTTTCCGAAAGGGCTCCAGGCACCCGTACGAGAAGCAGAGGGCCCGCTCCGCAATGGAACTTGATTTGGGCCAGATGTTAGACATTTACGCCTAAATATCAAATACTTAACGCAAAGCGCAAAATAACACTCAAGTAATAACGCAACGAGTCGATAAGTGAAGTGACTGCTGAAACGAATGTCTGTGGGCACCAAAATTTTTAAGTCTTTTTGATCAGATGGGGGTCTGGTCGGAGGGGCTTTTAAAAGAAGGAGGGGGCCCGTGTCTTTTCGAATTGGATCCAGTGTCGTCCCCATGATGGCGGCAAGGCACTTAAATAATGCGAATGACCAAGTTCAAAGATCGCTCGGGGCCATTGCCTCCGGTAGCCGCATTGTGCGGGCCGGGGATGATGCCGCGGGTTTTGCTATTGCGGAATCGCTACGTGGGCAACTTGCCGGTACTAAACAGGCAAAGTTTAACGCGGAGTCTGCGTCAAGTCTTGTGCAGACCGCGGAGGGCGGGCTTAGTGAGCAGAACAATATATTAGTGCGTTTGCGGGAGCTTGCGGTTACGGCCGCAAGCGACACGGTCGGCGAAGATGAGCGCGGATATTTGGATACGGAATTCCAGCAATTGACCCAAGAGTTCGATCGCATCGCGAAGAGCACCCGCTACGGCAACAAACAATTGCTGACCGGCTCGGGGGAAGCTTTCGAGTTTCAAGTGGGCGCATTTAACGGCCCGGAAAACATCATCAAATTCAAACTCGATGCGAACACCACGGCGGGTGACGTGGGGCTTGACGGTTTGGATGTCGAGGATCAGAGCGGCGCATTGAGTGCTCTAAGTGATTTAGATGAGGCGATCGGAAAAATTTCTTCGGCACGGGCTGGCTTCGGAGCGATGCAAAGTCGCTTGGAGCATGCGGCCAATGCGCTGGGTACGCAGGCCGAAAATATAGCGGCCGCGCACGGCCACATCGTGGACGTCGATATCGCGGAAGAAGTTGCAAAGTTGGCGCAGGCGCAGATTCTGCAATCGGCCGGCACTTCGGTCGTCGCACAAGCTAACGCCTCTTCGGCGAAAGCCTTGCAGCTTTTAAGTATCTAATTATTATTTAGAGATCGCCGCCGGAGCGTCCGGTGGCGACGGCTGATCCCGCTTTCGGGTAGATACCGTCGACAAGCGAGGAAAATCCGCTCAACTCAATCTTTTTAGAATTCTTCAAGCGCAGGGTTCCCTTGATCGATGGATCGCTTTTCGCCACGATGTAGAACGTGCCGTTGGATTGCGGGCAAACTTTAAATGCATATCCCATCGCGGTGAACGGGCTGTACATATCGATGTCGATGGTCATCGAAGTTCCCCACGTGCCGACAAAGCGTTCGGCATAGGTCGTGCTGAACTGGGGGAAATCATCTTTAATGATTTGTTGTACCTGTTTGAGGTTATCGCCACATTGTTGCAGCTGTAAATCGGCTGCGTTGGCGCTCAATCCGCAAAATAGAGATATCCCGAGTGCAATCAGAAGAGTCTTCATGCGTCTCCTCCCTTTCTGGCCTAATGCCATTACAATCCAGATGCCTGCGCCTACGTTAAGGAGATTTGATCTGGGCGGGACTCCCGGGTAATTCCGTGAAAGCCAAGGCCAGTAAATGTCACTTAATGGGGGCCGGTTCCGCTGCGGAAGCGATTCGCGTCGTGGCGCCATTCTATTTCAATAGGCGGTCCTGCAAAAAGGTGAACTCCAGCGCATTGGACTTCACTCTTTGCTGAATATTGGCGGCTGCGCTGTGGCCTCCTTCGGTGTTTTCGAAATACAAGAAGGGATGATTCTGTGCTTTCATTTTTGCGACCATCTTGCGCGCATGGCCGGGGTGAACCCGGTCGTCCATCGTTGAAGTGATGAAGAACACCTCGGGGTACTTCACATCGGGCTTCAAGTTTTGGTAAGGCGAATACTTTAAAATCGCATTGAGCATCGCGGGGTCCGCGGGGTTCCCGTACTCGGCCTCCCAGCTTGAGCCGGCAAGCAACTGATTGTAGCGAACCATATCCAGCAGCGGAACCTTGCAAATCACCGCGCGGAAAAGATCGGGTCTTTGCACATACACCGCGCCGACCAACAAGCCGCCGTTGCTGCCGCCCGAGATAGCCATCTTGCGCGGATTCGAGATTTTTCGCCTCACCAGATCTTCCGCGACCGAAATAAAATCATCAAAGGCCTTCTGACGGTTTTCTTTCAGCGCGGCCTTATGCCACTGCGGACCGAACTCGCCTCCGCCGCGAATATTGGCGATCACATACACGCCGCCTTTTTCCAGCCACATTTTCCCCGTGACCGACGGGTAGTAGGGGTTTTGTGAAATTTCAAACCCGCCATATCCATAAATCAAAGCGGCATTGTTGCCGTCGAACTTCATGTCTTTACGGCGGATCAGGAAGTAGGGCACTTGGGTGCCGTCGCGGCTGATCGTCCACAATTGCTCCACTTGTAAGGGCGTCGCATCGAAGCGGGTGGGAAGTGCTTTAAGCACTTCGGGCTTAATGTTCTCTACTTTTTTGTCCAAGCCCACATGCGCGGCGATCAATGAGCTTGGGGTTAAAAAATTCTCGAATCCGACGATGACCAAATCGCCGAAAGGATCCGCGGAGCGCAGGTCAAGTTCACCCTTCTCCGGAAACGGCAAAGCTTCCATGGCCCATTCGTCGCCTTTCAAGTGGGCGCGCGCCAATTTGCCTTGTACGGAATCAAGATAAGTGACGATCAAGGAATCTTTGGTTTGATCGATTCCGGCTATCGATTGCTTTTCATTCGGCGCGAAAATCAATTTAGGTTGGCCGTTTTCAAATAACGGCAAGGACACCAAACTGCCGGCCTTGTAAACTTGCCCGCGCACATTCCAGTCGGACCTCAATTGCAGAATGAATTGCCCGCCCAGCCAAGCCGTGAGCTGCGCATCCAGCGGCTTCTCGATTTTTTTCAGCGTCAGTTCGGGAGTGATCTCAAAATCTTCTTCTTCATAAAAATTCAGGCTGCGCGCCACGATGGTCTTTACGCCGGTCGGGGTGTGCCAGCTAGAGGTTCCCACCGCCATGTCTCCGGGCTCGCCTTGCAATAAGGTTTTTGCATCATTCAAGGCTTGTCCGCGCTTCCAAATCTTGGCCATCAAAGGATAACCGGATTTGGAGAGAGTGCCCGGGCCGAAGTCGGAAGCGATGATCAAGGTATTCTCATCCAGCCAAGTCAAATCGTTGCGCGCTTCGGGAGTGGAGAAGCCGTCCGCGATGAAGTTTTTCTTTATCGTATTGAATTCACGCGCGACGGAATTGTCTTTTCCCCCGCGCGATAAAACGATCATGCAATGTTCATAGTCGGGCTTAAGGCACTGCGAGCGCTTAAACACCCAGTTTTCTTTTTCCTTCTTTGCGAGTTGGTCGACGTCGAGCACCGTTTCCCACTTCGGCGATTTCTTTTTGTACTCGTTGAGCGTGGTTCGTCTCCACAGCCCGCGCACGTGCGCATCATCCTGCCAGAAATTGTAAAAGTAATTCCCCATCTGCGTGATCGAGGGCAGGCGGTCCTTGGCCAGCAAGATTTTTTTTATCAAAGCTTCGTTGCGTTTGAAGTTGGGGCGTGAGGCGATCGCTTTTTGCGTTTCGAGGTTGCGCTCCTTCACCCAAGCCAAAGGCTTCTCGCCTTGCACCTCTTCAAGCCACATGAATTCATCGGTTGGGGAGGGTAAACTTGTCGTCTTCTTGGCGGAAGAGCAGGCGGTAATCACAAGCAGAAGGGCAAACAATAAGGCACGCATGATTTGGCTCCTTGAAGGGAAGGCCATAGAGTAGCGGAATGGTGAAGGGGGGCTAGGGTTAATGCGCTCCCTCGCAAACTCACGGAAGCTCAATTGCCCAATGCGTCATTGGTCTTTAGAGGAGATATTTAAGAATATTTTTTTTCTTCAATAGCCTTGTCTCATCGCGCACTAGACGCGTTGCATCTAAACCTAGACTGGACCAAAGGCTAAAGGTTCCTGGACCTTGGTCGATAAGTTACCTGAACACGTTGGAGCACTCTCAAGCAAAGTTCGTTTCAGCAGTCACTGAACGAACGATTCTTAAGAACTCCATGAGCGAAGGGACAGTCACCCCTTCGCTCTTGGGGGCCTCCAAACTAAACATTTTAACCAGACAGGATTGTCCTGTTTATTCTTTCGGTCAGCCAATTAAGGCTGTGGGCGGATGGAATAGGCAGTTGGTTCAACGGAGTTGGGCCATAGCTTAGGAGGCTAGTATGGGCTTAAGGATCAGTACAAATGTTGCGTCAATTGCGGCGCAACGGGTTTTAAGTAAGCAGCAGGGTCGGTTGGAGCATTCTCAAATGGCGCTGGCTTCAGGCAGCCGTATCGTTAAGGCCGGCGACGATGCCGCAGGTCTCGCTATCTCTGAAAACTTACGCGGACAAATCGCGGGTATCAGAATGGCACGTTCCAACGCTTACAACGCTCAGTCGTTGATTCAGGTTTCTGAAGGCGGATTGAACGAAGTTTCCAATATATTAATCAGATTGCGCGAGCTCGGCGTACAAGCCGCTTCGGATACAGTGAGTGACGTTGAACGTACATTCTTGGATCAGGAAGCCCAGCAGTTGACGTCGGAAGCGGATCGTATCGCGAAGTCGACGAAGTTCGGTAACAAGAACTTGCTCGATGGTTCCGGCGCAGAAATGGAATATCACGTAGGTCCGTTCGCGGACGAAAAAGAAAACGTGATCAAGTATAAGGTTTCGGCCGATGCGACGACTTCGAACCTGGGTATTGACGGGATCTCGGTCGCTGATAAAGGCGACGCCCGCTCGACTCTCCAATCCGTCGATGACGCCTTGGTGAAAATCGGTCAAATGCGCGCCGACTTCGGTGCCGTACAAAGCCGGTTGCAAATGACGACCAGCAACTTGGATATTCAGAACGAGAACCTCTCGGCTGCCAAGTCGCGTATCTCGGATGCCGATGTCGCCTTTGAAAGCGCCGAAATGACTTCTGCACAAATCCTGCAGAATGCGTCGGTGAGCGTGTTGGCGCAAGCGAACCAAAACGGTTCCGCCGCACTCAAGCTGTTATAAGCGAAAAATTATTAGCGAAACGATTGAGAAAAATCGGAACGGGCTCTTCACGGGGCCCCGACCGATGACCTCGAACGGCAACGCCGGATCGTTTACCGCTAAGTCACTACACGATATTGATTTTTGATTATTAGAGATTTTTTAAGCGGCCAACGCCCACAGACACTTGGCCACTTAAGCCCGCCCTGGGGCATCCCACATGTCCCCGGGGTTT
>CAZVOP010000039.1:0-30302 GCA_964628445.1 uncultured Pseudobdellovibrionaceae bacterium | reverse complement strand
TGCGCTAAACGCGAAAAAACATTGGCCATCGCGCTGCTCGGAGCCGCGGCCAGCATAATCAAGCCCACCGAAAATTGTGATCTAAGCCCAAACAATAAACATAAGCCGAAGGCTGCCGAAGGAAGTAAAATCAGTTTGATTGCAAGCCCAACCAACACCGCCTTGGGCATCCGCCAAACACGGACAAAGTCATCACGCTTAAGAGTCAGTCCCAAGCCAAACATGATCGCCGCGATAACGATCGGTAACAGTGTCGTAATGATGATCGAGCCTTTGACTTCCATGTGAGCTCCCTTAAGGTAAATAAATATACTGCGCCGGGAATAGGCAGGGGTCAAAAGGTTCGCAAACCTCCCTGACCTTGCCTAGAGTTCAGACAGTGATCGCCCTTTTGCGGCATCAAGCCGCTTATTGGACATGAATAGGCCATAAAATTCAGTTCAATGCCCTCGAGCGCGCACGATTCTTGATACCGATAGACCTGTCATGAAAAAGCCTGCTGCCTTATTTTCTCGGTTGGTCCTAGCCGGAGCTGTTACGCTCTCCTCCGTGCCGTCCCACGGTTCGGATCTGGGCACCATGACTTCGCCGCCGATGGTTCCCTCAATGGGCGGTATCGCCCTGGAGCCGTCCAACCTGGAGGGCAACAGCCTCAGTCCCGCCGCTCAGGATATCATCCGCGAGAAGGTCGGCAATCTTCGCTCTTCACCCTCGTGGGTAAAGGCCTTGCAACTCAAAACATTGAACTCCTATTTTAAATCCAAGATTCGCCGCGAAGGGCCGTTGCCTGAACGCGAGAGCGAACAATTGATTCGCGACGCTTCGGCGCTTTCCGAATATTTTGAACAAGACGATAAGACCAAGGAATTTAAGAGTGTTCCTGAGTACGGGATCAAGCCTTTCATTCGCTCACTTACTTTTGCAAAACTCAATGCTCGACTGCGCGGCGGAAAAGTCACACAAGCCATCGGAAATTGGACGGTCGAAAGTCTGGTTGTGCGCATGCATTTAGCTTCACTCGCGAAATTTCCGGACCGGGCCAAGCGCGCGCTCAATATGATCAGCGGACGCCACTTGAAGGGAGCCTCAAAGGCCGCTTTGGCCCTGAGCATGGGCGGCGGAGCCTTTTACATGTTCAGCGATGTCGGTGGCTCGTGGGTAGCCTTCACCATTATGGCCACGGTCGTGGGCGCATTCAAAGCAGGTCCACTTGCCACCATCATGAACGCAGGGACCTCGTGGTTCATCAATCCCACGGTCGAATACGTCAAGGTCATCAACAATCGCTACACCGCACCCATCGAAACCAGGATCAATAATTTTTTCGACCGCATGAAACCCACCAGCGAAAGCGAAGAAGAAGATTCTAAAGCCAACACCACCCCCAAAATCGGCGACATCAATGAAGACGCCATGGACTTTGGCGGAATGTCCGAGACCGAACAACGTGAAAACTGGACGAAGCTCCTGCGCGTATGGGTCGGCGTGTGCAAACACTATTATAAACTGCTGCGCGACACGCACCATCTCGGCCGCTCCTTGGTTTTAAATTCTTGGAATGATGAAATGTCCGCGACCCTGTTTATGGAAACCATGGACAGCAAGCTCGCCGTCCTCAGCGTCGAAGAACTGCAACTGCTCTCGCCCTATCAAACCGGCTTTATCGTGCGCGGTGATAATGAAAGCAAAGACCGGCTGGATCAGCTCTTCGATCATTACCGCGATCTGTGCGCACGCACTTGGATGGAAAGTTTAAGTGAAGGTGAGGCCGCTCAACTCGGCAAGGAGATCCGCAACACGCAAAGTGAGATCCAAGCGATGGGTTTATCGGATCTCGTCATGCAAAAGCTTTGGGACGTGCAAGTGCGCCGCGCCCACGCAGTCAGCGCCCTCACCACCGGGTTAGCCATGAATGAACTTAAATTATTGAGCAACGCCGAAGCCAACCGCAACTTGCAGGCCGAAGCGCGCGAAGCCCAACGGGCCCTGCACCGCGGATTCGGCGTACAAAGATTCGTCGAAACCTACGGCCTTAAGATCACCGAAACACACCGTAAAATGGGATTTGAGAATTCAGGCGCTAAAGCCGGCCCGTCTTGCGAAACACTACTCGAAAAAGCCGTTCGCGACGCGACGGTTACGGGAAATTTGCTTCAATAGTCACTTCGCCGGTCTCCAAATTCACACATCGAATTTGCCCGCGCGTGGGCGCACCCGCTTCCACATTGCCGGCCGTATAAGTCGCACTCAGCTGCGCCGCCGCGAATTTACATTGTTTAAGGGAATCTAGGCGCTGCATAACTGAAGTCTGATACCCGCGAGTATTGCTGTTAACAAAAGACCCTGTGCTAGCGGTCAAAACCGCGACCAGCAGAAAATTCATTCCTTCGTCTCCTCGCAAACATCCATGTGAATAAACCCTATTGAGCAAGGACCAGGCCGCCCGAAATGCAATAGAACCGGCCCCACCCACGTCGGAAGTTCATCAAACACGACAGACGTGAAATAGTTTTAAACCCACCAGTTCACTGGTCAACGACGCCCTTATTTTCTTGGATAGACAATTTCCTAGTTATATTCTGATGACCTCAAAATCGGGCATCCGCCGTACTCGCGCACGACGCGCGAGCCGATTTTGCGAGGCACGAGCCGGGGTCATCAGAATATAACTAGGAAATAAATGGTGCCCGAAAGAGGACTTGAACCTCCACAGCCTTGCGGCCACAGGCTTCTGAGACCTGCGTGTCTACCAATTCCACCATCCGGGCGAATGATCCGGTTGAAATTAAAGCGGCAGCCCTCGCCCCGTCAAGCTAAGGCGTGCAGATTCAGCAGGATAAGGCGTCCACCCACCAAAAATAACGCCACGGAAAGGATTTTGAGGATCACGGCGCCGGGAACCTTAGGGCTAAGATAAGCGCCAAGCTGCGCCCCGACGATCGCGGCGCCGCCCAACTGCCATAGGACCGGATCGGTGATGTGGATATCGCCGTTCCATAGATGCGTCACCGTCGCGAAAAACGCGGTACAGGCCAAAATAAAATGCGACGTGCCGGTCGCCATATGCACCGGGAAGTCCAACACATGCGCCAACAAGGGAACATGAATCACCCCTCCGCCGATTCCTAAAAAAGAGGCAATAAATCCCACCAAAAAACTGATCAAAGCGCCCTTCACGTACAAATCTTTGGTGAGCGGCGTACTCGAATGAAAATCAGACTTCACTTTGGCGTTGGGCTTTTTGAGGAACAAAAAAATCGCGTAGGCCATCATCACCACGCCGAAGATCAATTCGAAATAAAGACGGCTGACGAAGCGCTCGCTCCAAACTCCCAAAACCGTGCCCGGAAGCCCGGCCAGGATAAACAACAAACCTGCGCGAACATGCACTCTGCCTTGCAAAAAATAAGTCAGCGAACCCGAGCTCGCATTCAAGCACACCAGCCACAAACTGACCGCGGTGATCCAAATATGCGCCGTATCGGGATAAAGAAATAAAAGGACCGGCACCAGAATAAACCCGCCGCCCACGCCGATCAGCGTGCCTAAAGCGGCGACAGAAAACCCAATGACCATTAAAAGCATGGTTTAACAATTCAACTAGGCGCGCGGAAAAGTCAAAGTGACAATCGTGCCGGGCCCCGGCACGGCTGAGGCTAAAGTGATCTTAACGTTGTGAAGCCTGGCGATCTCGGCCGCGATGCTGAGGCCCAGGCCCGAGCCGGGAATAATGTTCGAAGGCTCAACGCGGGTGAAGCGCTCAAAAACTTTTTGTTGCAGCTCACTTGGAACGCCCGGACCGGAATCTTTCACCAAGACTTCGATCCATGCGGGATAGGCCTTCATCAGAAGTTCAACGGTCGAATCCGACGGCGCATATTTGATGGCGTTTTCGATAAAGTTTTCGAACATCGAATCCAGCAACTCTTCATCGCCTTTGATCTCGACATCCAGCTCGGCGTCAAGATCGGCGGAAGACAGCTGCGCCACGATCTGCACGCGCTTGTTCTTGGCCAACTTCTGCAACCGCGCGACGGACTTCAACAGCACTTCGTCCAAACGCACGGGCGTCAGTGAAATGGTGTCGCGGCCCGCCTCCAAACGCGCAAGCAACAATAAATCCTGCACCAATTGAATCAAGCGGTTGATCTCGCCTGCCGCGGAATCAAGTCCTTCCGAGACATCCACGCTCAGCACATGGCCTTTACGCAACAAATCCAGCTCGCCCTTCAAAATCGTCAGCGGAGTTTTCAATTGGTGAGACGCGTTCGAGATAAAGCGGTCTTGGCTCGCAAAGGCCCGGTCCAGGCGATCCAGTAAGCCGTTGAAGGTTTCGGCCAGCTCATGAATTTCGTCGTGCGCTTCGGGCACCGGGATGCGCTCTTTCAAGTTTTCCACGCCGGTGATCGCGCCCGCCTTTTGGGTCATCAAATGCACCGGCAGCAAAGCGCGCTTCGACATCCAAATTCCGGCAATCCCCGCGATCAGCAAAAAGGTCGGGATCGCCAGCGCAAAAAACAGCAGCAGATCGCGGCGCTCTTGTTGCGGCAAATCCAGCGGCACCGCCACTTGCAGGATCAAAGGTTCACGCCAGCCGGAGTGGTGAGTCCAATAGGTCAGCAAACGCAGGTCGGGCGAAGTGCTGACCAGGCCAAGCTTCGCCGCACTAATGGTGCGAAAAATCGCTTTCTCATGCGCGACCCGGGCCAATGTGCTTTCATCCAACGGTAGATTTTTGTCATTGAGCGAGCGCTGATGCAAAAGCACTTTGCCTTTGGAGTCGCGAATCACCAAAAAACTTCCGCCCAAGTGAAAGGGGAAAAGCTTTCCGGCTTCGGCGATACTGGAATTGACGACGAATAAACGTCCGACGAAATCCATCTCCAAATTGGTGCTGATATCGACGGCGAAATTATAAAGGGTGGTGTCGAAGGCTTGAATCTGCGTGCGCTGGAAGTACTGAAACAAAACCGCGCAAAAGACGGTCAGTCCGACAGCAAAAATACTTAAATAGAGAAGCGCAATGCGCCAGCGTATCCCCTGCTGCCGGAAAAATGTCATGTCCCGCCGATCGCCATACTTTCCCCGCGCTTAAGGACGTAACCATAACCGGTCACGGTATGCAGCAGGCGAGTGGGAAAGGGCTCATCAATTTTCTTGCGTAAATGGCGGACGTAAACGTCGATGACGTTCGACTCGTTGTCGAAGTGCACATCCCAAACATTTTCACCGATTTCGGTGCGCGTAAGAGGGCGGTTGGCGTTGCGCAAAAAATATTCGAGCAGCGAAAATTCTTTTTGCGTGAGTGAAATATCTTGTCCGCTTCGCGCAACCCGTCGCTGAATCAAATCCATTTGCAGGTCTTCAAACCCTAAACGGGTGCGGCCGCCTTCTTTGCGGCGAAGCAGAGCTCTGATCCGCGCGAGCAGTTCATCGAACTCAAACGGCTTCGACAAATAATCATCGGCGCCCGAATCAAGCCCACGCACTTTGTCGCGGGTCGAATCCAATGCCGTAAGCATCAGGATAAAACCTTTGAAGCCCTCATTGCGCAATTGCCGTGACACATCCATGCCGTTGCCGTCGGGGAGCATCACGTCGAGCACGATCAGATCGAACTCGGAATTGGCGGACATGGTCAGCCCTGCACTGGCGCTCTCGGCCGCTTCGACCACATATCCGGCCTCTTGCAAACCCTTGCGAATGAACCCTGCCGTCTTCTTTTCGTCTTCAATGATTAGTACTCTCATGCAACCAAATTACCGTTACCGGAAAACCACCGCAACTGTAATGAATTTCTTTTAATTGCGCTTTAATACGCGTTTTACGGTCATCGGTTATCTTGGTTTTCAGCAAGACGATCAAAGTGTAAACCCCTTTTTCTGTCTGATAGGCGGGGGGAGAGATGCTAGGCTCCTCCCGCCTCCCTTCCCCAAGGCTTTCCTCCCTGCCCTTGACTGCGGCGTCCACAAATTCTTAAATAGACCTTTGAATTCTAAGGAGCCCAACTTTGACGTTCTTACTCCAGGTTATCGCCTCCAGTGCATTTGCTTTTGCCGCCCCACGCATGACCACGGTCGGCAAGTGCAACGCCCCCAAGGGCGCCAAAAAAGTTCTCTTAATCAAGCAATGGCATCTTGGCCCACGCACGGTCACCAAGGGTTTCAAGGAAAAATACCCCCAAGAAAAAAACCAAACCGCGATCTACAAATCTCTGAGTGAACAGATCAAGAAAAAGAAACTGCAAATCGTCGTGGCCGAGGGTTGCGAAGGCGAGATCAATTCGGACTTCAAAAGCGTTTTTAACGGCTGGGACATCGCAAGCCTGGCTAAACAATCGCAAACCAGAGGCTTCGATAAAATCATCACTAACGTCCCCATGAAACTTGAAGCCCGTTGGGGCGATAGAGTCGTCACTCTTTGCGGGGACAACGATAAATTGATCCAAGAAGGAAATTTACGCACCAGCAACCTGCGCGGCTGGATGGGCTTCTGGACAAAGTTAAACGAAGGCAAAGGCGACTCCGAAAAATTGAAACTTTATTCCGAGGCCGCCGCCGATCTTTTAAAAATGCCGAAAGACACGGCGCTTGAAAAGCTGCAGGCGAAAATTAAGGAACGCTTTAAAGAAGAGTTGGACCTTTTCGCCAAGTCTTTAAGTGAGCGCAACACTTCGTTCGTCAATGTATTGAAAGATCGCGATTTCGAGACCGCCGCAATCGTCATCGGCGGGTTGCATGCCGACGACCTCAAAGCCAAATTGCAGGACGCCGGATTGGCCTGCGAGGTTTTAGAACCCCCAGGCTATGTCCGCGAAGACGAGAACTTGATCAAAGAATTCCAGAAAGCCTTGAACTAATTAGCGTTCAGTTTCCGATCCATTACCGGTTTCAGGCGGTTTTACCGCCGCCGGTTCGGCCACAGATCCAGAAGCATCTTCAGGAGCGCAGCCGCTACCCGTCGCGCGCTTGTTCATCGCATAAATCTTTGAACTGATCACTTGGCACTCACGGCAAAACAAGGCGGCGAAATCCGCCGTTCCCGCACACCACACTTTATTCATGTCTTCCATGTTCTTGACCATCTCATTCCAGTCTTCCTGAATGCCGGCCGAAAGTTTTACGTCCTTCGGATCGCAGGCCTGCGGAATCTCGTTGGGTGCGCCGTCAACCAAACCTTTTTTCTTAATACGCGCGGAAAATTCTCTTGCGCACTCCGCGGTCAGCTGCGGATTGGAGGTTCCTCTAAATTTCTTGCGGTCGATGCAAAAGAACATCGGGCGCTCTTTAGTGCCCTTACCTTTTGCGGTATGGCAAAACAATACCGGATTGCAAAGCGCCTCGCCGGGATCGCAGCTGAAACTGCCTTTGCCGAGCGTGATTTTAGTTTTAATTTCGCATGTGCCGATTTGTTTCGTCGGCTTCGCATACTTCGATAAAAATCCGCCGGCGATGCACTTGTTCGCGTCGACGCCGTTGTACTTCGCGGTTTTGCGGAAGCGGCTGATGGCCGCGGTGTTCGCGTCGGCGGCCTCACAAGAAGTCACTTCGGGAATACATTTGTCCGCCACCTGAGGAGCGGGTTTCACTGTGGGCTTCGCGGCCTCCGCGGGCTTGGCTGCCGGTGCCGCCGGAGCGGCCGGTGTTGCTGGAGCGGGGACTACCGCCACGCCACCGGCTGCAGGCGCGGCAGGTGCAGCGCCGCCTGAGGGGGCCGCCGCCGCGCCGCCGGCGCTAGCCGGTGCCGTCGCTGCGGGACTACCCGCCACCGTGGGATTCGCCGACCCACTAGCGGATGGATGGTTCAGCCCACCCAACACAACTTCTTTTTGATCCTGAAATTCTTGATACCAAAATCCATTCGGATTCAACCACGCGCCTTTATCTTCCAAAATAGCCGAGCGGCGTTCGGGCAACAGCGCCGCCCAATTGCGCGGGTCCATACAAGCGCGCACCGTCTTGTCGCGCTCATCCGGATGCGGAATTTCGACTAAACCCGCGGGGCAGCCGCCGCCCTCAAGCTTGCTCGACGGAAACATCGTTGATCCCGCGGTGCTGACTCTTATGCAGCCGGGCACCGAACCGTTAAACTCATAACCGTCCGGGCACTCCCAGTCGCGGCCGTTCCAGGCGGGAATACCTTTGGTCTTATCGAGATCACGCCAGCTAGCGACGCGAGCTTCGGCTTGCGGCAAAAATGCAAAGGCCTGCTCAAGAAAAGCGATCTGTTCACGCAGGTCTTGCAGCGAAGGGCCGCCCGCGACCTCATACTGCGAATTGTACTTTTCCATCAACACCATGAGTTCGGTCAAATCATGGATGTAGCGCATGCGCTTGGCTTTAGGCAGAGCCGAGAGTTGACTGAAGGTTAAAAACTTTCCGTTGAACTGGGATTTCTGTTTGGGGGCAGCCGCAACCGGCAACGAAATCATCGCACCAATGAGAAGTGAAAAAATCAATCGCATCGAAACCTGCCTCCTGAAAACATTAATCTCTATATCTAGTGTAGAGGACCAACGCGTATCGAGTCCACAGGACCTATGTGCAGACCTGGAGCCGCCTCAAATGGCGGCAATTTGCCCTCAATGCGCACATATTAAACAACTGTATCCCACGATGGTCAGGTCTAAGCGCGCGAAATCCCTTAAATAGTGCTCACTCCGCGAGCACCAAGCTCGGCAAAGAATCACCTCGCCGCGCTAGTCCTTTAGCCTGGACATCACGGACCTGCTTTGCTTTATTTAACTCCATGTCGGCAATCATAGCTGCAGAAAACATACGCAAATCATTTGGAAAATTTGAAGCGGTTAAGGGCGTAAGCTTCGAAATCAAACGCGGCGAATGCTTCGGCTTGCTTGGTCCGAACGGCGCCGGAAAATCCACGTTGATCAGCATGCTCTATGGCGCAAGTCGCAGGAATTCAGGCAAACTTGAAGTGTTTGGCATGGATCCCGATCGTGAAGCGCGCAAGATCAAGCATCTTCTCGGCGTCGTCACACAAGAAAATGCGCTGGATGAAGGTTTAAGCGTGCGTGAAAATATGGAAGTGTACGCAGCCTTCGTGAACGTGCCCGCGGGACACCGTAAACAAAGGGTCCGCGCCCTGCTTGAATTCATGAATCTCGCGCACAAAGAAAACGACCCGATCCGTTTTTTATCCGGCGGTATGAAGCGCCGGCTGGTCTTCGTGCGCGCCCTGCTTGGCAATCCGGAATTAATCATTCTTGACGAGCCGACCACCGGCCTTGATCCGGCGGTTCGCCATTTGATCTGGGGCAAAGTGAACGAGCTGAAGAGCGAGGGCAAAACCATCTTGCTGACCACGCATTATATGCACGAAGCCGAAGTGCTGTGCGAACGCCTGGTTATCTTGAATAAAGGCGAAGTGGTGGTCAAAGGCACGCCGAACGCTCTTCGCCAAGAGCACACCCCGGGCTTCGTCGCGGTCTTCGACAAGCAAGACTCGAATCAAAAATTACTGTCCGCTGCTAAGAAAAATAATTTTCAGGTGATCGAGGACAGCTCGGGCCTCTATGTCCGCGCCCCTGAGCTCGAGATGCTGCTCACCTTGCAAAAAACCGAGCAGCGAACGGCGGTGCAGCTGCGGCCGTCCAATCTTGAGGATGTTTTTTTAAAACTCACCGGGCAGGAGTTAACCGCCGATGCGTGAAACATTAAAACTCAGCGGCCACTTGGTCCGCCGCAATTGGTGGGTTTACCGCAAAGACTTCGTCGCCAATATCGCGCCGACACTGACCGATCCGGCTTTCATGATTTTTTCACTCGGGGTCGGCCTGGGCGCCTACGTCACGCAAGTCGACGGCCGAAGTTACTTGCAGTATCTCGCCCCCGGCTTGGCTGTATCGACCGCGATGTTCACCGCCTTCTTCGAAACCAGCTACGGGTTTTATGTGCGCATGACGTTCGAGTCGGTGTTCAAGGCCATGCTGACCACACCCATCGGAGTGCGAGAAATCGTTTTTGGTGAATTCTTATGGGTCGGCATCAAATCGGCGCTGATGGTTTTCGGCGTGTGCTTGGTTTTACTTTGCTTCGGCTTGTTCAATAACCCGCTGAATCTGATTCTGACTCCGGTGGTCGGGATTTTGGTCGGCGTTCCGCTTGGCGCGATCGGCCTGCTGGCCACTTGCTATGTTAAGAACATCAACCAGTTCCAGACGGTTTACTCATTTATCATTTCGCCGTTTTATTTTTTCTCGGGAATATTTTTTCCGGTGGAGCAAATGCCGGCGTGGTTGCAGGTGATTGCCAAGGCCTTGCCGCTTTATCACGGCGTACGCTTAAGCCAGGCGCTTTGCTGGAATGAAAATATCGCTCAGACATGGATGGTCCATGCGCCGATTTTGATTTTATATTCGGCGGTGTTGCTGACGATAGCATTTCACAAAGTACGCGACCGCTTGCAAAGCTAAAGTTCGCCGTCCTCGGGAGCGTCGTCGGATTCATTCACCCAACGATAGCCGGGCTGCGTGGATTGCATTTTGACCAGTTCGTCTTGCGCGGTTTCCCTATAAGTATTTATACCGTAGGCGTACATAAAGGCGCCGCCCTGCAATTGCGCAATCACTCGGTCCATTCGCGCTTGCGGAAGCGCCGGGCAGCCCCAGCTCCAACCCTGCTTCGCTTTATCGTCGCGAACATAACCCGCGGAATGAAGCACGATCGCGCGGTTGCGCACATTCAAGTTCGTCTCTTCCAGCCCGTCGAGTCTTAGCGAAGCTCCGTGTTTACCCACATAGCGCTCAGCCACCAAGTAAGATCCCAGCGAAGACATTTTCGAATTCGGAACATTCGAAAAATATTGTGCGTATCCATCTTTATCGGGATCGGAAGCAGTACCATGTGCGACAGTCATCGCCTCGACATTTCCGGTGTTGCGGTCGATCATATAAAATCGTTTCTGCCCCGAATGCTGAGTGAAATCGATAATCGCCATAAAATTCACGTTCCGCACTTGCGACTGAAAATCGGCGAATTTGGCGAACGCGATTTGCGCCGCGTCCCTAGGAACGCCCTTTTGAATCACGGTCTCCATCAAACTCGTTGATCGATAAGCCGTGCCCATTATGAATGGGCACAAAACCGCCAATAGGATTCGAAACATGCGTTAAGAATAACAAATTCAAAATGTCTCATTATGAAACGAGGTCCAATTCCGACCATTTAAATACTTAAGTCCAGGCATGAAACATCCGAATCAAAGTAAGATCCCATATCCACGTCAACGAGGGTGTCCCGATGTCCGATCCTAAGCATAGTCCGTCGCGCCGTAGGCTTATCCAAGGCTCGCTCGCCGGCGCAGCCTACCTCTCCTATAGCTCACTCGCCTCCGCTCAAACCACGACACAGCCCTGCACCGTTGGATTCAACTACGCCAACTACACGGTTAACGACGCCCCCATTGCGACTCAAGGTTCTCCGGGAACTATGGCGATGTCGGCGCCGGAACATAAGATCAACGCCAATTATTATAAAGCCGATAGCTATGTGATCGGCGGCAACTCGCTTGAGACACGCTATTTATTGTGTGTCGATATCGGCGCGATGCCGGGCAGTAACCTTTATCACCCGGTCGAAATCGGCGCGCTGAACAACAAAAACACGCTCACCGATATTTATGTTTTCAACCAAGCCAACGATGAGCTTTTATTCTGGCGCAAAACCGGGTCGAACGATCTTGCGGCTTCGGCCATGTTTATCGTGACCGCCGCCCAGCATGCGCAACAACTCAAACTCACGATCGTCGTTCGCTGCTCAAGCCACGACTACTGGGGCATGAATTACAACCTCACCTCGGCTCCGCCGAATTACAGCACGGCCGTGAACGCTCTCGATCCCAACAAAGTTTGCGGAGGCGTTCCGATCACCCGCCCTTACATCGCCCCCAGCGCGACCGGCGGGCAAAACGATCTCGGAGTTCTTCACCGCCCCAATATTATCAAGACTTCCGACAGCCAAGTGCGCTTGTTCATGGGCGGACCGCTTGCCGGTTCCGGCAAACATCCCGCTTTCGCCGAGAATCACTACATCATGGGCGGCGCGCTCTTCGATCAAGATGGAAATCTGATCTCGCTTCCGCAAACGATCGTCTATTCCAATGCGAACACGCATGAACTGGTTTTTAGCGGCTTCAGCCTTGCCGCGATGGGCGTAAAAACCATCCGCGCGGTCATGTACGACACGCTTCAAGGCCGCTTAATGAGCTTTCTGGACATCTAAGGAGCACGCAAATGGACAATAGCCCTGAAAATAAGAATATTTTGAACCGCCGTAAACTTTTGCAAGCTCTCAGTCTTGGCGGAATTGGTTCCGCTTTGCTGGCCTACCAAAACTGCTCGAACGTCGGCTTTAGCGCCGTTGAAAGCTCTTCAAAAGGCTTAAGCATCGATCCGGATGATCCGAATGATCCCGGCCTACCGACCGAACCCGGCACCCCGAACCCCAACCCCGCGTGTATCCGCCCACTCAATATTTATGATTTACCCGCGCATGTTCCCGTAACCAATGCCGCGTTAACGACTTTCAACGGCATGACCGCCGCCGCCGCATCCGGCGAGCATAGCGCGAACGCCAAATTTTACCGCGCACCCTACTATGACAACTCGACCAACACTCAACGCGTGCAGCACTTGCTGACGATCGACGTGGGAACCAATCCCGCGGCGAAGATGTTTCACCCCGTGGCCAACAGTAACTTCGCAAATTTAAATATTTTGAGCGACACTTACGTTTACCGCAAAGACACCGGCGCGCTTCTTTACTGGAAGCGTTTCGGCAGCCACGATCAAATCCCCGCCGCCATGATCACACTCGACGACGCGCTGGTTACGGGCGGTGTGAAATTACTTGTGGTCACGCACTGCTTGCAGCACGGATACTTTTCGCAAACCGTGGATCTCGCCCTGCCGCCGCAGGAATACTCAACCGCAGTCGGAACATTCGCTCCCGGAACGCCGTTCGGCACAGGCTCAAGCCTTTATCGCCCTTACGTTTCGCTCGATGCGACCGGCGGCCAGGATGACATCGGCGCCGGACACTCACCCCATTTTCACAACGTCACGAACACCCAGGTGCAAGTGACCCTCGGCCCCGTCAACGCCCGTCACGGACGCGGCGGACCTGATCACTACATCGCCGGCGGCGTATTGTTCGATCAGCACGGCAACATTCTCGCCTTACAGGCCGAACAAACATATGCCGCAGCTTTGAATCACAATATGGTTTTCAATAATCTGGACCTCGCGGGCCGCGGCGTAAAAATTCTGCGTGCCGTGCTCTTCGACACCTACAACGGGATCCTGCAAGGTTTCTTTAAGCTTCCGTAACTCCAAGGCCTCATGGTATTTTGCATAAAATTACCGGAGGCCGCATCTTGCGTTTTCAAACCCCGCTTCTATTTATCATCTTCAGTTTTCTTTGCGCTTGCACAACCGCACCCAAGACTTCCACGAATATCCTCGTCTTCACGACGGACTTCGGCGTCAAAGACGGCGCGGTGAGCGCGATGAAAGGGGTGTCGTACGCCGTTTCCGACCGACTCGTGATCTCCGATCTCACGCATGAGATCCCGCCGTTCGACATTTGGCAGGCCGGCTACCGCTTGCAACAAACTTATCCCTACTGGCCCAAGGGTACGGTCTTTGTTACGGTCGTCGATCCGGGCGTAGGCTCCGAACGCAAAGCGATTGTCGCTAAAGTGAAGAGCGGCCAATATTTTGTCGGGCCCGACAATGGTTTGCTTACGCTCTTCAATAGCGAAGTGGAAAGTGTGCGAGTCATCGACGCAAAAAAACATCTGCGCGCGGGCTCGGAACAATCCCACACCTTTCACGGCCGCGATCTTTTCGCCGTCACCGGTGCAAAGCTGGCAAGCCATAAAATTTCATTTGAAGAAGTCGGTCCGCTTCTGGATCGCCCGCTGATTCAACTTCCTGTTCAGCCGCCCGAATTTAAAAACAGCGAACTGCGCGGCATGATTCCCGTTCTGGATCCCAACTACGGAAATGTGTGGACCAATATCCCTAAAAAACTGTTTATTGAATCTTTCAGTAAACAAAAGACCTTTCTCTTAAAAATAAAGCGCAAGGGCAAAACCGTTTTCTCCGGCACTCTTCCCTTGTCCGAAACATTCGCCTCGGTCCCGCAAGGCCAACCGCTTTTGTACTTCAACAGCTTGCTCAATCTAGCCGTCGCTCTCAATCAAGGCGATTTCGCCAAAAAACATCATATCGGCTCCGGTCCTGAGTGGACGGTCACCATCAAGGAGGTCCCATGGAAGTGAACGATCCCAATGTTTGGAAGAAGTGCAGCTCATGCAAGAAGCCGATTGAGTTCGCCGCGAAATATTATGTGTGCAGCGTTTCAACCTGCAATGGCCAGCGCACCGGCTATGTCTTTTGCAGTGTAGCCTGTTTCGAAGTTCACTTGCCCGGTGCCCGGCACAAAGACGCCGCCGCGATCGAAAGCCGCGCCCCCACCAAGGCCGATGCCCAGAGAGAGCCGACAAGAAAAATCATTTCCTCGGGCCCGCCCTCAAGCTTCACGTCAAGTGCGGCCAAGGGCAATATTCCCAAGGACACCCTGATCATTGCCTCCCGTCTCAAAGAATATATTTCGGCACGCGCCGAGATGAACACTTCCGGCAATGTCATGGACGTCTTAAGCGATCACGTTCGCGTGATCTGCGATCGCGCCATCGACAACGCGCGCGCCGACGGCCGCAAGACGGTCTTGGACCGCGATTTCAGTTTCTTGAGAAGCCTCAAATAAAAAACGCCGGTCGATGCCGGCGTTTTTATTCAAACAATCGAGATCTTAAAAACTAGGGGCGCGACAGTTGCTCGGGACTCATTTCCGAATGATTCAGTGGAGCCGGCATCATTCCGCGTTTTTGCATCTCAATGCGGGTCAAAAGAACTTTCGAATAGCTCATCAAGCATTGGCCTTGATCCGCAAACAGCGCTTCCGCCGTGGCGTATGTCGAAGCATAAGCCTTCTTCAATTGTCCAAACGCAAGGTCGGTGTTGCCGCCAAGCCACAGATTTACGAACTCCAAAGCTTCAGCCACGCCGACTACGCCGCCACCAACTGTACCGCGAGCCGTGTTCGCCAAAGTTTCAACGCTCCAGATTTTTTCAAAAGTTTGGTAATCGGGATTCGCATTGTTCGCAATGACTTCCGCCAAAACGTTGGTGATCGGCGCGGTATCGCTAACAAACGCCGCAGCGGTCATTCCCGCAGCAAGGGTGCAGGTCGCAATCGACATGCCGCTATAAAAGGCCGTACGCAAAACAAGTTGTCCGTTATTCAAAGTTTGGATGTGTGTTTTGTAGTCCTCGAGCTGAGTTTTCCAGTCAACTTGTGCGGCTTGTGCCCCCGACGCGAAGACCATAGAAGCAATGATCAAAAACTTTTTCATAATCCCTCCCAGGAAATAGACACCAGGTTTAGGAACATATGAACCCGGCGGCACCGTAAAAGCGTTGGACACGTGCGAAAGAACTCTTTTCACGCGAAATTCATGCATAGCGCTGGAATTATTATGAAAGTTGCCCAATCGCAGGCCATCATTTTAGCGCCGAAACAAACGCCGGTCAGACACCGCCAAAGGTCCGGATTTAAGGCCATCGGGAAACTGAAAAGTAAATAGGTGAAAGTGAGCGTTGAGGAGCTCGATTATCCTTTTCTTACGCGCCGCACTATCCTATATATACGGCCACTTATGAATGGTTTGCGCCACTTCCAATTTGAGCTCCGGGTTCGTCAAGTCGACCTGCTCTTCAAACAAAGTCTCACCGCACCCCTCATCGCGATCATCGTTTGCGCGCTTTTTCTTACCTTTGGTTGGGCGTCCATCCCCCACTCCTACATGATTGCATGGACGATCTTCGTGCTGTTCGCCTCCGTCTCGCGAACGATCGGCATGTTCAGCTGGCGCAAACACCGCGACTCCATCGTGACCCTTACCGAGCTCAACCGTTGGCATTATTTTACCGTAGCGTCAGTGTTTCTGACCGGCATTTATCTGGGCGTGATGGGTGGATTGTCGGCCATTTATCTTTCCGGCATTCCCGCTCTTTTGGTGGGTTTAACGATCTTCGGGATTATCTCCGCTTCGATCGCCGCATACGCTCCCTCCGCACTATGTTCACTCAGCATCCTTATTCCCGGCACATTGATTTGGAGCGCAGGCTTTATTGTGGCCGGCGGCCGCGACAATCTGATCAGCGGAGGCATGCTCCTTTTGTTTATGCTCGTGAACGTACGCATGGCCTACAATTGGTCCGTCTATGCAAAGAAATCCTTAACGCAAACCTTGGACCTGCACGAAAAAGAAGAACGGCTACGCCACAATCGCGATGCCTCGGGGGCCGTGGATTGGGAGTGGAACTTACGCACCGATGCCTTCTTCTGTGAAGGCCGGCTTGAGTATCTGTTCGGGACCGGAGGCAGCTTCTTCCGCGGCGATTTGCGCAGTTACTTAGACCGGGTTTTTCCCGCCGACCGCGCCGCCCTGGAGCTGGCCATGACCGCCGCGATTCAAAGTGGCAGCCTGGACGCCGAACATCGCGTGCAGTGGCCCGACGGGCAAACTCAATACATCGCCTTCCGGGGCCGAGTGCAATACGACCAAGCCCATAAACCCACGCGCATGACGGGGATTTGCTGGAACGTAACCGCAAAGAAGATTGAAGAGCAGCTGCGCCACGAACGCGACTTGTATGAGGCCGCTGATCGCGCAAAACTTGTATTCCTGGCGAATGCTTCCCATGAAATCCGCACGCCGCTTTCTGCGATCAACGGCTTTGCCGAATTGGTATTGAGCCGGCGCGATTTAAATCCCGAGATCGTCGACGACGTGAACGTTATTTTGCGCAACGGCAAATATCTCGCGGCCATCGTCAATGACCTTCTCGATCTCTCAAAATCCGAAGCCGATCACCTCTACATTCAAAAGGCCACGATGTCTCCGGTGCGCGAGATCAACGATTCGTTGCTCGTCGTGCAGCCGGCGGCCAAGCAAAAAGGGCTATGGATAAAAACAGTTTATGAAAGCACGATTCCCGAAACCATTTATTCGGATGCCACGCGCTTTCGCCAAATTCTTATCAATCTGTTAACCAATGCGATCAAGTACACGAACGAAGGCGGAGCTACGATTTACGTCTCATATCATAGTACGGAGAAAGATTCCTTCCTCCGCATCGTCGTCTCCGACACCGGCATCGGCATCAACGAAGAAACGCGCAAAGGATTGTTCCAGCCGTTCATGCGCGGGCAATCGAATGAAGTTCAAAAAATTTCGGGCTCGGGTCTCGGCCTTGCGCTTTCGCGCAACCTGGCGCGCAAGATGGGCGGCGATTTGAAATTGCTCCGCCGCGACACCTCGACTCTTGAGAGCAGTTTTTTTGAACTGACGGTCGACACGGGTTCGCTTGAAGGCGTTCGCCTCATCCGGGGTGAAGAGCAAAGCAGCGCGCCGGTCGATGTCAGTGGCGAAGGCACGCCGCCGCCGCGCCTGCAGGGAAAGAAAATTCTGTTGGCCGAAGACCAAGCCGATCTGCGTGAACTCATGCAGCGCTACCTCGAAAAAAATGGCGCGCGCTTGGTGATTTGCCATAATGGCGCGGACGCCGTTCAACAAGCCCTCCTTACGGAATACGACGCGATCCTGATGGATATTCAAATGCCGATTTTAGACGGCTACGAGGCCACCAAAGAATTGCGCGCGCAGGGTTACTCTCGTCCGATTGTGGCGCTGACGGCCCATGCCAGCACCGCCGACCGGGAGAAGTGTTACAACGCCGGTTGTGATTTTTATTTAAGTAAGCCGGTGAACACCAGCCACTTATTGGATCTTCTTACCCGGCAGATCGATTCCGCCGGGTCTTCGATGCGCTCGATCTAGCCGCGGCGGCGGCAGTTACAAGAACTATAGAAAGTATGAACGCCGATTTTCTTTGAAGCGCAGCCACGACGTTCGAAGCTTATCGCCCACGTCGGAATACGGCGGCCCAATGCCCGCTGCAAAGACTTACTTAGGAAATAATCATATCCGCACTTGCCGCCCTTTTTTATGGTGGTGTGGGCCGCGCGCACGCAGTCGGCGCTGGGTTTGCGTTTGCGCTTCGTCATGCTCTCAAACTGACCGCGAGCGAAGACCACGGAGCAAACTTTTGCGGGATTCCCTTTCGCACGCGCCATGACCGTTTCACCCACAGCGATTTTTCCGGCCATCGGCTCACCACCGGCTTCACCTTGGATCACCAAGCTCATGCACGCGATCGCGCTCAATCCTGCGCGGCCTCCGGAGCCCGCCGTCTGATATTCTCCTATATGATTTAAATTGAGCGCCGACTCCTGAACACGATCGAGCCAGTATTGGGCGAAATCAAGTTGATCGCGATAAAATTCTTCGACTTGAGCATCGCTCCAGCCCTCGATTCCCTCGTCATCGGGCAGTATGTCGGTGATCGTTTCTAAATTCGCCAAAGGGCCGCTGTTTTCAAAAAACTCGACCTGCAAAGAGTTCGGCGAACCCACGGATTCGCCCTCAGGCATGGATATCGGAGCGGCGTGAACCATCTGGGTCGCCACAAGGACATGAAGCATGAACGACAACATAGCAGGACCTCCAAAAAATTTGGGTAACGGGAAGGGAATTGCAGTCGCGGTGCCTAGCCACAGCCACGTTAATAGGGCGCCGCATGTTCGAGAGGGAAGTTTCGTTTACACTATGACAAAATACGGCAAATTACTTGTTGGTGGCCGCCGGGTAGCAGCCGCGCGAAAAGAATGGCCAAACCCTGCAAAACAATTTCCTAGTTATATTCTGATGACCTCAAAATCGGGCATCCGCCGTACCCGGCGGACTCGCGCACGACGCGCGAGCCGATTTTGCGAGGCACGAGCCGGGGTCATCAGAATATAACTAGGAAATAAGTGGTACCCGGGACAGGACTTGAACCTGCACACCTTACGGCACTGGCTTCTAAGACCAGCGTGTCTGCCATTCCACCACCCGGGCGCAAATAACTATTTATCCGTAAACATGAACGGAAAGCTCACTCGGCCCACACTGCCCTTCGGTGCTGCAGGGAACTTTGCGTTCTTGATGACATCCGCCAAACAACTGTCCACGTTCGCATCGAAGGCCTTTTTGACCTCGACGCGGGAAACTTTACCGGTGTCCTCGATATCCCATTCCAAAATCAATTTGCCGTACAAATTGCGCTTGGCCTTTAATTCTTTCTCATAGCAGTGACGAATGGGAATAAGATTTTCACGAATCACAGCGCGAATGGCCTCTTTGTCCATGCCCACGGACGTTTGCGGATCGGGCTCGCCCTTATGCACAGATGCCGAAGAGCAGCCCGCCACCATAAGCGTCGTCAGAAGCAAAAGCCATCCGCCACGCATTTTAAACCTTGATCAGCTTTTTATAATCGGGCGCGCGCATCAGAGCGGCCAATTCTTTCTCGGTGTCCATTTCGATGCGGATCAACCAACCGTCGTTCATCGGGTCATCGTTCAACGAGCCCGGATTGTCGACCATCGAAAGATTCACTTCGATCACGGTTCCCGATACGGGCGCGATCAAATCGCTGACGGCTTTTACGCTCTCGACCACGCCGAAGGGTTCACCTTGAGTGACTTTTTGTCCTTCTTCGGGAAGCTCAACATAAACCACCTCGCCCAAATTATCTTGCGCGAATTCCGTGATGCCGACCGTGACGACATTCTCGTCAACCTGAGCCCACTCATGATCTTTGGTGTAATAATATTCTTCGGGAACGTTAAAATTCGACATCGTGAGCTCCTTAATATTAGAAGTTTCCGGCAACGGAACTTTCTTTTTATTTCTTATTTCTATTCACAAAGGGCGTCGGAACGATTTGCGCCAAAACCATCCGGCCACGGATGTCGACGTTAATCTGTTTTCCCTCGCTCGCCCACTCTTTTTCCACGTAACCGACGCCGATATTCTCATTTAATGAAGGAGAAACGGTGCCGCTAGTCACGAAGCCAATCTCTTTACCATCACTGGAGAACAATTTGTACCCTTGGCGTGGAATACCTTTATCGATCATTTTGAAGCCGATCAATTTGTGCTTCAAACCGGCTTCTTTGCCGCCCACGATTTTTGCACGACCAATAAAGTCTTTTTGATCCGGCTTAATGACCCAACCGAGGCCTGCGGAATAGGGATTCATCACATCGTCGATTTCGTGACCGTAAAGAGGGTATTTCATTTCGGTCCGCAGAGTGTCGCGGGCTCCCAAGCCCACGGGTGTCACGCCAAGGTCCTCGCCTTGACTCAAAAGATCGCGCCACAGGTCCGCGGTTCTATTCGCGGGCACAAAAATCTCAACGCCGTCTTCACCCGTATAGCCGGTCCGTGCCACCAAAACAAAATCACCGCCGTAAGGCATTTGGCGGAATTCAAACGTGGGAATATTTTTAACTTCTTCACCGCAAACCCGTGCGGCCAGCTTCATTGCATTGGGGCCTTGCACCGCGATCTGTCCCCACTGCTCGCTTTCATTGGTGATTTCGGCCCCGCGGTTGTTCTTTACCATCCAGGCAAAATCTTTGTCGGTATTCGAGGCATTCACGCACAGCAAATAGTCTTGGCCCTTTTCGACACAATAAACGATCAGATCGTCGACCAATCCGCCTTGCTCATTCGTCAGCAGCGAGTACTGCGCTTGTCCGTTGTTCAATTTCCCGGCGAAGTTCGAGGTCAGCCACTCGACGGTGGCCAGCGACTGCGGCCCACGAATGCGCACTTCACCCATGTGCGACACATCAAACAGTCCCACGCCAGCCCGGCAAGCCACGTGCTCTTCACGCAAACCCTTATACTGCACCGGCATAAACCAACCGGCAAAGTCGACCATTTTGGCGCCAAGGCGCGTGTGTTCTTCGCGCAGCGGAGTGGATTTCAAATTCATGCCGCTCAAATTCGTCTCTAATGCCGATTTTGGCAACTTTTTTCGCCTGAAATCAAAGGGATAAGCCGGGTCCGGTGGCCTTGGACTTGCTCTTTAGCAGGCTGTGGCCGGGGAGGCCAATCAAGTGCGTATTAAACTGGCGTTCATTTTAGCTTCGTTTTTGCTCTTGGCCAACTGTGGGCCCAACGGCCAACATAAGGAAAACACCGGCCTTTCCGGCACAACGGGGTTCGCAGACGAGCTCGAACAGGACTACGTCAGCAATGGCGACACCCGCGTCGAAGAAGCTTTGCGACTGCCCGAGCCTGTCACCGCCAACACAACGCAAAAGCCCACAATCGCTCTCACAAAGCAGCTGCGTGAAAAGCTGAAAGAGTTTGAAATCTCGCGCTTCAACGCCGGCGACAAGGAGCCCTCACGTTTCGGGGACAGCAAACTGACATTGAAAGTCATATTTAAGGGCGAAGGCAGCGTCGTTTTCCAAACTCAACTTTTGGGCGCGAAGCCGAAATTCCAAATCAATGCCTCAAGCGGAAAATACAAATTGAGCGGCGAATTGGTGGATCGGGAACAACAAACCAAAGGTGACCTGACTCTCACCAATACCGTCACCCAACAATCCGCACGCATTCTCTATTGGGCCTACAAAGGAAAATTAAAAGTCCGCGAAGATCGCACAAAAAAAATCGTGCCGGGCTCCGCTCTTGAACAGCAAATTAAAGCGCTACGCGAAAATACCTTCGGTTGGGTCAACAACTGGAACGTCGTGCGCGGCCCGTCTTTCTATCTCATCGACATCGTGAAAGTGATTCGCGGCAACATGTTGCCCGACGATCTGAATTCCGTCATGAGCCTCAAGGGCCCCTCGCTGCGCACGGGTCGAAAGACCTATAACGCCGAAACGCTAGGCAAGAACGCGCCATCCGCCAAGCTCGTCGGCAACGGCGAAGACGTCGCGGGCCGCATGTTTGAAATCACCGTGCAGAATCCCGACACCAAAGAAACCAATGAATTCATGCTCGACGTTGAACCCGACGTCGAAGTTTCAAGCCCCGGCGAAAAGCCCGCGCCCGAAGAACAAGAATTCGCACCCGAAGAGCCCGATCAAATTGTTCCGGATCAACCGGCGGTGTCCGCTCAACCCGATGTGACCCAAAAGCCTGAGAAGCCGGCCAATCCGGATAAGCCAAAGGAAGAACCCGTACGTAACGGCAAATCCTTCCTGCGCGTCGACACTTCACTTCCACGCACGGCCAAAATGACCGCCGACTTCAACCGCAACCGCAATCTGACCGGCGTAAAAACGTGGATGCAGACTTACCAGCATGGGTACCGCCGCGGGCTCGAAAATTTTTACGACAAAGCCGCGCCCTTCCGTCGGATTTTAGAGGCCGTCGGTCAGACCTTCGATGTCTCACCGGTTTACGCCTACGTGACTGTGATTGAATCTTATTATTTCACCAAAGGCCGCTATGAAATTGAAGGCGCCGACGGCTCAAGCGCCCTTGGCCCGTTTCAATTGTTAACCGGCACGGCCAGAGAGATGGGTCTAAACGTCGGCGGATCAACCGACGAACGCCGCTACTTCGTTCCCTCCAGTTGCGGCGCCGCCAAATATTTTCGTAAACTTGTGAACACATTCGGCTCAAGCGATTCCACAGTTTCCATTCTCGGTTACTTCCAAGGAGACGGAGGCGCCGCCGCGGCGATCTACTGCTCGTTCGATGAAAACGCCGGAGACCGCGAAGCTTGCGCGAAACGAATCAACAAAAGCAAGGACCGCGGCGGATTTACGGGCAGCGATTACGGCCGCTTCTTAAAGCTGGTGAAAAGGTACGATTACAGTTTCGCGGAGATGGACAAAATGGCCGCGATTCCTAAGCCGATGCGCAATTACGTGAATCAAAAACTCGCGATTTATTTTATATCGAACGACATGGGCAAATACGGCTTCGAAGCCGGACCGACCACTTCGCTTCCCGGGAATGGAACGGTTATGCCCCGCCGACCCCTTAAAGACAGCGCCTGCCAAAATGCGGTGGCCGACGTTTTAACCGGCAGTTGAATGAAGTGCATCGTTTTTCCACCACCGGCGCCGGTGGTGGCTTTTAATTTTTCTTGGCAGCCTTTTGCGCCAAGCGCAGCGTATTTTCCATCAGCATGGTGATCGTCATAGGTCCCACCCCGCCGGGAACCGGCGTCCCCGCGCTGATAATTCCGTCGAGTTCTTTCAAACGCACATCGCCACACAATTTTGATTTACCGTCGACCGGCGCTTTGCGGTGGATGCCGACGTCGATCACGACCGCACCCTCTTTGAAATCACCTTGGCCCATGAACTCCGGCTGGCCCGCGGCCACAACCACGATGTCCGCCTGTGAAGTGAACTCACGCGTGTTGGGCGTTTTCGAATGGCAAACCGTGACCGTCGCATTCGCGGATGTCAGCAAGTGGGCCATGGGCTTTCCGACGATATTGCTGCGTCCGACCACCACGGCCTTTTTGCCCGCAACCTCGATTCCATAATGCTCAAGGATCACCATCACGCCCCACGGAGTGCATGGGGTCGTCAATGCCTTACCGCTCCACAATTTCCCCAAATTTTCAGCCGTAAGACAGTCGGCGTCTTTCAACGGGCTGATCCACCCGATCGCTTCATCCGAATCCAAATGTTTCGGCAGCGGCAACTGCAGCAAAATCCCGTCGACCAACGAACTTTCGTTAAGATCCTGAATAATCGTTTTCAATTGCAAAGCGGACACGTCCACGGGCAAACGTTTCTCGTAGGATTCAATCCCGACTTCTTTGCAGGCTTTCAGTTTATTGGCCACGTAGACATGGCTTGCCGGGTCCTCACCCACCAGAATCACGGCCAAACCGGGTCCCCGTTTAACGGTCTTGCGAAACTGCTCTACATCCGCCCGGATCTTTGCTCTCCTGGCTTGGCTGACGACTTTTCCTTCGAGTATTTGCACGCTGAGTGGCCCCTTTTGGCGCAATTTAGACCATCGATTGACCGGGCGCAAGAAATGCCCTAAAACAGGATCAACCTCAAAAGGGAGTTCCCACGTGGCTGAAAAAGTAAAGCTTTCCGAAGATGGATCATCGATCGATTTCGTGCAAAGCGATTCCCTTCCCACGTCCACCAAGAAATTCCGCCAGAGCCCCGAAATTGAGGGATTCTACCGTTTCGTGTTCGAAAACGACCTGCAGCGCGAAGCCTACGACATCCTCGAGAAAATCATCCAGCGCCGCAAAGCCGCCAAAGTGAAAGCTAAGCCCGCTAAAGCCGCCAAAGCGAAGTAGTTCGGGACGTCCGGCCGCCGATCGGACCGACCGTCTTTCAAAAGTTATCTAAAGCCTAAATTCTTAAGTTCTGTTCCTGCATAGACCTCCTTCCGGAGGTACTTCGCATGAAACTGATCCGCAATAACCGTGGCCAAGGACTGATCGAATACGTCATCCTCGTGGCGCTTGTCGGCGTCGCCACGATCGGCATGGTCCGCATCTTACAAAAATCCGTAAAAGTGAATTTGGCCAATGTCGTACACGCCCTGCAAAGCGACGGCAAACGCCGAGAGTCTTTTGAGCGGATCAGCGACGACGATGTCCGCAAAAGCGACTTCAGCGATTTTATGAATGGTGCCGCCAATCGCAAAAACTAACCAGCGCGGAAGCGCCCTGCTTGAGACGCTTCCAACCGCAACAATATTATTAGTCTTTGTCGCGGGCCTGCTCATGGCGGCTTACCTGATGTTTGGGCGCGCCTGGATCATGTATCAAGCGGAGCAATCGCTTTACTGCGTGAGCGAGGCGAAACCGGCCGCCCTCTGCCGCAGGCAATTGTCGAACAAATTAAATCAATTTTTACCGTGGGGCCGAATCAGCAAGCTGAGCCTTCATCAAAGCGCAGGCCAAGGAAGAGTGGAAATCAAATGGTCGATCCAAAATTTTTCAATCCGCATCGCCAAACAAATGTCCATGCGCCAGATCGTTCGCAAAAGGGATTTGCGCTAGTCGCGCTGCTGGCCCTGGTGCCGTTCGCGATGACCTTGATCATCTCCCTCGTTTTGGGGCTATTCATATTGAAACGAAAATCCCTGGCGCAAGCGCATTGCGTTCAACAAGCCTCTCTCCTGCAAAACGAATTAAAAGGCACGCTCGAAAGTTTACTGAAATTAAATCCGCGCGCCACGAGGCTTCGCCGCCAACGCGACATAGCCGACAAAGCTTTAAAAGCCGCGATCTCTTCGGCCAACCCTTACGCCATCGCTCTGGCGCAAGCGGCCTGGACGGCGGTGTTTCTACAACAAACGGCACTTCGCTCACAACAACAGCTCCTTTTAAAAAAAGCCGAACGGCAGCGCGACACCGGCCACCGCAACTTGCGTGAAAAGCTCAACTCCCTACATGTCAGAAATCTAAATTCACGCAAGTACTACTGGCGAGCACTTGCGGTCGAAGCCGTACCGCTGACCTCGCTGACTCCGGACTACCGGCCTCTTCCCGGATTTTCGCTTTTGCAACAGCATCGCTTTCGCTTTGATGTCGCCTTGGACCCTCAAGGAAAGTTGATTCAATCCACCGAATGTTCGGTATCACTCAACGGAAAGGAGAAAGCATGGAAGGTGCAAATCCTCGCGGCCAATGCTCGCTCGAATTGGTCCTTGTTCTGATCGTTTTGACCAGCGTGGTTTTGGTCTTACATCTCACGGCCAAGCAAGCGCGCGACTATTTTAAATCCGCAACCTTATCGACGGAGTACGACAGATGAATAGGATGATTGAGAAATGGAAGGGCCGTTTTAAAAAGCTCGGCTGGGACCGCAAAGTCTTACTCTCGGCCGCATTGCTCTCGGCTATCCCGGCGTTGGCCGCCGTGCTCATACAAAGATCCGGCGAGCCCACGGCGGCGGGGCCTCATGAGCCTTCGGTAGGCGTCGACACCCTTATTCCACAGGGATATGTGCTGGTTCCCATCGAGGTCCAAAATTACGAAGCCTTGGACTCTATTCTCGGACGCTTTGGGATCGTGGACCTCTTTCAAGGCGGGCTTGAACCGTCACAAAACCAAGGGCTGGTCGCGCGTAACGTCCGCATTCTGAGAGCGCCACAAAACCCCGCTCATTTCGCGATCTTAATTCGCGAAGAAGAAGTCGCCCGCGTGCTCAAATCGGGCGGCATTTTTACGGTCATCGTGAAACGTCCCTCGGCTGCTGGAACGGAGTTTGTAAATACAGTGAAGCAGAAGCGCCGCAAAATTGTTTACGAAGGAGGATGATATGCGCTGGTTATGTATTTTTCTGATGTTGGGCAATTCGGTCCACGCCGCCGTACTGTTCCAGTCTGTGAACTCTTCCCCACTTGATTACCGGGCGGCGCTGCGTGCGGACTCGGGGCTGCAGACACCCACCCAAGCGTATTTCAAAGCCCATCCGTCAATTGAAAATCGCAGCCGCCTGCTCAGTCTATTTGCCGAAGCACAGAAAGCTTTTTTGGGAAATTCAAAGGATGAGGCGCGTGCGCAGTTCATCAATCTTTTGATGCTCGCAAGCGAGGACGATTGGGGACGCAGCGAACGGGAAGTTTTTCTGCAAGCCTACTTCCGTCTCGCACAAATGGATCTCGATAGCGATCAACAAACAAAATATTTATCGCAGGCCCTGGCTATCGGCGACGATCTCGAGGTGCCGGCGGATTTATTCCCGCCGCCTTTCGTTCGCCGCTTTGCACAGCTCAAGAATGAGATCCCGCGCGGGCAGATTCCCGCCCGATTTTTTCAAGACGGCTGGTCGGCCATATTGATCAACGGCACCGTTTGCAACCGGCAAAATTGCTCAGCTGTTGCGTTAGTCCCCGGCGAAGCGCGCATCACTTTTGTTTCCGATCAATGGATCCCGTTCACGGTGAACGTTGAGCTCAGCGAATTAACGAGCGTGAATCCCAAGCGCGTGGCATGGATCGGCGGCGATTGTGAGAAAACGATTTTTCACGCACAAGCGGAGATGGCGAAAGAGAAGCGGGCCTTCTGGAGCCTCACCTGTGGCGCCGCTCCCAAAATTAATCTTCAACCCATCGCACGCAGCGATGCGCTCCCGCGCCTGGATGTCCAAACCAAGTCTTCCGCATTTTATAAATCGCCATGGTTTTGGGCTGGAGTCAGCGCGGTGGCCGTGGCCGTCATTGTGGCAAGCGCTCAGAAGTCCTCCGGCGAGAAAAAGCCAAGTACGGCCTATGGTTACTAAAGATGTTCGCCGCGGAAAACGACTTGAACGGGCGCTTCTTCTTCGAGCAGCGTGAAGCTGTTCGGAGCCCACGCAAGATCGCGGTGGGCCATGTGATTTTCCGGATGGCCGAGTAAGCGGGGGATTCCCGCTTCGGCCGATTGGCGAATCGCCTGAAACACGCGGGCCAGGCTGGCCGGTTCAATCGGCGCGTCACTGCCGAAATCAAACGGCACGTCGGCCTCCTGCAAACGGCGCCAGGGAAATGCGTGTTCGATCAGATCGCCGATCTTCGCCTGAAGCCAGCGCTGATCGCTTAACCAATGCGCGGGCTGCATGTGGACTTCGATCGGTAAGCCCTTCATTTTTACGATGGTCTCGCTGCGGATCAATTCGCCGTGCTCGATATGCAAAATACCTTGTACGCCGCTAGCGTGTAGCTCACCCGCAATGCGCACGATAAGAGCAGCCGCCTCATCGCCGATCGCATGCACCGCCGCTTGAAAGCCCGCCTCCCAGGTGCGACGTAAGGCTTCACGTAGCGGCTCTTCACTCCATAAACGGAGGCCCGTATGGGACTTTCCACAATAACAACGCGATAGCCATGCACCTTCGGAACCTAAAGCTCCGTCGAGGAACAATTTAATTCCCATCACGCGCAGATTGGCGGTCTTTTCTTTTTTCGCGCGGCTCAACAACTCAAGAACATGATCGAGTTCATTCGGACCCTTCAGCCAAAAGTATTCCTCGACCGCGAGCGTGAGTAAGCCCGATTGATCCAGGCGAACAGCTTCGCTCCACTGCGCTTCATCGCAAGTCATGTCGCGGATGTGTGTGTAGCCGGCCTCGTTAAAGCGTTTTGTTCCCTGCAAAAGATGGCGGCGGATTTCGAAGCCGGATGGTGGAGGAATTAATTTTTCGACAAGCTCCATCGCTTGATCGACCAACACGCCGGTCGGTACACCGTCCGCATCGACATCGATGCGCCCGCCCTCAACCAATGGTGCATTTTTATCGATGCCGGCCAACTTCAAGGCCGTGGTGTTGGCCCAAATCGCATGACCATCGCATCGCGAAAGCGAAACCGGAGTATTGGGAAACCATTCGTCCAGCGTTTGCCGCGTGGGCTTGGTTTTCCATTTGTTATCATCCCAGCCGAAACCAATCAGCCATTCGCCGCGGAATTGGTGGCGCTCAGGACGCAAAGACTTGATTTCTTCAGGCGAATTTAAATGATCCAAATGAAGGCGCTGCGAGAATTCTCCCGTCGCGGCCCAGTGAACATGGCTGTCGAAGCATGCATCAATACGCATGCCCCGACGCTAACATTAGCGGATGGGTCTTACAACAGATGGCGCGCCACCAACAGGCGCGGGCATGGGAGGCGGGACCGCCGGAACGGGATTGTTGTAAATCGGCGTTCCGGTAATTGGCGCGGGCAAAATGGCCGGCGCACCGAAGCCCGATATCGCGGACATTTGGTTTTTCAGCAATCCCATTTGCCAATTCAAATTCGTGACCGGCGTCGGACCGTAATTGCCGCCGTAACCGTAAGGCATATTCACGATCGGCGGGATCGATGCGCCCAAATTGTATTGGGGACCGCCGTAACCGAGGTTGCCGTTCCATGGATATGTCGAGGGAGGAAATCCACCGGCCTGTCCATAGGGAAAGGCGCTCGGGCCGCTATAGGAATTTCCGAACGGTGCAAATGGATTGGCAAACGGGTTTCCATAATAGTTATTGTAATTAGCCGCATTGTTGCCCATCCAGGGCAGGGTTCCGGGAGGCCGACCAAAATTATTGAAGGGGTCGTAAACGCCGTTACCCAATTGCGGGCCGAAGCCGGGGCCGTATCCGGGATTCAACATCGAGTGTTGAAAGTTCGGATTGAAGATGTTCGGATTAACCGCGAAAGGATTTGCGAATGGATTTGCACCGCCGTTTTGGAACGGCATAAATTGCGGAGCCATCGGGTTACCGAATCCGCCCGTGTTCGTGCCTTGACAACCGAAGGCGCCAGGTCCGATGCCGCCGGGCGCGCCGCCGTAATATCCTTGGCCGGGAGCGAAGCCCGGTTGAATTCCACTAAAGCCGCGGACCGGGGCCGCGTAAGGACGACCGGGATAAGCCATCGGGCCGGGGAAAGGCATGGGTTGGCCGGGACGGATGATGCCTGGAGCGCGCGGGACCATCGGCATATAGCGCGGCGGCATTGGGCGGGCCATTTGATTTTGCCTGTTTTGGAAATTCAAAAGGATCGAAATGCCTTGATTCATAAAGGGCTGAAGGCCGGCACTGCCCTGTTGCATTTGCTGCAAGCGTGCTTGCTCGGCACAGGCCGGGCAATACGTACCTTCGGCGATCTGCTCTTGAATTTTTTCCGCACGGTCGTTGTAGGTTTCCATTCTCTCTTTGATGTCGCGAATCTCTTCTTCAACTTTTTCGCGCTCGGCCATCTTATCGTAATACTTTTGTAAACCGCGCTTACATGCGCGCACGCGCGAAGAATCAGGCTGGTTTCTTGAGACAGGCACTTCGTAGTCGCAAACCTCGTCCATAACCTTGCCGTCTTCAGCGACGATCTCGGCCCAATCGTTCATAACCTTACCGGCATCTTCATCATAGGTGCAGAATTCGCTGGGCACGGGATAGCGGCCGGAATCGTTACCGCCGGCAACCGCTTGGCGGCGCGCGGGATGATGAACGGCATTAACCTTTTGACCGCCGGCACTGCCGCTACGTTTTTTACTTTGTACGCAATTGTTTTGATAGCTATCGGCTCCAGCTTTGAATTTATAATGGCGCTCGATTTCCGAAATCGCGCCGTCCGATTTGATCACTTTGCGCATGTCTTGCTTTGCTCTTTTGATGTAGCCGTTCAAACGTTCCAGTTTTTGTTCTTTGAGTTGCAAGGAGCCCTGAGCGGCGCGCATTTTACTCTGCAAGTTACTTACCGGATCGCGAGGATTGGTTGCGCCTTGCCCGTGGCGAAAATTGTAAGGACATTGCTGTCCCGGCACGTGTCCCGTCCCAAAGAGTTGGGCATAAGACAAAAAAAAAAAAAATAGGGCGAGCACAACTGGATATCGCATAAGCGTTAAC
>CAZVOP010000038.1:0-30312 GCA_964628445.1 uncultured Pseudobdellovibrionaceae bacterium | reverse complement strand
ATCTGTCGCGGGGTGGAGCAGCCTGGTAGCTCGTCGGGCTCATAACCCGAAGGTCAGAGGTTCAAATCCTCTCCCCGCAACCAATTTCCTTCGGAAATTGGAGAAAATAGAAATTCGATAATCAAAAATGGTTCTGAGGATTTCATAATTTTGGCGTATATCCTTTCAGGTCATGGATGCCGAGTTCGACTTCGATTTTCTCGACCCTCATCAAGACTGATTTGAATCCGCCCTCACCAAAAAGTTTGTGTTCTCGCTCCTCAAAGAGTTCCCCTAACTCCTTATATTTCTTTTCTCCAACCGATTCCTTGAAAGCAGGAAAAAGAACGGTGTCCTCGCGGGAGGCGTGAGCCCGGTACATTGAGATAAATGCTTTCAAATGATCTTGAAGTTTGATTTGGTCGTCCTTGGAGCTTCTTTTCGAAAGAGATATGATTTGGTTAGTGAGTTTTCTTCCAACCTCGTGCTGATCTTTCAACACTGACACAAGATCAACTTCACGCTTCGCCTTTACTAAAATCGGGAACAA
This sequence comes from uncultured Pseudobdellovibrionaceae bacterium, assembly GCA_964628445.1. Taxonomy (GTDB): domain Bacteria; phylum Bdellovibrionota; class Bdellovibrionia; order Bdellovibrionales; family UBA1609; genus JALHOQ01. The sequence goes on along the minus strand of CAZVOP010000038.1, from coordinate 29,783 downwards.
AAATTCTTCTTCCAGCTTTTCGTGATAGCTTTCGATGAAATCTCGAATGATCTCGGCTGATGAATGCAGAGCTTTTGGAACAAGTGGCCCGCCTCCCGCAGCCCGCTTAAGATTTTCCTCGTAGATGAGAAGAACCCGGTCAAGCAAACCATGCTCGCGCATCAAATCTTCATTGGGCGTGACCTCCTCCTCTTCGTTCTTTTCCTTTCCAATCGCATTAATTGCAATTCCTCCAAAAGGCAGCGCTGCCCCAGCAGCCAGAGTGCTTGCAATAAATCTTCTGCGATCTTGTTCGTGGAATTTCATGCCTGGTTCCTTTCTTCCTCGAGTTCTTCCAAAAGTTCTTTCACTCGGGGCTAAAACGATAGCCATCATTTCTTTGATCTTGAACTCTTCTTTGGAACTTTCGCGCCTTTTTTCCGTGCCTCAGATAAACCAATTGCAATAGCTTGCTTGCGACTTTTCACCTTACCGCCTTTTCCGCCCTTACCACTCTTTAAAGTTCCCTTCTTTTTTCTATGTAAGGCGCTTTTCACGCGCTTCCCAGCGGCTTTCCCATATTTTCTTTTTGATTTCTTTTTGGCCATGTTGCACCCCTTCTTGCATGAGAGAAACTAATGCTGAATAGACATTTTCTGACAGGTGTCGGCGCATTGTCGGCAAACGTTAGCGCACATTTTCATCATTTCGTCATCGCTCATGCGCTCGCAGTCTTCAGCGCACTTGAGGCAAACCTCAGCGCAAATCCCGCAGACTTTTGGATGAAGGTCGGAGTTCCACATCATGAAGTGAGCCGAGGTCCTGCAAATGTCCAAACAGGTGAACATAATTTGTATGTGTCCACGTTCGCTATGCATGCCGCCTTTTTCGAGACAGTAAGGAACCAATTGCTCGCAAACTCGATGACATTGAAGGCAGTTTTCAATGCATTGCTCAACCTCATCCGTCATGTCTTTGAAGGTGTGCTTAAGCGAATGATTCATTGTTCCAATAGCCGATTGCAGGTCCACGGTTTCCTCCTAAAAAAGTGACCATTGGGAAACTTGCCCCAAAAGTCATTTGTTTCAAATCCCGCCAATAAGACTCGCAAAAAATGCGCCATCTATATTCAAAATTGAAACTTCGACTTGCGATCTTATTTGGTTGGTCGCAACCGCCTACCGCGCACTTCCGCGGGCTATGCCGAGACGATCTTCGTACGCGTTGAGGACCTTCACGAAGGCCGATCGCTCTTCGCAGCGCTGGCGGTAATTTTCGACCTGCGGATACTTGCTCAATATCTCCGTCTTGCGAAGTTCGCGCAGCACGCACGTGAAAACAATGTCGGCGACGGTGAAATCAGCGCCCGTCACGAACGATTGAGTTTTCAACATTTGGTCCATTGGCGCCAAGAATCGCGCGAGTATATCGACATGCCAAGGCCGCTGTGCTTGCGCGTGGGGATTCGAGTCGCCTTGAAGATCGGCAAATAAAATCGGCAGCGCAAACGGCTCGATGTTGTTCAATGAGGTGATCGTCCAGCGATAAACTTGCGCGCGTCCCTTAAGATCGCGAGGAATCAATTTTCCTGATTTCTCCGCAAGGTAGAGAAGAATCGCACCCGACTCCGTCAGGATGTATCCGTCATCATCGATCACCGGAACTTGTTTGAAAGGCGAAATCGTCTCGAACCAGGTCTCATTTTGAAGACCGTTCGGCCCGCAGTCGAGTCCGATCGGTTCGTAGGCGATTCCACACTCTTCCAGCGCCCACATCGCACGGAGGTCGCGAGTGTAGCCCCAAAGAAACGGCGGCAGCGATTTGAAAACGTAAACCTTCATCGCTTTGACCTCATCACGATTCATTCATGTCAAAATAACATGGGACATAATTAAGTTATATATTTTTAAGACTAACTTTGGTCGGTTTTCGAACGCCTCTTCGAAGTTTTAACAACCCTCAGCGATGACCCGCCGCGATTCGGAGGTAAGGTCTTTGGTCTTGATGTAATCGCAGACGACCCGGCCGTTCTTTTCGCTCAGGTGCATGAGCACTCCCCGCACGCTTTCGGCGGGTGGGATATAGCCCTCGTCGCTCAACAGAACTCCGTAGGCGGACGCTTGCAGGGAATAATGAATGAAATTGCAATTCGCCAGTTGCTCGCAAGGGCCTGAGCCCACTTCATCGCGATAGCCGGCGTATTTGATTTCCCGGTTGGTCTTCCAATCGCCGATCACGTATTCGCCGGTGCTTTTACTGCGCAAAAGTAAATCCAGCGTGCCCGCGACTTTCATGCCGGGCGAGAAAATGATTTTTTCCGATTCGACGAACTCGTAGCCCCGCTCGATTCGGATCAGGGATTCCTTGATCGCCGCAAGGTAGGACTTTTCGCGAGCGTTAGAGGCCAGATCGTCGGCGGCGCGGTCGTTCTTTTCCGTCAATATCCGATCCACCATCAAATGAACTTTGGTGCCGAAGTCCGCGGCCTCGGTGCGTTTGCGCGCCCACTCGGCGATGAGCGTTTCGTGGTCGCCGCCCTCGCGTTCGGCCTTGCGTTTAGCCACGGCCATGGCGTCGAATTGCGGGAACCACTTTTTCACCAGCGTGGTAACCGAAGTCAGCTTCTCGCCATTGAAGAGGTAATCGTGCGGCTCGGGATGGAATTCGATTTGCGAGCCGCTCGGATGGCAGGCCGTCCTTGGATTTAATTGCATGCCCTCAAATTTAATGGAAAGCCGCCCGGGGGTCTACCTGCCCGGCAACTTTGCCGCGGGTTTGACAAAGCCCAAGAATCAAAATAGGTCTTCTGACACGATGAATCCCACGCCGAAAAACAATGTTTTTAAGCAGCTCCTGGAAGCCAAAGCCGCGCAGCGAGCCGGACGCAAATCAGGCGTGCTCGCCGACAATGATTTGGCTAGACAGTTCCGCGTGGGCGAAAAACCACAACCCATCATCCGCCGCGGCGGACGCAACGGCAGCGGCAAACCTTAGATTCTGATGCCAAGCTTTGCGGCACTGCCGATTTCTTAAGGCTTCATTCTTGCTTTACTGAGTACTCAAAGCAGCAGGAACCAGTAGTTTGATTCGTTCGGGTCAATTTCCGTCATTTCGGTGGGGAAGATTGCCGTACTTGAGCCACTGGTGAGCGTAATGCTTAGTGATGCGATTAGGAATTGTTTGGAATTCCTGAAAGCTTTACTAAAACGTAATGTTTACGGTGAGTTAGCGTGATGCTATGTTTCGCGCTACAGCACAGTTTAAGGAGCTCTCATGAAGACGATTTATTTTCAGCGCGCGCTTTTGTTTACGCTCGCGTTTCAGATTGCTCTGGCTCCTACCCTTGCGTACCCGCGGAACATGTCGTCTGGAACCACGCCCGCTGTTGATGAGCGGGAAATGCGCAACGATAAATTCCTGGCTTACTTCGGCAAACTCGATGTCGATATGCCGCAATTGACGAGCTTCGCTTTGGGCGCGCCTCTCACAGAGACTCCGATCCCTGCGATAGCCGACGGCAATCCCTTGCTCGACTCGGATCCGTTTTTTATGCGGACGCAAAATTGGGAAACCAATGCGGAGTCGAATTCCTGCGGCCAACACCTTTGCTTCTCAAAAAATCAACGTGGCGAATTGCTTCTTAGCGCTCTTGGCGGCGAAAAAGCCCTGCGCCTGAAGCGTCCGCTGACTCCGATTCTTGAAACGGAATCCTACGTCATCTTGTCGGCCGATAGCGACGCCATTTTCCGTCAAAAAGCAAAAGAAGCCAATCCCGGTGAAGGATTGTTCTTTATCAGTAAGCGCAGTCTTGTGGATGGAGCGCAGAAACGCCAGCCCGTTCCGGTTTTCTTCTTTCCCCTGCCCGATGACGGCTGGACAGGAAAGCAGCCGGGCGCATTCGACTTCATTGCGGCCGATCAGATCGTCGTGCACGACAAGCGCGGCTTCGCCTTGCCGATTGAGAAATCGGACTTTGCTTATCTTGAAAAAATCCAACGCGACAATTTAGTGATCGCGCAAATGTTCTCGTTCATGGAAGGCAAAGTCGACGCGCGTGGAGTAGCGCTTCCAAAAGCCAATTCAACTCTTCTCTTCGGCTCGATCCTTTCCGGCCAAACGCCCGACCTTGGCGGCGGACGGCAAGCGGTTCTTGATGGACTGCTTAAGTTTCAAAACTATATGCGCGATGCGGGCCGCCTCATTCTTCCCGAAGCCAATGCTAAAGATGAGGAAGCCGAAGCACTGGAGCTGATGCGTGCGCAGATTCAAACTCGCACCAAGACACAAGACCTTCCCTATTGGCGCAAGTGGGTCGCACCGACCATCGCTTATGGAGGCACGGCCGCAGCCGCCGCCGCGATCTACGTGGGGCACCCCATCGATTGGAGCACTTTAATAACCGCGGATATGCCGCAAAGGATCGCCACGGTCGGAAAAATTTTGGGTGCCGTGGGCCTGGCCAGCGTTCTTATGCGCTACACGGTTCACAAAACTAAACTGGACACAAAATATAAGATCAGCGCCAACGACTCATGGCTGGAATGGGTGAACAAGCATCACAAAGCCATGCTCGATGAATTGACTCACGGACTTTATTTTTCCGTCGCTTCGATCCCGCAGGGAATTCGTCACGTGCTTGAATTCTTCAAGGATCACTTTATGCCGTCCAACAAGATGGTGCATAAGGCCTGGGACGCAACCATGGGTTGGCAGATGCGGCAGAACTCGCGTTTGGCTATGAACTGGAAGACTTTCTATCTTGGCGCATTGGTCTTCGGAATGGCGGATTCGGTTTTGGTGGGAGTGCACTTGCTGCTCTTTACCCCGTTCCTTATGGATCATTTTGGCATCGGCGTAGCCAGCGGAGCCGTGACCGCAGCCTACGCATCAAGCGAAGTTTTGCGCAATTTCTTGGGCTATTTACAAGGCGGAGCGCATAGCTACTCGGCCGAAGTAAAGTTCATTCACATGCAATCGGCAGAGAAAGAAGCCAAACGGCAATTGGAGCTTCAGGGAATCGACCCCAACTCCTCGCGCTCGGCCGATCTTATTCAGAAAATCGCCGAGAACGAAGTGGAGAAACGCTTTAAGACCGTAGGCCTTCCCGGCCAAGATGAATTTCTTTATGATCCGATCTCGGCACTAGAAAAAGCCAGCAACGTGCTCGGCTATTCCGTCGACAAAGGAAGCCTTACTCCAGAGCAAACAAAGACCGTTGAGAGCCAGCAGTTCGTACTTGCCAAACGCCGTTGGGGATTGGTGCAGCCCGCTCTTAGAAAAGCTTTGCAAACCGCCAAAGACGCGCAAAAAAATGCACCGTCGAAGACAGGACTGCAAACGATCGCCTTGCTCGAGTATGCATTGAAGGACCGCAGTCTGACCAAATCGGTCGCCGGCCGCGCCTGGGACACCTTGGGCAGCAAGTGGGCCGCGGACGGCTTTAAAGACTCCGTCAATCATTCGATGACCGAATACCTGGCGGAAGGAAAATCCGCGACGTGGCTGGGCTCGCTTCGCGCCGCAACCCGCGGGGCATTCCGCTATCTCGCTTTGGACAGCACCAAAGAAGTGCGGGATATTCGCGAAGTCCTTTATTTAATGTCGACCTCCGGAAATCCGCGCGATCTCGAAGGCATGTTGCCGGATTCGTGGCGCGCTAAAGCGGGTTCCGAAGAAGCCGCCCTATTGGGAGCGGAATTGTTTCACCGCGCGTTCTTTGCCTATTACGAGGGCCAACCCGAGCTGATCACGCCCACCGCGGAGCTCGACGGCCGTTACGGCGCACGCGCACGCAAGATTTTAGCACGCCTCTCCTCCAAGCAAACCATACTTAGCGATTCCTTCGTTTATCAGATCCGCTATTGGCAAACGCTCTATCGCTTGAAGGCTAAGGATCAAGAACGCAATGATCTTCTCACCTACAAGCCAAAGGCGTTAAAGGGCTTGGCGGCCATGCAATGGGCGCGGGCTAAAGCGCGGGCGATAAAGATCTTCAATGAAGACCCTATCGACGAGCAGGTGGCGCGTGAATGGCAAACGATGGCCGAACGCTATCAGGAAGACTCCGGCGTTCAAGTCGACACAACCAAATGGGCGCATAGCTACCGCTTTAAAACTTTGATGGCACAGCAGTTCGCAAAAGTGGTCGGCCTCTCGGTAAATAATGTCGAAAACTCCGAATTTGTAAAACGTGTGGTGATCAAGGCCGCTGCGGAAACCGAGTCGCAATTGGGTCTTGAAAAAGAACAAACCTACATCAGCCGCATTCAGCCCGATGAACGCGAGTTCCATGAAGCGCAGGTCTTCACGCAAAACTTTATCAATGCCTACGTGTCCATGTCGGTTGCGACCGATGAAATGAGCGCGGGCAGTCCTGAATACCCTGGACGCTTTCAAGCCGTTCGCCGAGCTTTGGTCGACGTTCCCGGAGGCAAAATCGCCTCTAAAGCCGTGCGCTTTTTCGAAGCCATGTTTCGTAACGAAGAGACGGCCTACAAGCCGGGCTTCTGGTCATTCTTAGATCGTAGCCTGCCGTTTGTTCCGGATATGGCGCACAACTTTTTCCGTAGCTTGCGCACTTTGCCCTATGTGCTCTCGTTCAGTTGGTTGACGTCGTATTATATTTGGCAAATTCATATTCCGTTCTCATTGTGGGCGGTCTTTGCCGTGATGGGCTTTTGGGGCGCGGGATTGATTGAGTTCAACAACCGAGTGCAACGAAACCTCGATAAGAAGCCGATGGGCGACGTGCCGAGCAAGCTGTTTTACTCGTTCGTGCACAGCACGCTGACCAACCCGGAAGTGATGGTCTTGCAAGCGTATGCGGATCCGATCGCGAAAGGATTTGATGGCTACGTCACTGAGCCGATTAAGAACCTAGCGAAGGGCTGCGAGGATATTCTTAAGGGTTCGGGTAGCGGCAAACCTTAATTTTCAAATCTAGCTTTTTCGAAAAAAATATTCGGTGGCGATCTTATGAATCGGGCAACTTGTGAAAGCCTTGCCGCTGCCCGCCTGAGCTTATAGCTCGGATAAAAACTTCGACTTGGACATCGGCCATCCTTTTCCATACAACTGCCAACAGTTCTTCGGGGGAGGGGCTGTGTTCATATACATTTTCTCGATCGTTCTCGGCCTAGCAAATGCCCATGCGGACGTGCACTATCGCATAACCGTCAACGGTCAAAGCTGTGCCGAAATATTAAGCCCGCCCAAGACGGAGCCGGCTCAATACACTCAGCTCGACTATGTGATGAGCGACCTGGAAGGTTTGTTCTACATTTACATTCAGAAACTTCAAGGCGCAGACGATGTGGAAGCGTCGCGGACCGACTCCTTTCTTAAGGATCTGCTCTCCATGAAAGCAGAGATCCTTAACGAGGTCGTCAGCCTGCTTCCCTTCGTTCTGAACGCGGATATCGATGAGGCCAAGCAAGGACGCATGGTCAATTCGATCTACCAGATTGTCGACAGCATGGGCATTCCAACCAGCGTCTACGGCTTAAGCCTCGACGAACACGGAAATGTCGTCTCTCCAAATAAGAAAAAAGCGCGCAAGAAATCGGCGCCGACTCCCGCGGTCAAAATCAGTCCGAACAAAAGAACGATCGGATTTATCGCGGGCTCAGGCCCAGCTTCGGATTTGCCTGAGAACTTGCACCGCTCGATTGGCTTTAAAGCACATGAAATTCGCGGCGAAGCTCCGCCACTTAGATCGACAGGGGAAATCAAGCGAGTCCTGACCCATGGAGAAACAAGCCTCGTTATCACCGACGGTGAAACCGGCAAAGTCTACTCGATCCCGTTGACGCGGTTACTGCTCATGGAAGCGCAATTGGACGGCCAAAAAATCAAGTTGGAATTCAATCCGGATATTTCCGAGTGGATCATTGCAGTTGAGAATCTGAATAATCCGTCCGGAAGAATCGGTTTTTAATCCTATCTCTATTCCGAAAGCTCGCTGCTCTTCGGAACTGGAGTCAGGGTTGCTTCACAACTCACGATATTTCTTCCTGTCCAAAGATCCCGCAAAAATTGCTTTTCCGATTCGAGCTTTGGATTCGTCCGGCCTTTTGCCAGACCAAGTGAGGCTCTGACTTTTTCATATGGAATCAAAATTCGCGCATCGCCTTGGCGCAAGCGTGTGTGAAGATCCAACAAAACTTCATTGAGGAACGATTTGGCCCGTTCACTCTCATAAGCCGTCCCGCGCGAAATATCCGACTTAAACAGACGCAGCAGCTTGATCACCTCATCATCCTCGAGAAGCCCGAATCGATAGAGCATGGCGTAACCCAAAAGATCCTTACTGTGACTCCCGCGAACTCGCGCGGCAAATTCCGTTTTTAATCCCTGGGAGCCCTGTTCGAATAGTCTTAAAAATGCCGATGTTAACGAATTTATTCGAGTGCCGCCAAAAAATATCCGCGTTAAAAAATGTAGATCCGATTCATCCCAAAGTTGGAGTCGATTGTAAATCCTGACAATATCGTATTGCCGCTCTTTCAAGATTAAAGTCTTATTCAACAGCGTCTGCGCACTTTTATGGATGGATCGTTTGATATCACTATCTTCAAACCCCATCGCCGGTTCGAAGTCATGAAGGCTAGTGACAACGAAAGTGAGGATCGTCGCCCTTGGTTCGCCCTCTGCTTTCCAAGGGGACGGATCGTCGACCAATAAAGCAAGGGCGCGATCGACAAAGGCAACCCCTCGCGGATCCAAGTCTATTAATCGACTGTGGATATTGGGGCGCTGGCGAGATGTTCCATTGAGGAATTCTTTTACAAGAAAAATGGATTGATTAATTTCCGATGGAGGATAGTCAAAGATCTCGCCGGCAAATAACGGATATGTAGCGCAGAGGGACGTAAACAACATAAATTTTATAATCGTCTTCATTCACACGACCTTCGCATACAATAGCGTCAGTAGTGCAAAGGGTATTCCAAAGACGATCCCTCGCGCTCAATTCAGTTGCTTCTCATTTCGCAAGAGCGCAGTCACGTAGTTGAATACTCATATAAGGTTTATCTAGTTTATGAGTTTGGTCGTTCCACCGCGAAGCTGCAAGAAACCCCTCTCCAGTGGTGAAATCTATATCGATATCGAAATACCACGAGAAGTCCGTCCCCTTTTCCACCATTGCAACATGCACGAGCTTCAAGGTTTTAGCCTTCGGCAAGGTCCCCAATACGCTCTCGGACCACACAAAAAACCTTTTCGTCGGGACACCGGCGTCCTCGATCACAAGATTGGTGCTCTTAAATAGATCGATCTCCGGATCTCTCCACGTAATATCGGAAAAGTTCAGATGACTTGTTCCCGCAAAACACTCCGCCTTCCGAACTTCTTTAACTTTATCTTCAAAACTGAGTCCCCCGCCGCCGCCGGCGAACGCGGATATTGCAAAAAACGAAATTCCCATGAGCATGAACAATTTGGTTTTCATTTTAATCCCTCCGATTGTATTGATGGGAGCGAACCTAAGCTGGATATTCATCTGAAATCACCCCTACCTTTGCGTCCTGAATTATCTTTAGCCAAACTTCAAAATGCCGACATGCATCTTGATCAAATTTTCATGACGTAAAGCCCTCCGCCACGCTAACTATCCCTATGGTCGATAAAGACAGACCGTCGAGTTGGGTGCCTTTCCGTGAAAGCCTTTGCCGTGGCTGCAATGCCGACTGCTGTGCCATGCTTCTTGAGGTGACGACCGAGGATCTGGTCCGCCTGGGCGTTTGCACGGAAGACGAAGTGCAAGGCTCCCACAAAAAATTATTCAAGCGTTTGCGCAAAGAGAAAATCGCGATGAGCTATCGAGAGGGCTCCGGATTGTTCATGCTGCAGTCCAAGAGCAACGGCGATTGCCAATTCCTAGATTCAAATACCCGGCTGTGCACCGTGTACGACAAGCGCCCGGGCGTTTGCCGTAAATTCCCGTCGATCGGGCCTCGCCCGACTTTTTGCCCTGCAAGGCGCAAAGTATGAGTTGGTATTTCGTTATCAAGTGCGCCATTTCAGGGATTCTTATCGGGGCGATTTCCGAGATCGGACGCCGGAATCCCGGCCTAGGTGCGATCATCGCTTCCTTGCCGCTGACTTCCATTCTCGCTTTCATTTGGATTTATAAGGAGTCGGGAAATCCGCAAGCCATCATGGATCTTTCCCGTGGAATTGCTTTGATCGTTCTTCCGTCCCTCGTGTTCTTCATATTGATCTGGTTTCTATTGAAGCTGCACTGGCCCTTCTATGGAGCCCTCGCGGTCGCATGCGTGGGGCTCGTCTGCGTTTACTGGGTCTATTTAAAAGCCCTCTCTGCACTTGGAATCGAGATTTAATCTCCTTAAGACAACACCTTGCTCGAAGGATAACAACATGAAGCATTTTTTAATCGCGGGATCCATTTTTCTGCTTTGGCAAACCCCGGCTCAAGCCCATCCCGTTTCGTATCAAGGCGCCGTCGGAGTGATGACCTGGAATCAGCCTTTCATGAGTGACGACTGGATCACTTACAGCTTCAGGCCCGACGCGGCCGTGGCCGCAAGACATATGCGATTTGATATGCCGGAAGGCCGGATGGAGTTTTATGCTCCACAGCTCGACTATCTCGTGAAGCGCTGGAATGAACGCGACTCGCAAGCCAATATCTACGTCTACGGAGCTTACGGTACGGCTCGTTTTCAAAACCAAACCCAAGGCGCAGGGCTCGCGGGTCTTGAAGCCGATGCCGAGAGCCGAAAGTATTATGTTTCTGTAAAATACGAAAAGATGTGGGGCAATCTTGGTCCCGACTTTGTCCATGGCGAAGCACGGCTTGGAATTGCGCCTTACGAAGCGGAATTTAACGAAATCGCGAGCTGGTTCATGATTCAATATCAATACCATCCGGAGCTCTTGAAAAAAGAGGTAGTCACCCCGCTCATGCGCTTATTTTATAAAAGTGTACTTTTTGAAACCGGAGTCGGCACCGACGGCGATTGGATGCTGAACTTCATGTTTCATTTTTAATTTTCAAGGAGATAAATATGAAAAAAATGATCTTGCTCCTCACACTTCTTCTTCCTGTCCTATCTTTTGCCGATGCGAAAGAAGTAAAGGTGTCGGTTAAAGGAATGGTCTGCGGATTCTGCGCCCAAGGGATCACCAAGAAACTTAAAGCCGAGCCCGCCGTCGACAAAGTCGATGTGAGTTTGGAGAAAAAGCTTGTTACGATCAGTTTAAACGACGGCCAGGATCTGACCAACAGCCGTATAGAATCGCTTCTCAAAGACTCCGGCTACAACGTTGAAAAGATTGATCGCGAAGCCAAATGAATCGCAGCCTCGCTTTTCTCAGTCTATTTGCTTCAGCCAGCACGCTTCTTTGCTGCGCTTTGCCGGCGCTCTTCGTCGTACTTGGCTTTGGGGCGGCTTTTGCGGGCTTAGTCGGGAACGTGCCACAGCTCATTTGGCTTTCCGAGCATAAACTTTGGCTGTTTGGAATAGGGGGCGTGCTTTTGCTGCTTGCCGGCGCTCTTCAGTGGCGGGCCCGAAGTCAGTCCTGCCCCGTGGATCCCACTCTCGTGCAAGCCTGCCGCACGACCCGTGATTGGTCCGCTCCTATTTATTTTCCTTCTTTAGCACTCTATTTGGTGGGTGGATTTTTTGCATTCATCGCCTAGCAAGGGCATCTGTACCCATTTGTCTGATTATCAGCTACGATGGATTCGGTGTATCTGTGATTGGAGGTCCCATGGTTCAAATGAAAAGAGCCTATGAAGCCGCGGCCAAGAAAGACGGCTACCGCGTCCTGATTGACCGCTTGTGGCCGCGCGGAATCAAGAAAGAGAATTTACCGCTCGATGCCTGGATGAAGGAGCTTGCCCCAAGCACCGAACTGCGTAAGGAGTTCGGTCACGATCCAAAGCGTTGGACGGCCTTCCAGACGAAATACAAAAAGGAACTCAAGAATCCCGAGGCCAAAGAGAAAATCAAGCTTCTGATCGCCATCGCGAAGAAGGCTAAGTTGACCCTTCTCTACGGCGCCCGCGATACCGAGCATAACGATGCGGTGGTGCTCAAGAAGGTCATCGAGAAAGCGCTCTAACTGCGCCTGATCATGACACTTGCAAATCAAGGTTTTCGTTTACGCCGGCGCTTCTCTCCGGCATTCTTTAGCCATGAAATTTTTAGGAATATTTTTTTGCCTTTGCTTGAACGCCCCGGCTTTCGCGCAAAATAACGTCCCACTTGAACCAATCACAGTCTCGCCCGGCATCGACAAACAAAATGCGCCCCTTGTACGCGCCCTCGGCAGCACCGAATACATCGAGCAAGAAGATCTTAAGAAGCAAGTCACCACCACTCTTCGCGATACGCTTAAGGGAAGCTCCAACGTGGAATTCACCGGCGGCCCGCGCGCGGAGGCGCAATTGCCGCAGATCCGCGGATTGAACAGCGATCGTATTTTGATCTTGGAAGACGGCGTTCGCCAAAATTTTTCGAGCGGACACAACGGCCGTGCTTTTGGCGACTACTCACTGATGGAAAGCGTCGAATTGGTTAAAGGACCGTGGTCCTCGCTTTACGGAAGCGGAGCGATGGGCGGCGCCATCAGCTTTCGCCGCTCGACCGCAGCCGATTTTATCCGCCGCACGGGAAAAGCACAGGGCTTGGAAGCCGCACTCGACAGCGACAGCGCGACGGATGGCTTTGGCCAAAGACTCACCGGCTTTTCAAAGGCCGGTGGGTTTGAACCGCTGCTGTCCTTTCGGCAATCAAATAGTCACGATGTTCGCTTGGGTGACGGTCGTCATTTGGACTATTCGAGTTCGCAAACCTATGATTACTACTCATCGCTCGGCTTCCGCGTCAGCGAAAAGCAAAACTTCACTTTAAAGCTGAACCGCTTTGAAGATCGCTCCAACACTCCGCTTGAACCCGAAGGTGAGATCAGCGCGCTGAATGAAGCGGCCAAATACCTTTCGCTCAAGCAGGATGCCGTCGGTGAATACAATTTAAGCGGTGAAATGTGGGATTTTCATACTAAACCCTACTTTCGCCAAACCAGCATTCAAAAAACACGCGTACGTGATGGACGAGTCGATAAACAAATCGTCGACACCGCCGGCATCGACGCCTGGAGCAATTGGCGATTCACCTTCAATACCAGCAACAAAGCAGTCCTCACCACGGGCGCCGAATTTTATCACGATCACAACGACGGTCAGCGCAATTCCTCGGGCCTTGCTTCGTTTCCCGACGGAAAAAGTGAACAGCTGGGAGTTTATGTGCAGCCGACGCTGACCTTAGGCAAACTCAGCCTTACACCAGGCGCGCGCTTTGACTCGTACAAGCTTGAAGACTCGAGCAATATTTCCAAGGCGAATCGCGACGACAATTTTTCGCTGAAAGCATATGCCGATTACGAGTATCTTTCCGAACGGCATTTGTTTCTCGGCTGGGGGCAAGCTTTCAATGCTCCCCGGCTTCAGGATCTTTACGTGTCGGGAATGCATTTTCCTGGAAATTTCTTTCAGCCGAACCCGAACCTAAAACCCGAGCGCGCGGAAACCTTTGAAGCGGGCAGCAAAAACAATTTCCACATTGGCGTTGATGAAACCTTGGCCGTTAACGCCACTTACTTCGTGACCGAAGCCAAGGATTTTATCGCACGCGAGGTGGATATCCCCGGAGGCTCCACGCAATTTAAGAACGTGAATCGCGTCCGCCTGAACGGCATCGAAGCTTCATTAAATTATAACCGTGCACTTTGGGGTGCGGGTTTATCTTACGGCCAAACACGCTCCTTGAACAAGGGGTCGGGCGAAGCGTTGGCGGATACGGCCGCCGATCAAGTGGCGATGACGGTTCAATTTTATCCAAGCGATTTTTTAAGCGTCGGCACGCAACTGCGCCAGGCGTTTTCGCAAAACCGGGTTCCAACGGGGACAAATCCAAGCCCCGGCTATTTTGTTGAAGACTTTTTTGTCACTTATAAACCAGGCCGCTGGGATATGCGCTTGCGTTTGGACAATGCCTTTGACCGCGATTATCGCTCGCACACTTCGGCGATCAAATCGACGGGGCGGGATCTTCGTGTGACCGTTGGTTATTTGTTTTGAGCTCAAACCCCATAACGCGGCACTTCTTGTGTGGACAAGAAGCCATGCGTCGCTCTTGAACTATCGGATCAATCCAACTCAAACTGACCGACATACGAAGTCCGGTCGTTCGCCTTTTGCTCCGACTTAATCAGATAACAATTGCCGATCGCCAGTGCATCCAACTCGGTTCCCATAAAGCAGCGGAAAGCCTCCGCCGGGGTGTTGACGATCGGCTCGCCACGAATATTGAAACTGGTGTTGACGATGACGGGGCAACCGGTGAGCTGGTGGAATTTGGAGATCAGCGCATGATAGCGCGGATTGGTGTCGCGGCGAACGGTCTGCAGTCGTGCCGAATAGTCCACGTGTGTGACGGCAGGTATCTCAGAACGGCTGACTTTTAATTTTTCGATTCCAAACAGATGGTCGTCTTCGACATCAAGACGCCGGCTTTGACTGACGTCGGCGACCAGCAGCATGTAGGGACTCTCGCCTGTGAACTCGAACCACTCGTTCACATGCTCTTGCAACACCGAAGGCGCGAAAGGGCGAAAAGATTCACGGTATTTCACTTTTAGGTTCAGCGCCGTTTGCATCTCACGCACCCTCGCATCGGCCAGGATGGAGCGATTGCCAAGTGCGCGTGGACCAAATTCCATCCGTCCTTGGTGCCAGCCGATCGCCTTTCCATCGGCTAAAGCCTTCGCGCAAACCTCAATCAACTCTTCAGATTCAAGAACTCTAAATTTCGCGCCCAAATCACCCAGCACCGATTCGATCTCTTTTTGGCTGTAATCAGGCCCGAGATAAGCCCCGCTCATCGCATCGCCGGACAAAACCGTGCGCGGCTTTTGGCAATGAATGTGATAGGCGGCAAGAGCCGCACCAATGGCGCCGCCCGCATCGCCCGCCGCCGGTTGAACCCAAATATTTTCGAAGAGCTTCGCACGCAAAATTTCTCCGTTGGCGACGCAATTGAGAGCCACACCGCCCGCCAGACAAAGATTTTTCTCGCCGGTTTCCTTCGCCAAAGACTTCGTCAATCGCAGCAGAATTTCTTCCGTCACGGCCTGGACCGAGGCCGCAATATCCATATGCTTTTGTGTCAGAAGCTCATCGGGCTTGCGTACCGGCATCTCAAAGAGCCGGTCGAACTCCTTATTTGTCATATGCAAGCCGGTGCAATAGTCGAAATATTTCTGATCCAAGCGAAAGGATCCGTCCTCTTTCAAGTCGACGATATTTGCAAATATTTTATCGACGTATTTCGGCTCTCCGTAAGGAGCCAAGCCCATGACTTTATACTCGCCGGAGTTAACCTTGAAGCCGAGATAATAAGTAAAGGCGGAGTAAAGCAAACCTATGGAGTGCGGAAAACGGATTTCCCTCAGCGGTTCTATTTTATTGCCGCTTCCGATTGAAACCGAGGTGGTGGTCCACTCACCGACCCCATCCAGCGTCAAAATCAGCGCGGACTCAAAAGGCGAAGGGTAAAACGCGCTTGCGGCATGGCTTAAATGATGTTCGGAAAAAAGCAGGCGGCTCTTCCAATCCACTTCCGGCGCCTCGGCTTGAAGCTTCTCCAGCAACAAGCTTTTTTGAAAAAGCTTTTCTTTGATCCATAGGGGAAACGCTTGGCGAAAGACTTTAAATCCGCGCGGAGCCAAAGCCAAAAAGGTTTCGACAAGCCGGTCGAATTTTAAAAACGGCTTGTCGTAAAAAACCACATAGTCCAAATCCGAGAATTTTAACTTTTGGCTCGACAGGCAATAAGCGATCGCCGCCGACGGATAGCGCGAATCGTGTTTTTTGCGCGTGAACCGTTCTTCTTGCGCCGCCGCGACAATTTGTCCGTCGACAATCAGTGCGGCCGCGCTATCGTGATAGAAAGCGGACAGGCCGAGAATATTCATTTTTTCACGTCGGACGAATTAAAAAATCGCATAGATAAAAGGCGCAATCAAAGTCCCTTGCGACAGCACCATCAGTGCGCCGAGAAGAAACAAAACGATAAAGATCGGTAGCAGCCAAACCTTCTTTTTCACTTTCATGAATTGCCAAAATTCAGCGACAAATGACATGTGCAGGTCCTTTAAAACTGGTGCTTCATCTGACCGGGATTGGCAGACAGTTTATCGGCCTCAATCCAGTAAGACGCAGAATTAGGATCGCGTTTGAGACGGAGGAGGTCAATGCGAAAAAGCCGGATCAAAATCGCAATCGGCGTCAGGAAACCAAAAAACAAGACGGCAAGAACCACAGGGCTGATTAAGCGATGAAGCCCTAAACCGCACGCCATCCACCAGCGATTCGGAGCGGAAAGCCAACGTGGATAAAGCAGAGCCGCTAGCAAAAAATTAAGCGCCATGAACAAAAACAGCGGGAACAGCCTTCCGCCGCTAACGGCACTTGAGATCGAAAAGCAGGCGAATACCGCGGCAAAGAAAATTCCGAATTTTCGATTGGAAGGCGCTTGTAACGACGACATACAAATAGCTTAGTGACCTCAGCCATCAGGAGGCAAGACATTATCAATTTTCCAATTTCGCTAAAACAATTTCCGAGTGCTCGCTCAAACTCAGCGCAAGCATGGACACCGGCCTTTGCTTGCGATACCACGTCCCCGTTGGAAACTTTCCCCAGGAGATCTTTAATGTTGAGATACGCGGCACTTCTTGCCTCGCTATTTTTTGGCGGCATGACTTTCGCCGGCAACGCTCCCACGCCAGCCAGAACGATTCACGGGCCGGGCACGTCTCCACCGATACACAACAACATTCCCCACAATTTCGTACGTCAAGAGCGCATGAAACGCCTCGCTCATAACCCGCATGGGCGCGGGCGCTTTGGAGCCGCTCCACGTTGGTTCGCCGGGCTACTCTCCGGCGGATACATTCTTTGGCATCATCACGATGCACCAAGAGGGTACTGGCAGTGCATCGCTTTTAATAAAAAAGGACAATCCTTCGCCAGCTTCGGCATCGACCTTCGGCAAGCGGCGGCAGCCGCCGCCAATCGATGTGAACAGGCCAGCGGGGATTACCACGATGAAGCTTGCTATATTCCCGAAGATTTTTGCCGCTTAGAGTGACTTTCTTGAGCCGGGTAAAACGTGTATAAATAGTCCGTGTACACGCTTCGCCCCTATCAACAAGATGCCGTGCAATCGACGCTCGCACATTTTCGAAATGAGCGCTCGCCCGCCGTCATCGTGCTGCCCACCGGTGCCGGAAAAAGTTTAGTTATTGCCGAGTTGGCTCGCCTGGCCAACGGCCGGGTTTTGGTCTTAGCCCACGTACGCGAACTGGTCGAACAAAACCATGCGAAATATTTAAGCTTCAAACAGCAAGCGGGAATTTTCTCGGCCGGACTTGAACGCAAAGATTCCAGCCAAAAGGTGATCTTCGGCAGTATCCAATCGGTCGCAAGGGCTCCCGATTCATTCTTCGAAAACTTCTCACTGGTGGTGATCGATGAGTGCCACCGCGTTTCAATGGAAGGCGAAACGCAATACCAACAGGTGATCACTAAGCTTCAGGGCTTAAATCCAAACCTTTGCATTTTAGGGTTGACCGCCACACCTTACAGGCTTGGCTTCGGCTGGATTTATGAATTTCATGCGCAAAAAAAGTTACGCCAGACTACGGCGGAACGATTTTTTAAAAAATGCATTTATGAACTCACCACCCGCGCCATGATCAAGAGCGGCTATCTGAGCGCGCCGATCCGAATCGACTCGCCGGTCGCCTGCTATGACTTTTCAAGCTTAAAATTGAATGGCACGCACTTCGTGCAAGCGCAGATCGAGCATTTGCTGAAAGATCAGAAGCGCATCACCCCGGTCATCATCCTAAATATTATCGACATGGCTAAAGACCGCCATGGCGTGATGATTTTCACCTCCAGCGTGAATCACGCCAAAGAAATCATGCGCTCGCTTCCGCCTTATATTTCGGCGCTGATCGTGGGTGACACCGAAAGCAAAGAGCGCGAAGAAACCATCGCCGCTTTCAAAAATAAAAAACTACGCTTCTTGGTGAACGTATCCGTACTGACCACCGGATTCGATGCGCCTCATGTGGACGTGATCGCGATCTTACGACCGACCGAATCGGCAAGCCTTTATCAACAGATCGTCGGCCGGGGCTTAAGGCTTTCTCCGGGAAAAACCGATTGTCTGATTTTGGATTACACCGGCCAAGACCATGATATCTTTTCGCCGGCGATCGAAGACGACAAGCCTTCCAACGGCGCGGTGATCGTCGACGTGCCTTGCCCCCAATGCGGCGTCACCAATCATTTCTGGGGTATACAGAATCCCGACGGCTTTATCGAAGAGCACTTCGGGAGAAAATGCAAAGGCGGATTCGAAGATCCCATCACCCATGAAATCACCGAGTGCGGATTCTTGTTTCGCTTCAAGCGCTGCGATCAGTGCGGGGCCGAAAACGACATCGCCGCGCGAAGCTGCAAGACCTGCCAGCATTTACTGGTCGACAATGACAAGAAATTAAAAGAGGCCATGGCCCTGAAAGACGCGCACGTCATGCGGGTTGATTCGATGATGTTCAAGAAAGGCCGTGACAAAAAAGGCTGCGACCGCTTGGAAATTCAATATTACGACGCCGACGCGAATGTTTTAAAAGAATTTTATTACTTGGACTCCAAAGAAAATCGTCACGCCTTTTATCTCAGCTTTGCGCGCATGCATTTGCGTGTACCGGAAATGAATTTGGATGTGCACACGGTCGATGATGTCTTGGCCTTGGCTGACCGCTACCGCCCGCCGATGTTCGTGATCGCCCGCAAGAAGAAACATTACTGGGCGATCCGCGAAAAAATATTTTAATCGACCACTCGGTCTTGGCCGACGCAGTTGGCCTCTTTCCATTCGTTCAACGAACTCGGCGCGCGCAAACTCTGCGAAGAATTTTTCACGGCCTCCCGCGCGAAATCGAATCCCGTTACCTTTTGAATCTCATCCAGGCTCACCATGCGTTGACCGATAACATTCCCGTGATCGGTTTGATTATAGACAAAAGCGATGGCCTTAAGCGGTGGCGTGTCGTCAAAAACGACTTTAAAGAATTTATTTGGAACCGCGAGGCCGCTTTTAAGCTCTCCCATTTTCGTCTCGATAACGGGGCCGGTAAATATCGTCACTTGCTCTTCCCCGCAGGCCCACTTACGCACCTGAAGCTCCAGGATACGCCAAGATTCGCGATTCAGCTTCGGAGTCTGGGGAGCCATATTGGACATCACATAGGTCTCGGCACTGCTTTCCTTACTCCATGCGAAGTCGGCTGCCGGCGCCATGTGGCCTTTGTCGTAGCCCGACTTTTTATACTCGTCCGGCTTCACTTGAGCTTGGCTGATGGCCTCAAGGCGTGGATCCACAAAAAATCGCTCGCTGCTTTTGCGCTTCACGAAGCTCTTTTTTAAATTCACGGCCGTCAGCGTGTACTTCACATAACGGGCAAGTCTTAAAGCCGGATCGTATTGTATCTGAAAATATTTATGATCCAACAATACGGTCTCGATGAGCGGAGCGGGCTGAGGGGAGGGAGGAGTTCCACTAGGCTTAAGGGATGCGCAACCAATAAGCAAAAAGCACAACAAAAGGCAAAAGATCGTAGAGGCTCGGTTTGATCGCATACGAAAAGGCTAACATCGATATGCAGCGCGAAAAGAACTTTTTCTATAAACGGCGCGATCGCGTTACAGAAATGTTTTCACCGCTCAAGAGCTTCTTCGCGCGTCGCGACCGGTATGTTACCTTGCGCATGGTGAATTCGGGGGGATTACGTCTCATTCTATTTTTGCTTTATTTCGCGCCGACGCTGGCGCTTGCGGCGATATTCGGCGCGGACACGCGCGTTCCCACCTCGTCCGGAGCAACAGCGGTCGCCGTCTTAAGCACTAATTTCTCGGCCGACTCAAACGGCCACCTCGCGCTTGAGGTCGACCCGCTCGATGGAACCATTTGCCATGACGAAAAATTCAGTCGTGATCCATCGCTTAGCTATGCTTGCACCGGCTTTTTGGTGGCGCCCGACCTGATCGTTACTGCGGGACACTGTATGGTGAATACCGGGCAAAGCCGCAATCAGCAGAAGACTTTCTGCGAGGCCTTTTCGTGGTTATTCGACTATCAAAACTTAAGCGACGGTTCGGTTACGCTTACGGATATTCCCGCGGACAAAATGTACGGCTGCAAAGAAATCATCTACGCGGTCCGCGATGAAGCTCCGCCTTACCGCGATTTCGCCATTGTGAAACTCAGCCGCGCAGTTAAAGACCGTGAGCCGCTGAAGATCTCCGCGGCACCGATCAGACCCGGCGATAAGGTTTCCATGATCGGGTATCCACTCGGCACGCCGGCCAAGCTTTCCTCTGATGCGCGCGTTTTGCTGAATATCGAAAGCTCACAGTCCTTCATCACCAATCTCGATGCCTTTGAAGGCAATAGCGGAAGCCCGGTCTTCAATGAGAAAAATGAAGTGATTGGGATTTTAACGGGCGGGACGCCGGTCGCCCCGCTGCATCAGGACGTGCATTTGACCTGCGCGCGTTACAATCGCTGTGACGACAATGGATCCAACTGTGAGGTGCCCGATGAGGACACGACATTGATTCCGGATTTTCAAATCACCGGCTCAATCGTCCAGCGCATCGGCCCCGTTTTAGAGATCATCAAGCGGCCGAATATTTGGGCAAAAATGAGAATTTCTACCACGCTAAAATATTCCGCATCCCCCTTGGAACGCGGCCATAATAAATTCAATCGGTCTTCTCTTGCCGATGTCCATTGAAGGCCCGCCCACCGCCGCTTAGATTTGGCGGATGAATAAATATCTTCTTATCGCCGGCTTCATTTTCGCTTCACTCCCCGCCCTAGCTCAATCGACCGAAATCCGATGGCCGGGCCGTAACTCAAAAGTCATCTGCGGCGGATCCGTCGATGGCGAAACTCTCAAGTTTCGAGTGGTGTTGGAGAACGAGCTCATCGCCTCCGAGTCAACCGGCGGGCGCCTTCTTCTTTATGTCGATCTTCACAAAGAGGGCCAAGTCCGCATGGCCATGAACGAAGGTGCCACCGACGACGATTATGAAAAGCGCGAAGCCATTCTGGTCAAACTTCAACCTGCAGAGGCTGAACTGATCCGGGCACTTTCCGCCGCCCGCCAATATGACCTGCACATGGGAATGACCCAGGGCTTCGTCAATATTCAACAAAACTTCGGAAAACGTTCCATCACTTTGAGTTGCCAAGAAATTGGTCTCAGCACCGCCCAAAACTAGCGTCTCAATTTGAGACTTCGTCTAGTTCGTCTCTACTTGCGAAGTCTTTGATCGCTGAAAGCGTTTTGTACCGGAATTGGACGGGCCCGCTCCTTGCTGAGTTATCACTCATGAGGAGACCTCGTTATGAAAATCGAAGCCCCTGGATTTTTCATAGTTATCCTGTTGTTGCTGCAAACCGCCTGTGCCGGGCACGGAACCACGAAGCAATCCGCGGCGCCCCTCACCTCACACGCCGCCCAAGAAGCCAAAGTGAAGGCGCAATCGGCGCATGTGCACACGGTTCTTATGACCCTGACAAAGTGAGTTCCGTCCCCATCAGTTTTTTGATTTCAATAGCCATTCGGAAATATAGCCTTTGTAACGGCGCCGGACCGCGCGCGGCATACGGCTATAGTTGCCGATAATCTTGCGACACTTCGCGCTCCCACACCGGCATTTCATTTTCCACCACGGACTCTTTTCGGTCATTTCGTAATCCCAGGTGATTTCCTCAAAGGCCTTAATCGGCCTCATCGCGACGATTTTGAAAAGCTTCTTTATCCCGCAGTTCGGCTGGCAAGAGTGATTGATGTAGCGGGCTATGCCTTTGGAGTCGCGCCATGCCGCCTTATTGAATTGGATGGCGTGATTGAGAAGGTCTTCCGTCCAGCCGTCAAAATCGTCGTCGTAAATTTCACCGTCAAAGACGGCAACCACCTCACCTTGACGTATGTTTTCAACCGCGAAAACCGCGCGGCCATATTTTTTGGTACGACGTACTTCTATTTTCGCACTATCCATAAACGCGGCATCACTCCTGCACTTGCTTCTAAGAATAAGTTTAACCGCGTCCCTACGCAACACACTTGGGGCGTCATGCCCCGCATGGGGCCCATATGGAGGATGAGATGGAAAAAGGCTTTAACGCAATAGAGAATAAAACATTCCAGCCAGTTAAAGACGGACCAATCGAGCTTCCGCCGTTACCTTATCCGGAAAATGCGCTAGAGCCCGTGATCTCGCGTGAAACACTTAAATGTCATTACGAAAAACACCACGCCGGTTATGTGGAAAAAACCAATAAGTTCCTGCAGCAAAGCAATCTCAAGGGAATGCCGCTTGAAGAAATCATCCGGCAAGCCTCAGGCCCGTTGTTAAACAACGCCGCGCAGGTTTGGAATCACACTTTCTTTTGGAACTGCATGACCCCCGAAGGCAAAACGCTGAAAGGCGGCCCCTTAATGGACACCATCGAACAAGTCTTTGGCTCGTTCGATGAATTCAAAACAAAATTCTGTAAAGAAGCCGAAGACCTCTTCGGATCGGGTTACGTCTGGCTGGTGCGCGACGATCAAGGAGGTCTGAAGATCGACAGCCGCCACAACGCCGACAGCCCGCTACGCGACGGTTTGACCCCCTTATTGAATCTTGACGTCTGGGAACATGCTTACTACCTGGACTATAAGAACGAACGTAAGAAATTCGTGGCTAAGTTCTTCGGCATAATCAACTGGGATTTTGTCACCACAAATTTCGAGAGCGCGATGACCCGTCATTAAGGCCGCTTGGCATAGGCCTCGCAAAATAGAGTCTCTAACATAATCAGATCAATTCTCCGGAAGATAGGGCCCTGTCTTTCGGCAGATTTTTCAAGCTTGGTTGGAGATTAGTCAGATGATTTCTCGCGCGCTCACTTTGCTGCTGATGACTTCACTGATTGCTTGCGCCAAAAAGAATTCTTCCAAACTCGATATCCAGCCCGGCGATGCGGGGACTTTTGTCGCCCTCGGCACCGAAACCGAGCTGAGTTTGACCGAGCCCGCCAAGGGCAACGAACATGCTTTCCATTTCCAAATTAAAACTGTCCCGAACAAGGGAATTTCGATCGGACGCGCCGTGGGCGAAGGCCAAGCCGATAAAAACGAGGGCCAATATTTTATTCCCGCATCGATCACCAAGGTTATCACCGCATCCCTCGCCCTTAAACTTTTAGGGGACCAATTCCAGTTCACGACCCGCATCGGCTGGACCCCGCTTGATTCAGGAAAAATCGCGCACAACCTGACGATTTTTGCCGACGGCGACCCTCTGGTCGGCAAAGACCGCATGAAGAGCATCGCCGAAGAGCTCAAGAAACGCGGGGTCGAACGCCTAACCGGCCACTTGAATCTTATCTCGTCAGATCCACGAAAAGACTTCAGTTTTCCTGCCTACGGAATGGACCGGGAAGATTACATAAATTGTTACGGCTCACGGGCACAGGCTTTCAATCTTCAGCGCAATTGTTCACCGCTGCAAATCCTCGGATGGAATCAGGCGCGCTGGCAAGATTCCACAGTGCAAGTTCCAGTGGCCTTCGAGAACACCGCTCGCGATTTCAAAACACTTGCGATCAGACCCGCACTTAGCGAACCCAGAGGGTTTTTGAACAGTTACACCGTTAACTTCACGCCTAAGGGTAAGAAATTTAACTTAGACTTGCCCATTTTTAATGTGAAAAGCTGGTACGGAAACAGTCTCTTGGTCGAGCTTAAGCGCACAGGCTTCGATATCCGCGGGCTCGAGGTCGTTTCCAATCGGCCGGTCGACGCCCAAACCGATTTGCAAATGGAGTCGTTTGACCTCCACTCGGCATCGCTCTGCGATCTGGTGAAAAAGATGAACAAGACCAGTGATAACTTTCTTGCCGAAGCGCTCTTCAAAAGCACGGCAGGCTTTGATCCCGACCGGAACATTCAGACCGCGGGAATGAATATGGTCAAAAAAGGTATCGCGGAGTGGATGTCCGCCGCCGGCACTCCAGGACTGGCGCAAGAATTAAAACTTTTTGACGGCGCGGGACTCTCGCGTGCGAATCAAGTGACGCCAAGAGCCTTTATCGCTCTACTTAAATCATTTACTAAAGAGCCCTTCTTTCCTAAATTGTGGGCTTCGCTTCCGATCGCGGGCGTAGACGGGACTTTGCGTGGCCGCATGGGATCCAGTCCCGCGCTCGGCACGGTGCGCGCAAAAACCGGGACCTTAAAAGGCTCCTATCAACTGGCAGGCTACATCCCGCACTTAAACGCAAAGGGTGAAATTCTCGAGTACATCCCGTTCGTGATTTTAAGCGCAACGTCCCCGGATCAAAGCCAGGGCGCCCGTAACTTTCAAGACCGCGTGCTTAGCGAATTGAGTCTGCAAATCAACAAAGATCAAATTCCCGCAAAGGTTGAGAAGGAAGCGTCCGTAATCGCAACACAACATTCAAAATCCTCATCCAAACGCAGGCGGCGGAAATGATGCGAAAATTCTTGGCCGCTTCGATTTTGTTTTGGCTGCCCTTGGCTTTCGTGCAAAATTTGACGTTTTCGGAAGTCTATAAAAACAAAACGATGGGGATCGACTCACTCCCACTAGACGAAGTGGATTCACTGTTTGAAAAAGCGAAGACCTTCGCCTATTACCGTAAATTTCCAAAGACCTCGAAGGCTGCGGATATCTGGCAGGCCTGCCACGACGACCGCTCAATCAACGTGCTCTGCGAAATCATTTTGAACCCGCGTGAGAACGGAACCGCAACCCCTACGCCACAAGCCGTCCGTACAAGGCTCAATGCCGCGCTGATCAGTCTGGATAACGTCAAAGGACGTGCAAAATCTTGCATAGAGGCCGGCAAGGTCTTCGAGGCTATAATTCAAGATCCGGCGCTGTATACCTTGCGCTCGCGCGCGCTCTATTGGTCATGGGTCTGCGCGAAGGCCACCAAACAAGATAACGAAGCCCGTGTGATAAAAGAGAAACTGTGGGACGAGTTCCCGCTGGGCCATCACACCCTGCAAGTTTTAACGCAAGACCAAGATGACCGCTTGGACAAACTCCTCGGTGCGGAACAAGATTGGCAGGTCGCCTTACGTTCAGAAAAAGCACCCGAAATGAATGCTTGGATTGCGGCGATCGAAGCCTTGCAAAAACTTGGTGAAGACGGCGCTGCGGCCGTAGCCGGCCTCTACATCAATGCGCAAATCCGCGATCTCGAGGCCCCGGTGCGTCTGTACCTAGCTGCATTGATGGCGCAGGTGGCGGAGTCGGTGCCCAGCGTGCTGCCCGTCTCACGCGTATTGGTGCCGCTCTTTATCGATCATCATGAGTACATGACGCCTTCGACCCTAAGACTCTTGTTTCCGCTGAATTATAAATTTGAAAACGAAGCGGCCGGAATTCTGGATCTGGTTAATGAATACCGCGGTGAGCTCAATGCCTCTTTGATGCTCGGTCTGATCCATCAAGAAAGCGCATTTAATCCACGGGCGGCGAGTAGCGCGGGTGCTTACGGGTTGACGCAAATGCTGCTTCCCACCGCCGCCGACCAATACCGAAAACTGATCAATGATCCAAAAGCGACCGTGGAGCGCGACATGCTGTTCAAGCCCCGGCTCAGCGTGCAGCTGGGATTGATGGATTTTCGTTGGCGCCTTGGTCAACTTAAAAACGACGTCATTCTTACTCTGGCCAGCTACAATGCCGGTGTTGCCGGAGTAAAAAAATGGAGCACGGAAGTTAAGAAGATTCAAAACCGCGATATATTGACGGATGTTTTATTTCTTAACCGCGGCGTTGAATTTCACGTTTCCCAGTACGTCGCGATGATTCTGGCGCGTGCCGCTTGGTACGAAAAGCTGGCGCAAAGCCGTTAAGAATCCGCGATCCAGCGTTGAAGCTTAGCGACATAAGTCGCCAGCAACTCGTCAAAACCGCGCTCATCGTTCGCGCAGATTTTTGCGAAAACCTTTGAAGGTTCGACGAACTGATCGTGCATGGGCTTCACCTGTTTATAAAATTGCTGATGAACGCCTTCTTCCGTCCGTCCGCGTTCACTGACATCGCGCCTAAGTCGCCGTTCAAAACGCAATTTCTCGGGCGTATCGAAAAAAATAAGATCGTCGAAAAGCGCCCGCACTTGAGGCGCGTGAAATATTAAAATCCCATCCACCAAAATCACCGGTCGCGGAGCCATACTGGTTGCGATTTGGGCGCGCGAATGGGTGACAAAGTCATAGATCGGGATCTCGGTGCTTTGGCCTTCACGCAAAGACTTCAGTCGCTCCGCCATCAAATCAAAATCAATACTTTTGGGGTGATCGAAGTTTACCGAGCCGCCGTCGAAATCGAAGCGCGAGGATTGGTCCAAATAAAAGCTGTCTTGATAAAGGATCTCGCAGAATTGCGCACCCAATTTCTTTTGCAAGGCATTGGCGAAATAGGTCTTGCCGGAGCCGCTCCCGCCGGCGACGCCGATAATGAACGGCCGCTTATTTCGTTTGATAAAGGCGGTCACCCGCATCCCCTAATCCCGGCACAAGATAGCCAAGCTCGGTCATTTCTTTTTCCACGTTGAGTGTGAAGATCTGCACATCGGGATGGGTTTCGTTCAGCCTTTTTACGGCATGTTCGCTCACCAGAATCGAGAGAATGCGGATTTCGGCGACATTGTAGCTTTTCAAGCGTTCAATCGCGGCGATCGCCGTATCCGCCGTGGCCACCAAGGGGTCACAGAGAATGGCTTGCTTACCCTGAATGTCGCTCGGCATTTTGAAATAATATTCGACCGTGCTGTGAATGAACTTGTCGCGATAGATTCCGATGAAGCCGGTCGAAGCAAATGGAATCATCGACAGTACGGCATCCAGCATTCCGTTCCCGGCGCGCATGATGCTGACCACCACAGGAACATTTTCGATGCGCTCGATCGTGGTCTTTGCGATCGGTGTCTCGATCTCCAACGTGCGCATTTGCTTCCAATCGCGCATGACTTCGAAAGCAAGAATGCGGCTGATCTCCTTCACCAGTTCGCGGAACTCCGCCGACGTCGTGGTTTTATCGCGCAAGTAGCCGAGCTTATGTTTGAGTAGCGGGTGATCGAGGACTTTCAAATTCTTAAACATTGTTTGCCCCATTTAAAATACCGTTCCGTCGCTTTCAATTTGCAGCGGCGGTCCGCCGTCGCTGCGCTTTTCCTTGGCTAAAAATCGGCCGGCCCACCATGTGCCGCCCTCTAAAACCTTAGCCAAGGGGAATTGTTCCGAAGTCATATTCATGCTTTTTTGCACCGACAGCGAAATTTTATCGAGCAGATAAATCGTCAGAGCTCGCCATTCGACAATCAAATCCGATTCGGGTCTCCACACTTTTTTCTCGTCCGAGGGCTCGCGCAATTGGATCAACCCGGAGTCCAACATCAATCCGCCGTTACGATACTCAGCCAAACCCGTCAGTTGATCCACCCCCGACACCTTAAAACCCGCGTCCTGAATGGGCTCGATCAATGAATAGGTCATCCACTGCGAGAGCTTATGAAAAGGGATTAATGATTTGAATTCATCGCCGTCGGCCACTTTCGAGTGCCGCCAAACATCGCCTAAGTTCACGCCTTGCATCGACAGCCGGCCCGGCCAAATGCCTCCCAAGCCTTCAAGCACCGCGCTTAAAATTCCCGTGGCGGGAATAACGTCCCCATGGCGCTCTTTTAAACAATCGATGATGTTTCCAGGCCGCCCGTCTTTAAAAATCTTTCGGTTCTTCACCGCTTGCGCAAGATTATTCAGCAACTGCACGCGGCCCGAAACGCCAAAAAGCGGATTCTTATCACTCACCTGAAACGCCGCTTTGAGCTCGTCTTCACTGACACGGCTTAAGCCCGCCTCATCGGCACGCAGAGATTTTTTGTCCGCGCTCATCACACCCGACAAAAACATATGAAAGCTCGCCACACCCAATCCCTCGGAGCGGCTGTAGGTCCCGCCGGTCGGGCTCTCGGTGAATTTCCACCCCATCCCCGCACCGGCGTCGAGCAAAACCGACGTGATCACAAGATCCAGTTCCGTGCGCGCGCGCTCAAGCGGATTCATATCTTTGATTTTGGCTTTTAAACTCTTCGTGCGGTCGATGCCGCCCGCACGGAAGTGACCCCAACGCGAGTGAAACGGTATTCCACCCGCGGGATAATTTTTCTTGATCGTTTGCAAAACAAAATCCACAGCCGGCTTAAATTTATCTTCAAAGTAGATAAAATGGCCCGAGTTTCCGTTAGTGTATTCAAAAATATCCGCCGCCCGCTCGCGAATGGCTTTTGGGGAAAGCAGGAACTGAACTTCACTTAGCTTCAATTCACTCATCAATCTGCCTTCCAATAACCTTCTTGAGAACGTCCTTCGGCTTCGCCGCCTCTTTGGTGAAGTAGCCCGCCGCTTTTTTCGCTTCCATCTCGACTTGCGCGTCTTTCGGAATCAAATTGTCGGGAATGGAAATGCGGTTGACCACTTCGATGCCGCTGCCCACGATGGCGTCGTATTTCATATTGCTCATCGAGTGCAAATTGTGAATTTTCTTGATGCCGAAGAAATGAAGGCAGTCCGGCATAAATTCCTGAAAACGCGCGTCTTCCGTACCCGCAACGCATTCGGTACGATGGAAGTAAGTCGCGGCCGAATCCCCGCCGATTTGGCGCTTACGCGCATTATAAACCAGGAATTTCGTCACTTCGCCAAGGGCCCGGCCCTCTTTGCGGAAGTAAGCGATCAATCCCACGCCGCCGGCTTGCGCGGTGCGGGCCGCATCCTCAATGCCGTACATCAAATACGGCCGGCAGGTGCAAATATCCGAGCCAAACACGTCGGAGCCGTTGCACTCGTCATGCACACGGCAGGTGAGCGTCACTTCGGTGTTCGACAAATCCTTGGGATTACCGAAAATATAAACCGTGGTGCTTCCGATCGGCGGCAGCCACACCTTAAGATCGGGACGGGTTACGAATTCAGGGTACATGCCGCCCGTTTCTTGAAATAAAATCCGGCGCAGTTCGCCCTCTTCAACGTTTAAACGTTTAGCCATTCCGGGCAGATACCAAACCGGCTCGATCGCCACTTTAGTCACGCGCACATCGCCGTTTTCCAAAACCACCTTGCCGTCGGCTTTCAGGCGGCCGGTTTTGATCGCCTCGTTGATTTCGCCGATTTGCAAATGCGCTTGCGTGCAAGCGATCGTCGGCCGGATATCATAGCCTTGATCGAAGAGCGGCTTGAAGTTTATTTTTGGATCGAGCCCCCACGGATCAAGCGAAACGATGCGGGTTTCATCAAACCACTGGGGAAAGGGCCCGAGCTGTACCGGGCTTTGCGTGTTGTCTAAATCGGGCTTATGAAGCGCCGGGAACTTGCCGCTGGCGATCGAAAGGGCGCGGTATACAGTGTAACTTCCGCTGTGCGCCCCGATCGCGTTACGCGCCTTCGCATTGGTCATCGAGGCCACCACCGGTCCGCGCTCCAGCGGATTTTTGGTGCCCCATTTGATCGGAAGCGTTTCCTTATATTTTAAATTCGCATGCGAGGCCAAAATCAAATGATTCGCGCTCTTAGTCTTTTCCACGACCGATCCCTCTACGACATACAGTTCG
>CAZVOP010000037.1:0-31744 GCA_964628445.1 uncultured Pseudobdellovibrionaceae bacterium | reverse complement strand
GTGAGTTCGGCCGCGTGAACCGAAACGGCCGCAAAAGCACCTGCAAACAAAATTAAGATTGATTTCATCCTTAACTCCTAAAATGTGTATTGAAGTTGCGAGCGATACTCGATCAGATCCGCCAATCCTGCCGGCACATTCGCGCCGTCGCGGTAACCCGCGCGCAACCAAAGCGAAAGGTTTTCGAAATCGCCGGCGAATTTATAGCGAACATCCGCGTCAGCCTCCGACGTGTCCTTGTCGCCTTTGAATTCAAATTTCGAATAACTCAATTTTCCCCAAAGTTGCGACGTAAAATCATAGGTCAGCATCGCCTTATAGCCGGTACCGGCCGCGACGTTGCCCATTCCGCTAATCATCGAGTTCGTGTAAGTGATGTCGGTGAAGTATGAGTAAGGCATAAGGTAGCGGTTGTCGCTGACGTTGTTCATCGCCAGGGAAAAATTGGCGCCAAAAGCCTTCATGCCCAATTTGACGCCGGCCATTTTTGAATCGACCGTGCCGAGCAACTCACTGCCGAGTCCTTTTTCCATTCCGTATTGGGCTGAAACGTACGGAGTGTAATCACCGCCCAGGTCCACGTCATAATCGGCTTGAAACCATTCCTGATTAAACATATCGGCGAAACGATAGTACCAGGCCTGCACTTTCAGTTTGTGCCAATCATAAGTGAGACCAAGAATGGAATTTCCATCGGTGTTTTGCGCCACGCCGCCCGCGCGGCCAGCGACGAAGTGACCCACGTCGACGAATTTTTGCGACTCACGCGTTTTAACGCTGAGGATGTGATGGGCGTTAATCGTTAGGCCAGGAACCGATTTGTTAATGATGGAGTAGCCGGTAAAAGTAACCGGAACCACGAAGGCATCGGCGGGATTAGCAAATGGCGTGTCGATCAGTTGACGGCCGGCAGTCGCCACCGTGTCGTAGCCCGTGTAACGTAAAAACGCTTCACCAAGGATGTCCACATCGACCGTCGGCGTAAATGGTGCCCGCGCGCTCACGTCATCGTGATTGGTACTTAGATCATTCGCCGTGTAGTACCCGACGCCGCCCGAGAATCCATAAAGATGGTCGGCCTTGGTTTCAAAGGCGAGGCGTCCGCCGAAAGCCGTGCCGTATTTATCGGGCCCGTGCTGAAAATTCAGAGTGTTGTTGTAAGTGCGAATTTGGCCTTGGAATTTTCCTTCATTAAAGGCCTGCTTCATGTTCAAAGCATGGGCTGAACTCCATGCGCACACGATAAAACCAAGTGACAAAATGCCGATAAGCTTTCCATTTGGAACGGTCATGTGAAACTCCTCAATTTGTAGAGAAGTTAAGAGCTAACAAGAACACGCCACTTTAAGGAATGTTTTTACTGCGCGGTCTTTTGCGCACGCCCATGTAATGGCGCGTGCACATCTGACGTGGCGCGACTTAGAAGTTCACTTGTGCGCGAAGCTGAATCACCGAGGGATCGTCGCTGATCGTTCCCTTTTTGGTTTCACCCACTGAGTACTGCGCAACGAATTTTACAGCGGGATTTGGCCACCACAGCAGCGCCAGGCTCATGTCGGTTTCTTCACCTCCGATGACATCCTTATCCGTCAAATCAAGCCGGTCATAGCGCAAGGCCAGCCCCCACGCTCCGATTCCGTCGCCGGCGCCAAAATTAAGTGATGGCTTAACGCCCTCGGTAATCGTGGTCTTTGCATTGTAGGGAAATTTCTCACCGGTCATAATCCAAATTAAATTGGCGTAATAGCCGCTGAACCTTAAGCTTTGAAGTCCGCCCGTTCTTTTTAGCCGGGCTTCATTGTACTCACTCATCAGCGCCCAATTTTTATAGGCGAGCAAAAATTCGGGGCCACCCTTAAATAAATAATCTCTCTTCGCAATAACGCCCGTATCGATCAGAGAGAATTGCGTCGTCCCGGTCATCGCAACACCCGCCGGATTGACCCGAAAGCGGGCTTCGGCGGAATTTCGATAGGACGTTCGGTTGGCAACAAAGCCGAGATGAATGCTCGAGTCGGAGGTCAACACCGGCTGCCAAACCAAGCGCCAGTTGTAGGCGTAACTGCTGTTGGGATTACTGTTTTTCGCTTCGTCTTCGCCGAACAATCCAAGCGAGCTATAGACCGGTCCAAGCCGGTAGTTCCATGAAACCGCTTTCAAAAAGCGAATCCCCCAAGCGCGGTGAAACATCGCCCGCTCCACCAAAACCTGGTCGCGAATGGAGGCCGTGCTTTCTAAACCGTAAGGCAAATTCTGCTGACCGATACGCAATGAGCTGTCTTCGCTCCAATTGTACTGCAGCCATGCGTGCCGCACGCGTACAGCGTCACCTAGAAAATCGTACTGACCCTTGAAGCTCCATTTTTCGTAAAGCGTGCCGGAAAGATCCACGCGTAACGCGCGGCCCGCCGCACCGGGAGTCATTTCCACATGGCCCTTGTCGGGAAAATAGTTCTGGTAATCAAAAATGATAAAGCCGCCGAGCGAATACGAGAAGTCGCGACTGTCAGGCATCGCAAACTCCAATTTGCCTTTATTCAGTTTGACCAATCCCTCATCCGAAGCTTTCGCGTTTACGGCGCAAAAAAGTGCCGCAAACAGGATTACGATCTGTTTCATTTAAACCTTCCTTTTTATTTTTCGCTATTTTTTAGACCAAATATGTTTTTTGACGTCGGGTCGCTCTTTAACCAACTTTTCCTGCACCAGAAATTCACCTACGTTTTCAAGTTTTCTTATATACGCCGAAGAAATCGACAAATCGACTTTATCGTCGGGCTTCGCCTTATAATTAAGATTGTACAAGCTCGAAGCGTCAATTGATGAAGGCGACAGTTTCGACACTTTAGAAAACCAGCCATTCACTTCATCCTTGTTTTTGCGCATATAAATAACGGCATCCCTAAACGCATCGTTGAGCTTCGCGATTTCCGCGCCATGCGTTTTCACATAATCCGCCGACGCGACGGTGATCAGTTCAAAGTGGTCTTCTTGAATAATGCGGATCTGTCCTTCTTTCAACGGATCGGCAAGAAAGGGGTCAAGACTGATGACGGCATCGGCCGCTCCAGTCTCAAGAGCCGTGCGCAACGCTGAGGTTTGACTAATGTTGACCAAATTGTATCCGCCGGCCAACTTCGACCACTGCACGCCCGGCTGATGCAGAGAAGTTCCAAAAATGGTGCCTACCGTTTTTCCCTTCAGATCTGCCAATTTTTTGTACGGCGACTCGTTCTTCACCACCAGTGCAACGCGGCCCGCGGAGCCCAGCGTATTGATGGCACGCGCGTCGAATCCCTCGCCAAGCAACACCAAGAAATTGGCTTCGCTGGTAAGGATCACGTCCACTTGATTCGACACCAAGGCCATTTTTGATTCACGACCCGTGCCCATGCCCGTCACCTTCGACTCGAAGCCGTGCTTTTTTAAAATATCGGTTTTTTCGAAAATCAAACCGATCTGCGCACTCACGATGGTGCCGGTCGCCGGATAGGCAATGCGGACTTCCGTGGCGAAGACGCTTGTCGATATGAGACTGAAGGCAAGGATAGCCGTTAAATTAAAGATTTGTGTGCGAGAGATACTCATGAATGGTCCTTTCAAGTTCGATGAATTCGGCTTTTTTTCTAAGTTCTAAGCTGGCCTCTGATTTATTAAGAGTCACCTCGATCTCGCGATCGACCTTGCCGGGCGATGCCGACATCAAATAAATACGGTCACCCATCAAAATCGCCTCTTCAATATTGTGGGTAACCAAGAATGTCGATTTCCTCAGCCGCTTGGAAAGCGCAAGGAACTCGCCGATCAGGATTTCGCGCTTAATAATGTCGAGAGACGCGAACGGCTCATCCAACAAAAGCAACTCCGGATTTGCGGCCAAGGCGCGCGCAATGCCCACTCGCTGTTGCATTCCCCCGGAAAGTTGGCGTGGAAAAAAATCAGCAAAATCGCTCATGCCGACTTGATTCAGATAAGTCTCTGTACTTTCATTCACTTCGGCGCGCTCAAGGCCCTGAGCATGCAGGGCGAATTCAATGTTTTGCCGCACCGTAAGCCAGGGGAACAGAGCATGATCCTGAAATATAATCACCCGCTCGCGGGACGGCCCCGTGATCTCACATTGCCTGTAGAGAAGTTGCCCAGAGGTCGGGCGCAAAATGCCCGAAACCAAAGAAAGCAAGGTGGACTTACCGCAACCCGAAGGACCCACTATCGCCACGACTTCGCCGGGAAATAATTTAATATTTATGTCACTCAAGGCTCGAACGGATTGTGAGCCGCTACCGAATTCCATATTCAGACTTTTGGTCTCAAGCAGCGGCTGGGTCATGTCCCGGCCCTCATCCAATGAGTCATCCGCCGATCAAGGATGCGCATAAGATAATCGAACGATAAGCCGATGAGACCGATCACGATCATCCCGCCGATCACACGGTCCGTGCGCAAAAGATCTTGGTTGATATGAATCAAGTATCCCAGCCCGGAGTGCGCCGCGATCATTTCGGCGCCGACCACCGACATCCAAGCGATTCCCAACCCGATCCGGCATCCCGAGATCACATACGGCAAGGTCGCCGGCCAAATCACCCGTCTGAAGACCAGAGGAAACGGCGCCTCAAAACAGCGGGCGACGCGCATGTGCTGCGCGGAAATGCTTCGCACGCCAAAATGAGTATTGAGAATGATTGGAAAAAGCGCCGCAATCATCGTGAGAAAAAAGGACGGACCATCGCCAATCCCGAACCAAAGAATGGCCAGCGGAATCCAGGCTATCGGCGATATCGGTCGAAAGAATTGAACCAACGGCGCAAGCAAAAGATTCATTCGCGCAGATAAGCCCACGGCCAAGCCGATAGGGACCCCGACAAACACGGCCACGGCAAATCCGACGCCCACTCGCTTAATGCTCTGGAGGATATCCGTCACTAGCTCGCCCGACTTAAGCAATTCACTCAAACTAACAAATATCGCCGACGGCGCCGGCATTAAAAATCGGTTTACCAAGCCATAGTCGGCGCATAGCTCCCACAATAGCAAAAGCACCAAGGGTGGCAAAATTTGTAGCGCGAGTTTCTTCAAAATATTAGCCTCAGTACCGGGAGCAAATTTCGCTGACCGGACTCATCGCCATCAGTTCTTCGACTTCATGAAATGCACTTTCCGGCGAACAAATAATTTTGCGAACACCCCGGTTGATCATCACCGCCGCATGAACAAGCTCACGCGGCGAATGGCGCGGATAGTTTTCCATCAATGCATCCAGCCGATCGAGCTCGGGCGTGCCAATGGGAAATACTTCGCATTGTTTGCGTAGCTCCATCGCCCGCCGGTAGCCGTTACCAACATCGCCCGCCAGCTGATTGCGGTAAACAATCTCTTGCAGAGCCTTAACGTCGGTGCACAGAGCATACTTTTCAGCTAAAGCCGAAAGCACGCGCTCGAAGTGTTCGCCGCGATCGATTAGATAATAAATAAAATTCGGATCGACGAATACTTTTTCGCTAGCGTTCCTCAATGTAGTCTCCTTGCAGTTTCAAACTTTCCAGCAACGATCTCATGTCCACCCGGTGAAGGCCGGCCAGATTTTCGTATCCCGGACCATCAACGCTCAGGACGTTCGGCGCAATCCGACGCGCGATAACCGCCGCATGCAAATGCTCTCGTGGGCCGGCCGCCCGCGATTCCGACCAGCCGCCGAATGCGTTTTCAAAGTCTTCCACCGTCACCTCAGCGGCCTCGCCACCGAGCAATCTTCTGAATGCGCGGTAAAGATTTTTGCCTTCGAAGCGGCGTCCTTGAAAAGCATAGCCCTCCAGTATTTCTAAAAAAGCAAAAGTATCGGTCCAGCCGGAAAGATTTCCGCGTGCGATTTCTTGCAAAATCACCAGCGCCCAAGCTTCGCCGATCTGCTGGGTCGCGATAACGGGAATAGTTGAGTCGATAAAGAATTTGTTCTTCATCGCTAGAGTTTTCCCATTAAATTAACGCGTTTAAGGCCTTCGATTTTTTCGCAACCGGCCGCGAAAGTGCCGATGATCTCGTGGCTACCGAAGCGGTCCATCAGCGCTTTTCGCAAAAGCAGCCGCGGGGAAGCGTGCGGATTTTTTTGAAATAAATCGGCCGAGTGCTCGAAGTCTTCGACGGTTACCGTTTTGAATTCCCGAAAAATTCCGCAGAGCGATTTAAGATGAGTGCACGCCCCCTCGAAATCGCCGGCCAGCACATGTTGGTCGACCGCTTCGAGAGGCATTAAAGCATCCGCGACCGCGATCTCGCGGTCGCCGACCGCGGCAAGGACCTTAGCGGCCCAGCGATAGCCGATATTTCCCGCGCCATAAAATGCAATACTGCTGTCACAGAAAATCATGTGGATCGTCTTTGCCCAAGCGAGCCTTCGATAATTTGCCGTTCCAAATCGGACCAGTTCACGACCGGAGTCTTCAGACGGATCATGGCTTTAACAAAGTCCATCTTTTGCTTGGGAAGATCCCTTCGGATCGAAGCCACCAGAGACTTTTCGTGCACCGATCTATTGTCCAAAAATGCCTGGTAAAGCTCGGCGTCCAGCTCGATTTCAACCTTCGGCATCTAGCGACCCTTCCAATTTTTATATCCGAAGGGATCGTCGGAATAGTAAGCTTCCTTAGCCATTTTTTCCATGCGCTTAAAATCCGGCTTGCCCATCGTGATCAAATGAATGCGGATCTCGTTACTTTGATTCCACACCGCATGGTAGTAGTCGTCGGCAGCGATAAGATGTGCCGTTCCCGGTTCCCATGGAATCGGCCCCTGACCTTCAAGGTGAAATTCAAATCCCTCGGGATGATTTAGCGCCACATTGATTTTGCGGCTGTGATTCGCGGCTTTTTTCCGGCCGATATGCGGAGCCGCATAGCCACCCGGAGCCAACATCGTAAAGCGAGCGCGATAAAGTTTTTCATAGGGCAGTGACTTCAGGAATTCTTTCGTGATCGGACATGCGTCGGCCACTTCCGTCCATATATAAGGAGCTTGATCCTCGTGCTCATGACCGTACATGTAGGCGCGGTCGAAGTGCTTTGCTCCAAGACCATGGACACAAATTGTATTCCAACCCACTTGATGCGGATCTTCGTCTCCGTCTTTTTCCTCGAATAGTTCCTTATAGTCTTGCGAAACCATTTCGCTGATCCAGCTTTGGGCTTCCTTCATCATCTCTTGGTAAGGAACATCGATGTTCAGCTTTAGCCAAGGGACATGGCTTTCGCAGTAAATCCACTCGGCATCTTTGTTCGGCTGCGGAACGAAGCTCGGGCGAGCATTAATATTCTTCTCGCGAAATTCACGGACCTTCGGCGGAAAGCTCTCCATTGAAATCATAAATCACTCCCTTTTTGTTGAGGTGCTTACAAAGTGAATCGTGATTATGGAATTAATTTTGAAACTGCGGCTTGTGCAGAACGCCACTGAAGTGGCGTCTTAGCCCTCGGAGTTTGTGTATTTGGGAGGGCGTCCCAATTGGGCAAGAAGGCTGTCCACTTCGCTTTTCAACTCGGTGAGTTGTGCGCTTTCGCCGACGGGCAGCCTGCTCATTTGATCTAAGGCTCGCTTTTGGCGCTGCACTTCTTGACGAGCTAAATACTCTTCGGTGATGTCGGTAAAAATTGCCGCACCCAGACCCGGTCCGCATTTTACAAACTGAGTCGTAAACACCGTCAGCGGAAAGTTCTGATCGTGGCGCAAAAGCTCGGAAACGAATTTTGGTTTACCCGTCGTGATCACCTCAAACAAGATTTGCAAAACGCCTTGCTCTTTTGCCTTCGGGAAAATCTCCATCATTTTTTTGCCTTTGGAGTTGGCGAGATCCCTGTACACGGCTTTGGCGCCATATTTATTGTGCTCAAAAAGGCTGATCGACTCGGGATCCTTTGCATCGTCCAAACGCCACACGATAATTCCAAAAGGGCACTCGAAGAACACGCCTTGATAAACGGTCCCGCCGTCAGGCTCCTTCAAGAAATCCGTTACTTCGGCGTTTAAAGCGCGGGCGATTTTCAAAAGCGTTTTCAATGTGAGATTAAGTTTGCCGCTTTCTATCTTTTGATAGTGGCGGACGCTGTATCCGAATTTCTCGAAGTCCTTCTGCAACAGCCCACGCTTGAGGCGAAGCGCCTTAATACGGCCCGCAACCTGCTTTTGAAATGGAACTGAGGACATTCCCGATTCCTTAACACGGGTTGACTCCCGGCGCACCCCGCATAAAGTATAAAAATGAATTTTTTTAGTGAGCATGAGCTCATCCGGATGGGCGAGAACTGCCTTTTTAGCCTACAGCGGGTCCTGGTGGGCGTGGTGTTCGCCGTGATCCTAGGGATTCTGTTTGGTTTACTGCGCAGCCGGCTTCCGCGGTGGGTAAAGAAAAATAAGCTCATCGGCTTTTTGATCGAAGCTCCGAAGTTCCCGCCGCCGATCGCCTGGATTCCATTCGTCATCATTCTTTTCGGAGTGGGTGAATTGTCCGCTTACACAATCGTGTTTATGGGCGCGTTTTCCCCGATATTTATCAGCGCTTATGAAGGCGCCGAATCCGTGCCCCTGGTCTGGAGACAAACCGCCGCCTCAATGGGGATTACAGGCTGGCGTTACTTATGGAAAATTGTCTTCAAGAGCGCTCTTCCCAATATCTTTATCGGCCTGCGTTCAAGCGTAAGTATGGGATGGATGGCCGTCGTCGCCGCGGAAATGATCAGCGGTCAGTCGGGACTCGGGTACTCCATTCAACTGAACCGGCTGAATTTGCAATACGACCTGATGTTCGTCGATATGTTCTTCATCGGTTTAATAGGATTTTTGCTTTTCGAAATGATCGTTCTCGCCGAAAAATTTTTTATGCCCTGGCATGAGAAAGCGAGGAGCGGTGAATAATTTCGTCGAGATTAAAAATCTCTCTTTCGCTTTCCGGCCCACCCAACCGGTATTGGACGATCTTTCCTTCGCAATCTCCAAAGGCGAATGCCTCGGCATTCAAGGACCTTCGGGTTGTGGAAAAAGCACTTTGGCGCAGATCATTGCCGGCCATCTTCGGCCTCAGTCCGGCGAGATCCTCCTCGATGGCAAAAATGTCACCGGAAAACCCAGGCGTTCGATTTTCTTAGTGCACCAGGATTCCGACTTATTTCCGTGGCTGACGGTCGAGAAGCAAATTGCGATTGGTCTGGAAAGCTATGACCAGGGCAAAGTGCGCGAACTGGTCCACCTGACTAAGCTCAGCGGTTATGAAAGTTATTACCCGAGCCAACTTTCGGGAGGGATGAAGAAGCGCTTGAGCGTCGCACGCGCTTTAGCCGTGAATCCCAAATTGATTATCTTTGACGAATCATTCAACTCTCTCGATTTTGAATTGCGTAGCGAGATATTCGTTGAGTTAAGGCAAATCTGGAAGGCCACGAATACGACGATTCTTTTAATCAGCCATGACCCTCGCGATATCGCCGCGATGGCGCAGCGGGAAATTCATTTACAAAGAAGACGCTAGGGCCGTGTGCGACTTCATCGCAGCTACGACCCTTGCGGTTTGTGGGAAACCTCAAGAATAAGCGAGGTTCGGGGTGGCGCTCTGAGCTGGACGAACTGTCCTAGGCGCCGATGATCAGATGATTTTGCAAGGGCCATTCCCATAAGACCAATTATGTAGTTTCAAATACTTACGGCGCCGCGTTATTGATTTCAAGGTGTAAGACTGCGGCAAATCAACCCCGTCATGTCCCAGCAATGGACGAGTCTAAAGTCCAGGTCCCAGATTTCCGATGAACTCAATATGCCTGGTAATGTCCAAAGGAGAACCCATGTCTCTATATGATACGCAATCGCTTCATGATTTCCTGAGCAACACCCCTGAGGGCGGACTAAGGAAAATACTTATCGATAAGAAAAATATGACGGATGTACATTTCAACCTCCTCTTAAAGATCGTGCGCGCGACGCCGGCGTCGCAATTCGGCGAATACGTCGATAAAAAGGATTTTCCCCGTATCCGCATGAGTCCTGCAGAAACCAAGCTTAAAGAAAAATTTTGGGATGAGTGTCTGATGGTTTTGGAAGAGCGTGGCCTCTTGCAGCCGGCTGCAGCCGAAAGCGTAAAAATCGCCGCTTAGTCGTCGACGAACTTGTGCTCGCCGGCAAACATTTTTTCCAGATCAAGACGCGATTGTTTCGCCGTGGACGTGATCTTTGATTGGTCCTCGCGGACTTCGTACATTTCGTGAATGAGCTTGATGTTGTGCTGGCGAAACTGGTTTGCCGCTCGGACTGTGCGGTAAGGTTCCCAGCCCAACATCTTTAACACCTCGGCGGACATGCGTAGCGAACTCTCGAAGGTTTCGCGCTCCCAAACTTCGACGCCGCGATCGATGAGTTCGTAAACGTGCCCTACGTTGCGGGCTCGGGCGACAATCTTCAAGTGCGGGAAGTTCTCCTGGGCCATATCGACCACTTGCAGCGAATCGCCCACATCATCGACAGCAACGACTAGGATTTTCGCCTTGCGGGCGCCCGCGGCCTCCATCAGATCGAGACGAGTGGCATCGCCGTAGTAGACCTTAAAGCCGAACTTCCTGAGCATCTCAATTTGATCGGGGTCGTGATCCAAAACCGTCGCGCGGATTTTGTTCGCATAGAGAATGCGGCCCACAATCTGCCCCACCCGTCCGAAGCCCGCGATGATGACCACCGGGTGATCGTCGTGCACGGCTTCGCCGCTCATGTCGCGCGATTCGGAAAGTTTTGGTGCCACCCACCGGTCATAAGCCGAAAGCAACGGCGGCGTGGTCGCCATAGTGATCGCGATCGCCGCAGACGCGAGAGCGACCACGTCGGACCTCAACAAGTCCAACATCGCGGCGACGCCCAGAAGAACGAAGGCGAATTCTCCCACCTGCGAAAGGAGCAGGGAAAAAAGCGGGATTTCCCTTCGCGACATTTTAAAAAGCCGCGCCAATAACGAATGAACGAGTATCTTCGCCGTCACTAGCCCCGCGACAATTAAAAACACCACATGCGGCTTATGTGCAATTAAGGTGAGGTCCACCGACATGCCCAGCGACATAAAAAATAAACCCAGCAGTAAACCCTTAAACGGTTCAATGTCGGATTCGATCGCATGCCGGTATTCCGAGGTCGCAAGCAATACCCCTGCGACAAAGGCGCCAAGCGACATCGAGACGCCGAGCGATTCCATCAGCGCCGCCATCCCCAAAACCAGCAAAAGAGAAAGTGCGGTGAAAATTTCACGCAGCCGCGCACTCGCCACCAAACGCAAAACGTGACGCAGTAAAAATTGGCCAGCCAAGACCACCGCCGCTAAGGCCACAAGGATTTTCCATGGTGCAAGCGCCTGATGCGATTTCACCCCGGCCAATAAAGGGAGCAAGGCCAGCACGGGAATAACCGCGATATCTTGAAACAACAAGACTGAAAAGGCCGCACTGCCGCCGCCCGTTCTGAGCAAATTTCGATCATTTAATATTTGCGAAACGATCGCCGTGCTCGACATCGCGGCAGCCAGCCCTAAAACTAAAGCGCCCGCCCAATCCAAACCCAGCGCCAGAGCGCAAGTTCCGACGAGCACGGTCACCATCGTCACTTGGCAAAGCCCCATTCCAAAGATTTGCGTTCGCCATGCCCACAATCTCTTCGGCTCAAGCTCGAGCCCGATAATGAACAAGAGGAACACCACGCCCATTTCCGAGACGCGCTTGACACTTTCAGGTTCGAAAATCAGCCCACTACCGAACGGCCCGATGGCCACGCCGGCCAGCAAATAGCCAAGCACCGAACCTAAGCGCAGCTTTTGAAATAGCGGTACGAATAACACGCCGGCAGCCAACAGAAAGACAATGTCGTGAAGGAGCGCAGGGGTGTTCACGGCAAAACGCCTTTCTGCAAATACGCGCTTAATGTCTCACGCACTTTCACGCCATGCGCACGCAAACTTTCTTGCGGCATGGCCAGCGCATCGAAGGCGATCAGCGGTTTATGCCATTTCATCCCGCATAAGCCAACCGTCTGCTTCCACGGTGTCAGTAACGTGTCGATGGAAAATCTATTTTCACTTTCGGCGCGATAAGATGTTTCCGGTTCGTCTACCGTCAACGAAAGCAAAAATCTTTTATCTTTGAGTTTGTCTCCGCCAAGCCCGTAAGCGAAACCAGACCTCAGCACTTCATCCAGCCATAGCTTTAAAAGCGCAGGCGTGCTGTACCAGTAAAACGGATGCTGAATGACAATGAGGTCATGCTCAAGCAGTCTCTTTTGCTCAAACTCAACGTCGATATGAAAATAAGGGTAATGATCGTAGATGCGATGGATAGACGTTCCGCCGAGGCCCGTGACAGCCTCAACCACGGCACGATTCGCCCTCGATTTTTCAAGGTGCGGATGCGCGACAATAAATAGAATTTTGCGTTCGTCAGGGCTCATCGGCTTTTGGCATACTCCAGATGGTCCCCATGAATCTAACTAAATCAGCGCTCTCTGTTGCCAGATCATTATTAGTAGTATCGGCGGCCGCCAGCGACCGTACAGCCATTGCTAAAATGCGCATGGTCATGGTGGCCCCGCGTGACGCCGCGCCCGTTACGATAAAGGGCTTTCATCTTCGAACCCATGCAGTTGACGAACTTGGCGAAGCGCCCGCCCGATATGGCCTTGTAGGTGTGCCCTCCGCAAACGATTGCGCCAACGTCAATGGCCTGGCCGGTGTTGTGGCATGAGGCGCGTTCGCGGCTTCCATAAGTTGAATAGTCCGCCGGCACACAGCCCTGAGCGCAACTGCGGAAGTTTGCAATGAACGCCGACCAAATCGGAGCATTTCTGTCGCTTGAGATTTGCACCAAGGCCGCGTCCGCCTCATCGTGAAAATGTTCCCCCTCATCTTCGGCGGCGAACCGATCCGCACCGGGCTGAAGAATGTCATTGGTCCACGCAGATTTTTCGCCTAGTGCAATTTGAATTTCATCGGCATTAAAATAGCAGCGCAGATCCTCTCCGCATCTTTGCTGCCTTTGTACATCGCTCATTGAGCTCACCGGTAAGGCATAGCTCGTCACTACTCCCAAAGCACAAAACGTCAGTAGGGCGATTTTCATTAAGACTCCTTTATGGCTCACTTTTGCATCTGAAGCACTACAAGCCTCAAACGGCGGGGGTCAAGCTGCACCACTCAAAAACTAATTTTATTTATAGCGCGAGACGGCGGTCGCGCGTATATTGCATCAATGAATTCGATCACTGCGGAAAGCCTAACAAAGCCCTTTTTACGAGGGAGATTTCATCAAGAAGCTTTTTTCTTCGCGCTAGGCGCCTGCTTAATGTTGATTTTCAAAGCGACGGCTCCGCTTTCCGTATTGGCCGCGGTGGTTTACTCACTGAGTATTGTAAATCTTCTTGGTACGAGCGCTCTTTATCACCGCTTGCATTGGAATGAAATGCGCCGGCGCTGGATGAAGAGACTTGATCACTCGGGAATTTTTATTTCGATCGCGGGCACGGCCACCCCGGTTTGTTTACTCGCACTGCCGCCGGCCTCGGGCTATAAACTTCTATTCATCTTTTGGCTGGCGGCCGCTTTCGGTATTTTCTTGTCGATGTTTTGGGTGACGGCCCCGAAATGGGTTTCCGTCGTACTGTATGTCGCTATGGGATGGTTGGCCGCGCCATATCTCTCACAGATGGGTCACGCCCTCGGGACGGCTTCGATGATTCTGCTGATCGCCGGTGGAGTCATCTACACGATTGGCGGCATCGTGTATGCCACGAAGAAGCCGGATCCGTACCCGCGCATTTTCGGTTACCACGAGGTTTTTCATTTGCTCGTGGTGATTGCCGCGGCCTTACAGTTCTTAGTGATTTACAAATTGATCGTTTGATTAACGGCGATGGCGGCGCTTATGGCTTTTGCTCTTATGACGGGTGGTTCTCTTCCGCGCTTTCATGACGGGAGCTTCATCGTGATAGCCCTTATCGCGGTAAGCGCACACCAAGGTTCCGCCACCGAGCTTCTGGAAAATTTCGTCGCGCTGTCTTGGTTTCACCGCAGGGCAACCTTGGCTGCGCCAGCCTGAATCTTTCGCGAATTCAGGAGCGCCATGTATGACCATCTCACGCTTGCACGCCATATAGTTGGTCTCTTCAAAGCCATGCAAGATCAAAGATCTGCCGTTACCACCGCTATAAAATCCGCCGGCGATGTAACATCCTAAACTCGAAGTCCAAGTTTTATTGTCATTCGTAAATACCGATGGGGTACCACTATGACGGGGATCGGACCCGCGGCCGTGGCTGGTCTTGTATGAAGAGACCTCGCCGCTTTTAAGATCAAAGACAAACATCCGCTCTTGGTCCGACGATTTGTCGAAATCGATCACCGCGATCGTGTCTTGATGCGGGATTCTCTCGCGATTGGTGAGGTAAACGGCCAGCGCCTTTTTAAATTTGCCCATGGAAACGCCGAGTTTTTTCCCTTTGGTCTCGACCAGTTTTATAATGTCCCGGGAAACGGGCCGCGCATTAAATTTTGCATTGCGAATGATATTCCATTGGGGTCGGCAATTGCCGTTGCGGTCAGAGCCGATTTGCAATTTTTTATATTTAGCCCCGAAATACCAATCGTCGAGAGCTTCGATGCGCGGGATCTTCGCCGAACCATAAAGAAGTGCCGGCATTAAATCGTCGGAGCGTGGCATGGGGCGGCTTTC
Organism: uncultured Pseudobdellovibrionaceae bacterium; assembly: GCA_964628445.1. Lineage (GTDB taxonomy): Bacteria > Bdellovibrionota > Bdellovibrionia > Bdellovibrionales > UBA1609 > JALHOQ01. The sequence goes on along the minus strand of CAZVOP010000037.1, from coordinate 17,012 downwards.
ACTCTGACCATCGGTGTCCAAAAAGCCTGAGGCTCCGCTGAACTCCGCGGCCCGTGCCGTTGACGCCGCTAAAATGAATATAAGAGCCATGAGTCTCATACCCATTATATTGCAAACTGACGTACCCGTCGTTTGAGCTTAAAATGCATCTCAAGGGAGCGGTGACAATTCACGCTTAACGCCTGTTCGTCTCATTTTCAATCAAGGTAATTAGTCCAATAGTCATCGGGCCCGATTTTCGCTAGGGTGCGCGGATGTCTAATTTCATCTTTGTTTTGGCGTTCGCGCTGCTGCCGCGTGCGTTTTCGTCCGGCCTTGCTGTGGAAAAAATCGTCCTCGAAGCGGACAATCTCACCATTCATGGGCGGCGATATTTGAACGAAAACGGCCAACCGAATCGCGGCCCGAAGGTTTTATTTACTCATGGACTGACCTCCAATTTTCATGAGTTCGACGGACTTGCCGCGCGACTGGTTCGTCACGGCTATGATTGCTATGCGTTTAACTTTCGCGGTCATGGTAACGGGGGCGAGCGATCGACCGTCGGCAAATATGTGCCGGGGGCCTATGCCTTTGATCTTATGGCGGAGGTCGACTTTCCGGCGATGGTGGATTTCGTCGGCAATGGCGGACGCGAGGAAGTCACGGTGATCGGACATTCGATGGGCGGCATGGTTCCGCGCGCGGCGCTGGCCGAAGGCTTTGTGGCTCACGACTCCATCTCCAAAATTGTTTTGATCGGAAGCCCTTCCACCTTTGATCACGCAAAAATGCAATGGGAAGCTTTTAGCCCTTTTGCGCTGCATGAACTTCCGCTTTGGCTGGGCGCGGGCGACAAACCGATATTCGGCGCAGGCCTTCTTACTTTTGGCGCCAGGATCTTCGGCTCGATCCCTAATCCCGCTATCGACTGGCTCACGCGCGGCGTGGTCCGCAGCGAAAATTTCGGAGCGCATGATACCTGGCGCGAAGACGCCAAAAGCCACGATATTCCCAAGGATATTTTTCGTTCCTTCGCGCGCTTTCGCCACGAGGGCTTCAAATATGAGAATTCCGTTTTGCCCGTGCCCGCCTTGCATATCCTAGGCAGCGACGACATGTTGGCGCCATGGCGCGAGGTCGTCAGAACAGGATTGGTTCAATCCAAAGAGGCGGGCGCTTGGTTCGTACTTTTGAATAAAGTCAGCCATGTCGACTTAGTTGCGGAAAAACCGGCTGACGCATTCGAAGAGGTCCTGCTGCGCTTTCTCGATTCGCCCGAATCTTTGGGGCCCAAGGCCGGCTTTCTGCATCGTAGCCTGAATTGCTCCTCGCTTCTGGCAAACTGATCGCGGATTAGCTTAGGCCGATTTTATCCACGCCCATAATTTTATCCATTGAGCCGGGCGTATTGCGGAAGGCAACACCGAAGCGGTTCCACATATTGATGAGGCCGACGGCGAAGGTCAGATCCGACAGCTCTTTCTCGGAAAAAATATCGCGCGCCTTTTCGTAATCTTCGTCTTCGACGCCCTGAGGATTAATCTGGGTGAGAATTTCGGCCCATTCGAGCGCGGCCTTTTCTTTTTCGCTGAACAGCTTTGATTCATGCCAAAGAGCGATGTGATGAAGACGAAGTTCACGCTCGCCGTGCGTTCGCGCCTCTTTCACGTGCAGATCTAAACAAAAAAGACAGCCGTTAAGCTGCGAGGCGCGGATGCGCACAAGATCCAGTATCGTGTGTCCAAGCGGCGAGTCGTCCATCGTCCTCGCTAGAGCGAGAAGTGCGTTGTAGGATTCGGAAGAAAGCTGGGCATAGTTCGCGCGTTTGATCATGGGATACCTCTTCTGATATGGAATAATTAGACCCATATTCCATTCGAGGCAAGCCGCACGTCCAAGGTCCGGCTGCATTGACAATGCTTATTGTATAACCCTATCCTGCCTTTAGAAAAACCCCTGATGTCAGATGAAGTTCGGTGAAAGTCCGGCACTGTCCCGCAACGGTAAGCAAAGTTTTCTTTGCAAGTCCGGTCTCTGCATCAGGCCAACAAAATAGACGCGAGTCGATCTCCGAGGCAGGGATTAAAGACGCAACTTCTAAGAAGCCATTCTTCTTTTTGCTCTTAACCCCTCAAGGCCAACGTGACTTCCTCGCTCGCTCTCGGAGGAAGAGGCTATGGCCACAGCAAAAAAATCGGAATCCTTTGTTTATAGAATCCTTTTTCAGTTTTTTCTGGCGACTCTAGTCCAGCCGGCGAATCATGTCTTCGCCCAGGAAATTATCGTCGAAGCTTCAAGCATCGATGAAAGGAAGATCGAGCCCTCAAGATCCACCTCTATTGTTACTGAAAATGAGATCCGCGCAAAAAACCCGGATACCGTTGCGGACCTACTGAGAGATATCCCCGGAGTTGAGGTCGTCCGCCAAGGCGGCGTGGGACAAACCACTTCGGTTTTTATTCGCGGCGCGAGATCGGAGGACACCCTCATTCTTATCGACGGCGTGGAGGCCAACGACGCCATGTCCCCGGCCGGCGGTTTCGATTTTTCAGGCCTTCCTCCGGATCACATCGCTCGCATCGAGGTTTACCGTGGTCCCCAAAGCGTTAGGTTCGGGGCGGGTGCATTAGGCGGCGTCATCAATATCGTCACTAAAGAGGGCGCCGGGAATCCTCTAACAACGTATTCTCTTGAGGGCGGATCCCATCAATCGAGTCGAGTGTCTTTGGAAAACTCCGGCGGTACGGGCCGCATCGGGTATTCGATCGGAGTGAATCGATTTGCTACCAAAGGATTCTCTGCTGCGTCCGCAAAGGATGGGAATTCCGAAGCCGATGGAGCGGAGGTGCAATCGACCGCAGCGAAGGTTTCTTGGCTTTCCAATCAAGCTTCGGGAGTGGAAGGCACCATTCGCTACATGAATGCGAAAGTCGACATAGATCGCTATGGCGGTACGGGAGGCGACGATCCCAATAATTCGGCCCATACGAAGCAACTTGTGACCGGCGTGTCGGGCAGTCATCGGTTTTTTGATGATCGTTTGAAGTCTACGCTTGGGCTTTATTATTCCGAAGTGGACCGGACCGGCCGCAATATTCCCGATGCCGCGGATACCACAGACTCGTCAGATCACTTTTTGAGCGAAAATAAGAAAATACAAACTGATCATGAATTGACGCTGGGAGAATACCACACGTTCAGAGCCGGGATTCAATGGCGCACGGAAAGTGGCCTGTCTGATTCAAGTTTCAACGGGACAAACACTTCAATTGGCCGGCAAGGACAATCCGTCCTTGGCGAATCACTGACGTATTTGTTCGAGAGCAAAACGTGGTTCTTTGATGTGGGCGCACGATCCGATCTGAGTTCAAAAGTCGGATCTATTTCAAGTTATAGGACATCATTTGGGCGTCAATTTCCTAACCGCGGGACAAAAGCATTTGTGAGCTATGGGACCGGCTTCAAACTTCCAAGCCTTTATCAACTCCACTCCCTTTACGGCGACAAAGATCTGCACCAAGAAGAATCGAGCGCGATCGAAGGCACCCTCGAACAAAGCTTCAGCGAATCCGTTTTTGGATCGGTGACTTTTTTTGAAAATAACTTCCACGATCTGATCGACTACAATATGTCCACCAACAAGTATTTTAACATTTCAAAAGCCAAGAGTAAGGGATTTGAAGCGCGTTCCACGATTCAAGTGACACAGTCACTCAAGCTGGATGCGAGCTACGCCTATATAGATACCGAAGACAAAAGCACGGGGCTGTCTCTTTTAAGAAGGCCAAGAAATGCTTGGACGCTTTCTACCCGCTATGAGACCAGTCGCTACGAAATCCATATGCAGTATCGCTTTAAAGGTCCCCGTGCGGATGTCGATCCAACGACGTTTCAGAGAATCAGGAACGGCCATTACGACATATTGAATATCGGCGGAAGCTATCGGGTTTCAAAATTGATTCGAGTGACCGGAAGAGCCGAGAACATTTTCAATAAAGAATATGAAGAGGTCGCGGGTTACGGCACGCCCCGCATCTCCTTTTATGTCGGAATTTCGGGAGAGATCTAGGGGGCATGGACTATCTCTCTCATCGACCAAGAAATTTGGCTTTACTCACTTCGACGTTGCTTCACATCGGAATTTTGCATTCTGTTTCGAATCATCGCTCAGGCCCAGCTCTATCCACCATTCATGTCGAGTACAAAAAGGCCGGAGCATATCCCATCTCTCGACGATCAGCTCCGTCAGACGATCCCACTCACGGTGAAAATCAAAATTCAGGACTTGAAGATTCGTTGACCGTCGTGGGTGCGGATCTGGGCATCCATGCGCGTTACCCGCGGCTATCTCGAGTTCTTGGCGAGAAAGGGACGGTGCTCGTCGAAATTCAAAAGGACATGGCTGGAACAGTCCGTTCACCTACAATCACCGTGTCCAGCGGATTTGCTAGGCTTGATCAGTCTGCATTGTCGGCAACCCAAGAGGCCTTAAACCGCGGACTCCTTTCGGGCTATCTTGAAAGTCGAAATCAAATGCAAATTAACTTTATTTTCAAACTGCTCACGGAAACGGGACGTAGCGAATGATGTGCTTATGAACTCTGTGCAAACAGAGTTGAAGGCTGCAGCAGTGTTATCTTTATTGATCATTGGATTTTGAAATGATTGCTATTACTTCTAATAAGTTTCGCAAAAAGAATACTTTTTTGTATATCTGCGCTCATTGTTTCCAGTGGAGGAATAGATGCAAGCCCTTATTGTTCTCAGTTTTGCTCTTCTTAGTCAGATCGCTCTTGCTTCCGCTGGGCCAAAAAATTTAATCGGCCGTTGTTCTTACGATAATTTGACGTCAGACGACGGAAATTTTCGAAAAGGATACGTGATCGCGAACTTTTACCGCGTCGATGAAAAGATCCTTGTCGCGGAAGGAGTTTCGCTGGTCGATGGTTCAATTCTTGATCACGTGGACAATATTCAAATCGGAAACGAATCGAAATTTGATCAGGGCGTTCTTTGGCCTACATATGAAATTGTACTCAGCCCCAATTCCTCGGCGCTCAATTTTTCGGGTTACTGGATTGACAACCTCGCTCGCGAACTTAATCCATCAACACCCACGAAATCCACGTTTGTTTACGCAACCAGAAAAATCGGTAGTGTAATCAATAGCCCTCTCATCGAAGGCTCTTTTCTACAAAATAACTTAGGGCAACCCAATGGGTATCCTGCCTGCGTATTTTGGGAGTCTCCAGTCGTTCTCGACCATCCTTTTCCGCGTCAGGCAAATTGACACACTTTGTGTCGAAACTTCTTTATCAATTCGATGCCGTCGTTTATACATACGACCCATGCGAACCGTTCCCGCGACAGTGCTCGTAAAGACAAATTTCCGAAGCCTTCTTCAGGACGAGCTTCTAAAGCGCTGTCGTTCAAACCCGAATTACTCTCTTCGATCATTCGCAAGAAGCCTCAACGTCGAACCGTCGGCTCTCTCTCAGATCATCAATGGAAAAAGGCCTCTCACGGAAAAAATGAAAATTCGCCTTGGCTTTGCTCTAGGATTTTCCATGCAAGAGCTCGAAGGGATCCCGCGAGGCAGCTCCGAGCGGCGAGGAAAAGCGATTCCACGCGCATACCAGCAAATCACGCATGACGCGTTTAGCGTGATTTCAGATTGGTATCACTACGCGATTCTAGAGCTGACTTATACAGATGGCTTTAAAAGTGATGCCGGCTGGATTGCAAAGAGACTTCGGATTACGAAGTCCGAAGCCAATATTGCTATTGAACGGCTTTTTCGCCTCGAACTCCTTGGAAAAAAGGAAAGTGGCGAGTGGTTCGATGCTTCTGAAAATGGGGAACTCTCTCATATTTCGCCTGGCTTAACCTCCGCCGCCTCGCGAAAGTACCAGGCCGAGCTTTTGGAACTTTCAAAACGCGCGGTTCAAGAAATCGACATTAAAAGACGTAGCCACACTTCGGCGACGATCTGTTTCGATCCAGCCGATATGGATGACGCAATTGAGGCGATCGCAAAATTTCGGCGAAAATTCGCTCAGGAGTTTCAGCCACGAAAAAAAGGGAAAGCCGTTTTTCAGTTACAAATCAGCTTCTTTCCACTCACAAAGCATGAAAAGGAAGACCAGTGAAAAAGACCATCTTTTTAGTTCTGTTACAATTCGTTCTCGCACAGGCGTGTTTCGCCGGAATCAAAGAAGGCGGCGGTGGAGTGGGTTTTCTTTGCCACGAGCCTGGTGGGGACAGGGTCTATCTTGCCGACACCTACGATCTTGTGAAAGGTGGCGCGCTCAAAAACAACGAGTTTTTGGACACCGGAATTATCTTTCTTGCCGCTGGCCAACGATTCGCTGAGGCTCATATCCCTGACTTAAATTTTAAAGACTTTTTGTCTGGCGGCTGGGCTCTTATCTTTAGAAGCTCATTTCTCCATTGGCAGAAAGAACGCCACTTGCCGCTTCTCGGCGACGACCATATTCCACAAGACAAAGTTCCGCACAATTGCGAAAAAGTTCAACTTGCGATTCAAGATCTGAATGCCCGAACCGTTCATTGGGACGATAGCTACGTGTCGAAAATGACTAGGGCGGAAACCGGATTTTTTATTCTCCACGAAACTTTGATTGCTTTGCGAAATGATCCGGGAGCCGACACCACACCCATTCGTGCCGAGGTCTCGTCAGTTCTCGAGCCCCGAGAGTTCTCAAAGTTTGTGCAAGAAATCATTAATCCAAATTTACTTTTACCCATACAAAAAGACCTAGAACCCTACGAAGAGTTGATTTCACACTTGGAGGGCAAATACTCCGGCAGTGATCCCCTAAAAAAGGAATGTCACGTGTCTATAATTCGCAATGGAGATTATCTTAATTTTGTGTCGGAAGAAATTTCTGCCGACGGCTCTGTCTCTTCAAAACTAGAAGCCACTTCGATTCCAATCGCGGGTCTCGTTCAAAAACTAGCCTACGACACCAATTTGCAGAAACAACGACCGGACTATAGTGGCTTGTGGCTGAACGTAAACTACTACACTTATAATGGCCTGCCTTCACTTTTTGGCACTTATCCCACTCAGACCGGTGTTGGAGTGAGTTGGTACAAAGAGCAGCTCGAGTCCGTTAGCCTCGAGTTCGACGTTTCGAAGGGACCCTTTCGTGATCTAAACAAGAGTGTCAGCATTTACTGCTACTCACTTTTGCCGAGAAAGTGATGAAATTTTTGAAATTGGCGGAGAGGGTGAGATTCGAACTCACGGAACCCTTTCGAGTTCGCTAGTTTTCAAGACTAGTGCCTTAAACCACTCGGCCACCTCTCCGCAGAGGTTTCCGTATTTATACCTATTTCGAGGCCTTTTGGGCTAGCGGGATTTCACATTTGAGCAGGACGCTGGGCCTTTTGGAATCGTCCGCATCGGTAATCGCAAAGACACGAAGCTTTCCGCCGGTCGCGAATTCCACGGCCACGCCTTCGATCTTATGATCCGCGATGCGCGAGAGCTCGTGCGGAGCGCCGTCCCAGTAACCGAGGATCGAGCCCTTCACCTCGCCATCTTCGACCGTCGAGTCGGTGTCCTCGGCAGTGGCGGAAAAATACAAAACCCCGTCATGAGTGAAGGCATCAGTAAATGAAAACGGAATCCCGTCCCATGCACCTAACGCGGCCGGGGTAATGACGATGTGCAAATCGGCGATATTCCAATCGCCTTTGAGGCCCGCCATAAATGCAGCCAAATTCATCTTCACCACAGCGTTCTTTTGGCTCTTCCCGTTGCCGCGATTCAAAAGAATCAATTCCTTGCCGATCGCCACTCCACCTTCGATGTTCAGTTCAGGCAAATCTTTGAGTAAGCGCTCAAGCAAGGGCGTAAAATCCACGGAAGTAAAAAATCTTTGCGAGCCCGAAAAAACCGTCACGCCCTTCATCCGATTCGACGTCGAACCCGATGGCATCGCCACCCACAAAGTCTCATGCGAATCGCCGGAGACTTGAAATAAGGCCTCCGTATCCGGCTTAGTCTTCTTGCGTTCAGCGTGATCCTCGGAAAGGTTTCCGGGAAAAATTCTGTGTCCTTCGCTCATTTCACCCTTATAGGGAACACGGATTAAATAATGAAGGTCGTCGCCGACCACCCATAGTCCGTCTTTTGCACAAAGTAATCCACTGCCCGAAATCAAGGCGCGAGGCGCGGAGTCCGCGGGCTCATCGAGCGCGCGCCACCACACTTCGCGTAAGAATTGGTAGCTCATTTCGTAATGGCTGTCAGACCACCCATATAAGGCACCAGTGCTTTCGGCACGGTGATGGAACCATCTTCTTGCTGATAGTTCTCGAGAATAGCGATTAAGGTTCTGCCGATGGCGAGCCCCGATCCGTTGAGGGTGTGAACAAATTGCGGTTTCGCTTTCGGCTCATTGCCCTTAAAGCGAATGTCCGCGCGGCGGGCTTGAAAATCTTCATAATTCGAACACGAGCTGATTTCACGGTAAGCGTTTTGCCCAGGCAACCAGACTTCCAGATCATAGCATTTTGCCGCGCCAAAGCCGATGTCGCGGCTGCACAACTGCATCACGCGGTAGGGGAGCTCGAGAAGCTGCAAAACTTTTTCCGCATTTGAAGTCAGCAGGTCATGCATCTCGTACGATTTGTCGGGATGAGTGAACATCACCAACTCAACTTTGTTGAACTGATGCTGGCGGATAAGCCCGCGCGTGTCTTTGCCGTAGCTTCCCGCTTCCGCGCGAAAGCACGGCGAGTAAGCGACGAATTTTACCGGCAGATCGCTCTCTTTTAAAATTTCACCCGCGTAATAATTGGTGACCGGGACTTCCGAAGTCGGAATCAAATGATAATCGGTACCCACGAGGTGAAAAATATCGTCCTGAAATTTTGGGAACTGGCCGGTGCCGACAAAGCTCTGTGAATTGGTGATGAACGGCGGAATCATTTCGGTATAGCCGTGATCACGCGAATGCAGATCCATCATGAACTGAATCAAGCCGCGCTCTAACTGTGCCGCTCCACCTTTTAAAAAGGCGAAGCGGGCGCCGGCCACTTTGCCCGCGCGTTCGAAATCGATAATGTTTAATTTCTCGCCGATCTCCCAATGCTCTTTGGCCTTGAAAGCAAATTCGCGTTTGGCGCCCAAGGCGCGAACAACGATATTGTCTTCGGCCGATTCGCCGACAGGAACGCTTGAATGCAACTTGTTCGGCAAACGCAAGGCCACGTCGCGCAATTCGGCTTCCGCCGCGGCGACTTTGTGTTCAAGCTCTTTCACCTCGGCGGCGACACCTTGCATTTTGGCAAGCAGCTCCGAAGCGTCTTCTTTCGCACGTTTTTTGCGTGCGATTTCCTCGCCGAACTTATTTTGTTCCGAACGCAGGGACTCTTGTTGAGTGATGATCTGTTTGCGCTTCTGATTCAGCTCAGTAAGTTTATCAACCCACTTCGGATCATCGCCGCGATTTTTTAAGGATTTGCGATAGGCTTCCGCGAATTCGGGAGTTTCTAAGGCGCGCACATCAATCATACATTCTCCTAGGATACCCCTGGCTTAACCTGGGGCGATGAGAATGTACATGCGCAGGAGAAGCCCGGTCAAAATACAAATCAGATTAAAGATCAGAATATGAATCCACGCCCAGTTGCGCGTGATTCTCATCAGCGTACCCGTCACCACGACGATCACGAGCACGAACGAAAACCATCCGTAATCGATAATCTGATCGCCGACCAATGCCAGCGTGAGACCCAAGAAGAGACCGGTCGCCATTTTGAAACTAATTAATGCTAAGGCGTTGGTGGAGGTCTTGAAGCGCTCTTGTACGTTGCCGATCATGTTGCCCATGACTCTATTTTAAGGGGTTTGGCCCCGCTGTAAAGCGGAAATTCGCGCTTCAATCTGTTCGCGGTCGGGCGCATCGGGGTCCAGGGTGAAGTACTGGTTGTAACTTTCGATCGCGTGGGTGACGTCACCCTTCAATTCATAAATCGCGCCCTGCTCTTTGTAAATATCGGCCAATCCGTTCTCTTTGCTACTGGCGACGTTAAGCATCGCGATCGCGGCATCCAGATTTCCCGCTTTACGGTAACATTGCGCAAGCTTCACGTAAGTGAACGCCTGCTGCGAGCGCAGCTTGATCGATTTTTGATATTCCGTCGCGCAAAGTGAATATTGTTGCATCATCGAGTGGGCTTCGGCCGCGAGCAAGTAAGCATCCGCCAAGTTCGGATTGGCGCGCTTTTCGGCCTCGGTGTGGTCAAGCGTCGCCTTGGGATCGTTCATCTGCAGGGCCGCACGCCCCAGTTGGTATTGAACCAGCGGATAAAGTTTATTGATCGTGGCCACGCGCTGGAATTGGACGGCGGCTTCTTGCGGCTTTTTAAGGTCTAAGTAAATTATCCCGGCCAAAAATAAGGGCTCCGAATCGGCGGGATCCAGCACCGCGGCCTTCAACAGAAGGTCTAGTGCCTCACCCATGTTATTTTCGGCCTTTAGTACTTTGGCGAGTTCGACGTATGCCTCTTTGGGTTTTTCTTCGAGTTTAATAATCTGACGAAAGATCTCTTCGGCCTGCTGATAACGCTCGTCGCTTAAAAGCATCTTTCCAAGGGCCAGCCGGTATTCCGAAACCTGGGAATAGTTGCTCACCATCTTCAAGAGATAATCAACCCCGACATCGACGCCTTGAAGGCCGGCAAGCGCTTCGGCGTAAACGATCTGCGCTTTACGGTGGTTCACATCCAGGTCAACCGCGCGGGCGGCGTAATTGTAAGCCATCTTCGGATCGCGCAAAGCGAGCGAAGCCTGCGCCATGATGATTTGCGTTTCGACGTCGTTCTCATAGAGCTTCAGCGCTTTTTTTCCATAAGAGATCGCACCCTTCGGATTATTGCGCTTGAGCTCGACCATTGCATAACCACGGAAGACTTCGCTGCTCTTCGGATTAATTTTAGCGGCCTGATCAAGAACTCGGGCCGCAGCCAAGAAGTTGTAGCGTTGCGCCTGATAGTCCGCCAAAGTCACATAAGCTTCGATCAATTGCGGGTCGGCCTTGATCGCACGCCCAAGCCAATCGATCGCTTCGGTGCTAAAGCTCAATCTCCACAGGCATTGGGCGGCCTTCATGGCCGCGCGGGCGTTCTTAGGATCTTCTTCAAAAGCCGCTTTGTAATGGGCTTGGGCCGCATGGCAATCGCCTTCGCGGAAAAACTGATCACCCTCAAAAACCAATTGCTGACCCTTTACCTTGGTGCGCTTCAGTTTTTCCACGCCGCCGATTTGCACGATTAAATTTTTTGCGGTGGTATTCGATGAGTTCAGCGAGAAGGACTTTTGGGCATAGCGCAGCGCCTGGCTCTGATCGCCGCGCTTCAAGGCGATTTCGGCCAAACCTAAAAACCCGCGTGAGAGCGTCGCTCGGGGTGCGTCGTCGCTGTCTAAGGCCTGCTTCAGCAGGCGCTCGCCCTGGTCGTAATGATTGAATTGTTTGTACTCTAAAATCCCAAGCTCGATACGAGCGACGGTGTGCGCGGGATTGGCCTGCAAGACCCTGCGATAAAGCCCGGCCGCCGCCCCGTAGTTCTCAAGGCGCGCATGGGCTTGCGCTTCCAGGACATAAGGCAAAATCCATTGCGGCCACAATTGCTGCGTCGATTGTAAGTACCCGATGGCCGCCGCGTGATCGCCGGCACCCTCGAGCAAATAACCTTTTAGAAAGTAGAAAACGATCGGAGGCTGTGCTTCGTTCGCACGCAATTCAAGAACCGATTCAACCAAACTCTTCGCTTCGGGAAAACGTGAACGCACGATCAAATCCACCGCCCGACAAGTGCTCGAGTGGATCCCGGCAGGATCCACTTGCGAGGTCAGTTGCACCATCCCGGCGATCACCTTCGTGTCACTGGAGTCTTGGTACGCAAAAGGCCAAAGTTGCAGATACGTCATGCATAGCAAGGCCATGACTTCGCCGTTCTTATTGCTGCGCTCGACGACGTGAACGAACGAATTTTGCGCGCGCAAGTAACCCGCAAGCGTGTCCTTTAAAAAGTCCCCGACGCCTTGATGCACGCGTCCCTTAAGACTTTCGGCGGAGACTTGCTCGACTTTCTTTTGCGGAGCGATTAAGTGAATGCGCTCTTCGGTCGGCCCGCCGGAAGATAGAAACAATACCAGCATCGCGATTCCACCGACGGCGGCGAGGATCGGCCACTTCGAACGCTGAAGCAAAGCCTTCAAATATTCAGGCCGCATGTCGATGAGTTCGATATCTTCAAGTTTTTTGCGGCGTCGTTTTTTTCTTTTGCGCTTAACCGTGAATTCCGATTGATCGACATCGATCTCTTCCGGTCCGGCTGAAGTGGTCTCACCGGCATTGGTGTCGTCGATCTTTGGCGATGGTTCTTCTTCCGGGGGCGGCGCCTCAATGCCCGTACTTTGCGCGCGCGTGAATTCAAGCACCCGGGTTTGCTCTGTCTGCCCTTTGTCTTCGCTCGAAATCACTTCCAAAAGTTTGTCGTAGAACTGCGGATCTTGAGAAATAGCAATCCACTTGCCTCCAGGATAGTGAGCGATGTGCTCCTCTCCCGAAAACTCGCCGCGCCCAATTTTGTAGAGAACCTTTTCCGTGGTGAACGGGCCATCGATGTGGCCCGATGCATCACGGATGATCCATCGCCGATTCTGACTCATAAACTTCTCTCAATTCTACAACGGTATATAAGGAGAGGCTAAAGCGAGGTTCCACTTTGAGGCTTTGGTCTCAGTCTGGCTTGGTTTGTGTAAATTGTTGAATCTTCAAAGGGATTTTCAGTCACAGGCCTGTTTGTGGATCCACATTGGAACCACTTTCCCCTGTCAAATCAAATGGTTAGGCATTTGGGGTTGGCACCGACGTTGCTATACATACGCATGTCCACAAGACCTTAGGGGAGAGAAAATGAAAAAGATTGCGGTCATTTTATATGTTGGTTGTGTGTTGGCTTTCTCGGCTTTCGCCCGCGCGGAAGAAATGAGCATGCCCTTTGTGACGGCCGCCATTAAGCAAAAGCCGGCTCACGTTCAAGACGTGGCGATTGATCCGGTTAATCTCGAGTTGCTGATCAACGGTTATCTCTCCACTCCTTGCGAAGCAATCCCCTCCGCCACTTTGATTCCTGACTTGAATGATCCCAATGTCCTGATCCTTCGCCTCTCATCGCCCGTCCCCACAAATAACTGCGTGTCGATGACGAAGGATTTCAGCAAACTTGTCAGTCTTCCGGTGCTGGCGCAAAATTCGGCTTTGAATGTCGAGGAAAAAGCGTTGTACCTGATCAAGATGGAAGGCTTCGCTTTCGAAATGAATGTGCTCGGCTCCGAGCTGATGCGCGTGCCTGGATTTATCTCGCAGTAAGTTTTAAAAAATCGAACTGGTTTTGCTAGCCCGGCCCTCGGCCCCCTCCGACTCCGGGCTTTTTTATTTCTGCCGCTCGCACTTCGCGCCGAGGGCGGTGAGCTTCGCTTCCATATTTTCGTAACCGCGATCCAAGTGATAAATACGGTTCACAACAGTTTCGCCCTCCGCCACTAAGCCCGCCAACACCAAACATGCACTCGCGCGCAGATCGGTCGCCATCACCGGCGCGCCGGTTAATTTTTTTGTCTGGCCGCGAACCACGGCGACGCGGGTTTTCGGCGTGATGTCTGCGTTTAGGCGAACCAATTCTTGAACGTGCATGAATCTGTTTTCGAAAACCGTCTCGGTGATGACGCTGGTGCCGTCGGCCTGAGTCATCAGCGCCATGAACTGTGCCTGCAGATCGGTCGGAAAGGCCGGATGGGGAGCCGTCGTGATATCGACACCCTTCCAAGTTTTTGTGCGGTGAACGGTGACCGAGTCGCCGCTGGTGGTGATTTTGAATCCGCTCTCGCGCATTTTATTAATCAACGCCTCAAGGTCGGCCGGCGCGCATTTGGTGACAGTCACTTCGCCGCCGGTGATGGCGCCCGCGATCATCAGTGTTCCCGCCTCGATGCGGTCCGGAATCACGGTGTGTTCAGCGGCTTTTAATTTCGCGACACCGTTGATGCGAATGATGCTGGTGCCGGCGCCTTCGACCTTGGCGCCCATTTTATTCAAGTAGTTCGCGAGATCGACGATCTCGGGTTCTTTGGCCGCGTTTTCGATAAGCGTCTCACCGTCGGCAAGAGTCGCCGCCATCATAATATTTTCGGTCCCACCGACCGTTGGGGATTCAAAAAGGATTTTTGCGCCCTTCAAACCATCCGTCTTCGCCAACACATAACCCGAATCGACGCTGATCTCCGCGCCCATCGCGCGCATGCCGTCCAAGTGCAAATCAATCGGCCGAGTGCCGATCGCGCAGCCGCCGGGTAGACTGACTTTGGCTTCGTTGTAGCGCGCCAAGATCGGGCCAAGCACAAGGATCGACGCGCGCATTTTGCGAACGATGTCATAGGACGCTTCTAAGTTTTCAATCGGCTTCGCGAAAACGCGCATCGTGTGATCTTTGTAAGTCGTCTCGTAGCCCAAACTTTCAAGCAGCTGTGCCGCGAACTGAACATCGACTAGATTGGGCACGTTGTGAAAGACATGTTCACCGTCGGCCAGCAATGTCGAAAAAAGAAGAGGAAGCGCCGAGTTCTTCGCACCGCTTGCGGCGGTTACGCCATTGAGCTGATATCCGCCTTTGACTGCCATTTTATCCATTTGTCGATCCTCTTTTCCCGGAGATGATCCGGTCGTGTCCCGCGAAGTCTTTGATGATTTGGATATCTTCAAATCCGGCTTTAGCCATTATCTCCTCGACTTGAGCACTTTGACCAGTGCCGATTTCGAGCGCCATAATTCCATTTGATTGCAAATAGTCCGGCGCCCAGTTGACCCACGCGCGAATCGCGTTAAGTCCGTCCACGCCTGAGTAAAGAGCTTCATGCGGTTCAAACTTATCGACGGCCGGCTCAACAGCCGGATCGCCATTCGCGATATATGGGGGATTTGCCACAATCAGCTCGAACAACCCCGCGGGCTTCCAACTGATGACATCGCTTTGAAAGACCTGCGTTCGTTCGGCGACCCCCAGCAGCTTCGCGTTTTCAGCGGTGAGCGAACACGGGATCGGAGAAATATCGACCGCCGATAATTCACTGCCTTCTATCTCTTTAAGTAAACTAATTCCCACGCAGCCGCTTCCGCAGCCCAAATCGGCGATTTTAATCCGCGCGCCCCGCTGAATTCTACTTATGCCCGCATCAACCAATAATTCGGTTTCGGGCCTTGGCACAAGAACGCCGGACCGCACATTAAATTCGTATTTATGAAAACCCTTTTTGCCGCTGAGGTACGCAAGAGGAACTCCGGCTAAGCGGTCGGCCGTCCATTTTTCAATTTTTATTTTTTCCGCGGCATCGAGTTCTTTGTCATGAAGAATGAGTTCGTTGAAATCGATCCTCAAGGCTTCGCGCATAAGTGCGCGCGCCTCGGCTGCTGGGTCTTCAAAATTTTTGAAAGCTTGCTTGAGCTGAGCCAAGATTTGATGCCGTGTCACTGCTGAGTTTGGCGTTTTAGCGCTTCCGCCTGGTAGTGCGTGTTCAACGGGTCAATCAGCGGGTTGAGCGCGCCGTTCATGACCTCACCAAGCGAATGAATCGTCAGGCCGATGCGATGATCGGTCACGCGCGTTTGCGGGAAATTGTACGTGCGAATGCGCTCGGAGCGGTCGCCCGTCCCGATTTGCGCCAAGCGCGCATCGGAAGCTTCTTGGCGGACCTTATCTTCTTCTTGTTGTTTCAGCCGTGAATACAAAATTTTGAGCGCCTGATCCTTGTTGGAGTGTTGCGATTTTCCATCTTGGCAAACCACGACCAGGCCGGAGGGAATATGCACCACGCGTACGGCCGATTCGGTTTTATTCACCGACTGCCCGCCCGCGCCGCCCGATCTCATCACGTCGATGCGCAAATCATTTTGATTGATCTTCACTTCGGTTTCTTCGGCTTCGGGTATGATCGCGACCGTGATCGTCGAGGTGTGAACGCGGCCCTGCGCTTCCGTTTTAGGGACACGCTGCACGCGGTGTACGCCGCTTTCATATTTTAATTTAGAATACACTTTGTCGCCGGTGATCATGGCGATCACCTCTTTATATCCGCCGACATTGCCTTCACTTAACGACATCAATTCCACGCGCCAGCCTTGCGCGGTCGCATAGTGCGTGTAGGCTCGGTACATTTCGTAGGCGAATAAGCTGGCCTCATCGCCACCGGCGCCCGCGCGGATTTCCATGATGATGTTTTTGTCGTCGTTGGGATCTTTGGGAAGAAGCAGAACTTTGAGTTCTTCTTCAAGTTCGTGCATGCGCTTTTCCAGGCCGGTGATTTCCTCTTTGGCCATCGCACGCATTTCTTCGTCGTTTTCGGTCTCTAAAATGCTCTTGTTGCCTTCAAGATCGGAGCGCACTTTTTTATAATCACGGAAGACCGTCACGACCTTTTCCAGGTCGGACATCTCTTTCATCATTCCGCGATAGCGCTTTTGATTGTCGGCAACGCCGGGCTCCATCAGCGATTGCTGAATTTGCTCATAGCGTTTTTCGACCTCTTGAAGTTTACCGAACATCTAAATCCTAATTACGAACCCATGGAGCCGAGGAAATCCGCGTTCGACTTAGTACTTTGCAGCTTGTCGATCAAGAATTCCATGCTGTCCACGACGTTCATAGGCGCAAGAACTTTGCGCAAAATCCACATACGGTTCAAATCGCTCTTTTCGATGAGCAGATCTTCCTTACGTGTACCGGACTTGTTGATGTCCATGCACGGGAAGATACGCTTTTCCATCAGCTTGCGATCCAAGTGAATCTCGGAGTTACCCGTTCCTTTAAATTCTTCAAAAATAACTTCATCCATACGCGAGCCGGTATCGATCAGCGCGGTGGCGATGATGGTCAAGCTTCCGCCCTCTTCGATGTTCCGTGCAGCTCCGAAGAAGCGTTTCGGTTTGTGAAGTGCG
>CAZVOP010000036.1:0-33472 GCA_964628445.1 uncultured Pseudobdellovibrionaceae bacterium | reverse complement strand
ACAACGTGAGTCGCCGACCGTGCGGTAATACCACAGCCACGCTTCGGGGTTGATGGGCTCGCCGACGGAGCCGAGCAGTCGAAGGGACTGGCGCGAAGTTTTTTTGACCGGAGCTTCACCAAGCGCCATCAGTGCGCGGATCAGCGTGGGCGCGGTGTAAAGCGTGTTCACTTTGTATTTGTCGACGATCTCCCACATGCGCGAGGCCGTCGGATAAGTGGGAAGACCCTCGTAAAGAACGCCGGTCGCGCAGTTCGCCAGCGGCCCGTAGAGTATATAAGTATGGCCGGTGACCCAGCCGATGTCGGCCGCGCACCAATATATATCTTCCGGATGATAATCGAAGACGATCTTGTGAGTGTGCGCGGCGTAGGCCAGATAGCCGCCCGTGGTGTGCAAGACGCCTTTGGGTTTATTGGTCGAGCCCGAAGTGTAGAGCAAGAAGAGCGGGTCTTCGCTGTCCATGATCTCAGGGGAGCACTCAGTCGGCTGATCCTTGATCACGTCATGATACCAATGGTCGCGCGATTTTTCAAAATCCACAAGCCCACCGGAGTGCTTCACCACGATCACCGCTTTTACGCGCGCCGTTTTTTTAAGTGCGCCGTCGACATTGGCTTTTAGGGGAATGGCTTTGCCGGCGCGCCATCCCTCGTCGGCCGTGATCACGTAATCGCTTTCACAATCCTCGATGCGGTCCGCGATGCTCTCCGGCGAAAAGCCGCCGAAGATCACCGAGTGCACGGCGCCGATACGCGCGCAGGCCAACATGGCGTAGGCGGCTTCGGGAATCATCGGCATATAGATGGTGATGCGGTCGCCTTTTTTTATCCCGATCTTTTTTAGGCCGTTGGCGAAGCGGCAAACATGCTCTTTTAAATCTTGGTAAGTGATTTTGAGCGGCTTATGCCGGTCGCCTTCAGGTTCCCAATAAAAGGCGACGCGGTCTTTGTGTTGCGGCAAGTGGCGGTCAATGCAGTTGTAAGAAACATTCTGTTTTCCATTAAGAAACCATTCGATCTTTACGGGATCGCTAAAATTGACATTTTTGGTTTTGGTCCACGGTTTATGCCAATGAAGGGTCTTTGCGACGTCATTCCAAAAGCCGTCGTTATCATCAAGAGATTGTTGATACATCGCAAGATATTTCTCGCGATTCACCCACGCCGATTTCGCCAGTTTTTCCGGAACCGCAAATTCATCCATTTCGCACCCCCGAAGTCGGCGTAACATGGTTGCTTGTGCCGCTCAAGAACTTGTATAATTCCACTATGCCCAAACTTTTGGCACGACGCCATTTTCCCGAAATGTCCGATCTCGAGTCATTGATTCAGAACTTCGGCGCACATGCGCGCACACGCCTCGTCGCCGAGGTGCAGTACAAGGATAAAACCTTTCCGCTTTACTCGCTCAGCATCGGAACGACGGATCCAAAAGCGCCTTCGATCGGATTTTTTGCGGGCGCGCATGGTCTTGAGAAAATCGGCTCCGAAGTCGTGCTTGCATACATGCAAACGATTCTCGAACTTTCGCGTTGGGATAAACAATTTCAGCACAGAATGGAAAATTCACGTTTGGTGTTTATGCCGATCATGAATCCGATCGGCATTATGAATCGCACGCGTTCCAACGGCAACGGCGTCGATTTGATCCGTAACTCGCCGCTCGATGGGGAGGGCGGGGCCGGCCCTTTTTACCGCGGTCACCGCTTTTCAAATAAATTTCCATATTATCGGGGTGAAGCCGGCGCCGAAATGGAGATCGAGACCAAGGCATTTCTCGACGTGGTGCAGACGGAATTGTTAACTTCGGATGTGAGCTTCGCGGTTGACGTGCATTCGGGCTTTGGCGCGCGCGACCGTTTTTGGTTTCCTTACGCGCATTCGCGCCGGCCGTTTCCCCATTTGCCGGAAGCTTACAATCTTAAAGCCTTGCTTGAACGCTCCTATCCCAATCATCCGTATGTGTTCGAGCCGATGTCGCGCCAGTACACGATTCACGGCGATCCGTGGGATTATATTTTCGAAGAAAATCGCAAGGCGGCCGGGCATGGAATGTTTATTCCATTTTGTCTTGAGATGGGATCGTGGGCATGGCTTAAAAAAAATCCGCTGCAAATTTTCAATAAGGGCGGCGTTTTCAATCCCATCATGCCGCACCGGCGCAGCCGCATTTTGCGTAGGCACATCACATTATTTGATTTCTTGCAGCGCGCACTTCTCGCCAGTGAGGCTTGGTTGCCGCCCGACGAAAACGAAATTCAGTTGAGTTTAAAGAAGGCCATGGAGCTTTGGTATGAATAAAGACGGAACTTGGGTGCTCCTGCGTGGGCTGGCGCGTGAACACGGCCACTGGGGGCCGTTCATTGAACAGTTTCGTGCCGCATTTCCTCATGATGAGGTCTTGACGATCGATTTGCCCGGCGCCGGTGAGTTTGTGCATGAAAGCTCACCGCGTTCGATTGCGGAGATTTTTAATTTCGTGCGCGCCAAGGCGGTTGAGCGGGCACGTTCGCAATCTCCGTTCAAGTTGGTCGCGATTTCGCTTGGCGGAATGGTGGCGATGGAGTGGATGAAGCAAAAGCCCGGTGATCTGCAGAGCGTGGTTTTGATCAACACCAGCTCAAATGCGCTGAGTCCCTTTTATAAACGGCTGCGTTGGCAAGTGTGGCGCAACTTCGCCGCCATTTTGGCGACGCAAACGGTGCGCGACCGCGAAAAGCAATTGATCGACCTTTTGCTGAACAGTGAAGAGGCGCGTGCTCAGGCGTTGCCGCTTTGGGTGAAGTTGGGCAACGAGCGGCCGACCTCCTATCTCAACTTCAGTAATCAGTTGCTTGCGGCGGCCCGTTTTGGCGGACTTAAACGGCGGGTGGACGTGCCTGTACTTTTGTTAAATAGTCTTGGCGACCGCTTGGTCGATCCTTCATGCTCGAGTGCTTTACATGAGAAATGGGGCTGGCCTATTGAGCGCCATCCGTGGGGAGGGCACGATTTACCTTGGGACGACCCACAGTGGGTGATCGCCCGGATAGATACATGGAATAAAAGTCACCTCGGCTTAAATCCGGTTAAATAGCTTGCTTCGCGCAAGCCCTTTTTTTAAAACTTAGGCATTAGTCCGGGGGGAGTAATGCTGAGTCGTCCATTCTCAATTTTCTATTTTTTGGCGGCATTTCTTATTCCGCTGTCGGTCGCGGCGCAAACCTCCACTTTATCTTTACCCGTTGAGCGTCCGCGGCTGCGAAACGAGCTGCGCCTGCAAAACTCGCAGTACGTCAGCCAAAACCGGAATTTTTATCGCCAAGGAGCCGGGGACAGCAATCGCAGCATCGCTTTGTCGCTGGACGATCGCTTGAATTGGCGCGCCTTTCGTTTTCAGATTTCCGGCAAGAACGAATTCAGTGCGACGGAAAATTGGAATTACGCCGACGTTTACGATCTTCATGCGGATTGGCGGGTGGGTTCAGGAACGACGCTTTCCTTAGGCCGCAAGCTCGATCGTTGGACGGAATGGGAAAGTGAGTGGCGTCAGGGCGTTTTTCAGCCGCGCTACCTTGAAAATAAACTGCACCCCGAAAGCGCCGGTTTGACCGGTCTATTTGTTACGCAAAGATCCGAGCCGGCTTCATTTACGCTTGGATTTTTACCGGTTCATGTGCCGGAATTCGGCCCGCATTTCTTTGTCGATAGCGATAAATTCGTTTCGAAAAATCCTTGGTTCAATCCTCCGGCTTCGCAATTTTTTTTTCAAGATGTGCCCGGCGACTTACGTTATTCGGTGAAGACCCCGGACACGACCGAGGTCATCCGCCATATGGGCGGCGTAGCTAAGTTTGAATTCGCGCATGGGGATTATTTCGCCAGGGTGAGTGCGGCTTATAAGCCGGCGCCGCAATTCGTACTGGGATTTCCGTCGCGCAACCGCTTCGCGATCAATTACATGAGTATCGAGATTACACCGCGAGTGATGTATCAGCGCGTGGTCAGTCTTGATCAGATCGTCCGTTTGGGCGCATGGCAACTTGGCGCGGGCTTCACTTATGAAAACCCTGAAGACGTTGTGCCCGAGACATTCACCACGCAGACCGTGCAAGCCGCTTCGATTTATTCTTTAAGTGCTTCGCGCGCGTTGGAAGAAGAAGGACTTTATGCGGCCCGCTTGCGTTTTGGCTTTTTGAAAATCGTGGGCGGGGATGCTCGCGATCAAGGTCAGTTCGCGCAAGGCGCGGGCAAGACCTTGTTTGAGCGCCGCTATCAGTACAGCGAGGCCTACCTTGCCGGTGTGACTAAAGCATGGCGTGGGATCGGCAAATTTCCCGTCGATACCGGTGTGAAATTGGTTTTTGATCGTCTGCAAAACGGCGGTCTGGTCAGCATGAATTGCGGCGTAAACCTAAGTAAGGAATTCCGCGCGGATTTGGAAATGGATTATCTGGGATTGTTCGAAGGGCCCGCGCGGATTGATGATGGATTCTTTGCGGAATACCGGGCCAATGACCGCGTTGGATTGGGGCTGAGTTATGTCTATTAGCGCAAGCTTCACTTTGGCTTTGTTCGTCTTTTTCGCCTTGGGTTGCGCTAAAGAAGGCGAGCGCAAATCCCAGCCGGTTAGGGTCGAGCTTAAGGGAAACTGCGGCGCCCTTGCCGACATCGGATCGAATCTGTCGCGTTTTGCCAAAGGCGAATTGAGCACGGCCGAGATTGCGAAGGTTTGGGGCTGCGTGAGCGCCGCCGTCAGCGATTATGAACGAATCACCGCGGGAGATTTGCCGGGCGGAGACTATTCACCGCAATACGTGCGTCAGTTTTTTGAGAAATATTTTTTGGCCCAACGCCCGGTCAGTGACGAGTTGCTGGCGAGCTTGATGCAGATTAAGCGTGTCTTGGTGGCCGGTTCGGCGAATAAGATCACGCATGCGGAATTGGTGAAGATGCAGGACCTGCTGCGTATTTTGCGCGAGGTGAGCGTCGAATTGGCTCCCCATGCAAAAGTCGCATTATTGAATGCCGAGACAGCGTCGGATGACCAAATCAGGGATGCGAACGAGGTGTTCGATCGTTCACTCCTGAGACTCGGCCAATGGCTGCTTGTGCAAAATCAGGATTACGATTTTGATCAGGCGCACGCTTTGATCCATGAGTTGCAAGAGTGGATGAAATACAAGGGCAAACAGTCCGAGATCTTAGAGAATTTTGAAAAAGCTTTCGCGGTCGTGCCCGCGCTTAAACAGATTTTATTGAGCGGCAGCGCCACCGGCTTAAAGGGCGGGGATTGGCTGAATCTTACGAAAGCCATAGGGCAGACGCACGCGGCTGTATTGGCGCTCAGATATTCATTCAAAGAAAACATCGACGCCGGCCTAAACCGTGAAGCCTTGGCGCTGGGCATGGACCGCTTCGTGCAAGTCCTGGATTCCAGTCGTAAGCTTCATCCGTCCGGCGAAATTCCTCTAAGTGAATGGGATGAGCTTTTTCAACAGATGGAAAAAACCGAGTGGTTTGCGAAAGACTTCACTGCGGCAGGCATGAGTGGAGCGCTTTCATGGACCGTGAACCGCCTGCTTACCGGCCGTGCTGGGACGACACAAACCTCGCTTAAGGCCGAGCATCTTCAAGTTTTGCGTAAGCATATCGCGATGTGGCTGGATTTGCGCAAGCATGCGCTAGGATTACGGATCGTCCCTCAGGTCATGGCCGGAAAATTTAGGCGTCTCTTGGAGCGGAGTGTTCCCGCTGAATGGGATCGCGAGGGGCGGCAAGTCTTCTCGTTTCAGCCACCCGCCGCTTGGACGCCGGAAGCAAAACTTCATATGGTGTGGCCTTACATCGTGATCAATTGGATCAAAGAGTCGTTCGTTGGATCGGACGTCGAAAGTTTGAATGAAGATCAAATGGCGGCTGCGGGCCGCGAAATTCTTCCGGTGTTGCAAAGATTCGGCTTGCTCAAAGAGACGAAGCTGACGATCGGGAAAAAGCTTTTGCGCGAAGCCGACCTATTCACATTGGCTTCCAACGGGGATTCGTTGATCGATGTCTCTGAAGCGACCCGCTATTTGGCATTTGTGGCCTCAAGTTTCCGGGCGGCTCAGATCTGGCTTAAAGAAACCGAAACCGCCTGTCCAACCAGGGATGCCGTCTGTGTACGAGCCCAGGCGGTCGATCCCACACGCGATATTTTGACTCCTCTTCCGCGCCTCAAAGCCGCATTCAAGAGCGCCGGGAAATTTAGTGCTTACTCGCAGGCGGCCGAGGAGACGATTCTCACTAAAGCCGTCGAAGGCGCGTTTTCGACCGGTGATTTGCTTCAGGTTTGGATGATTTTCCACTACATCGAGGCCTTTGATCGCCGCTTCGACACCGATCAAAACGAGCGGATCGATCTTACGGAGTCCTGGCCGGCTTATGGGCTTTTTGGACCAACCTTAGGTAAATTGCTCGCACCGACCGGCCTTCCTCGTGACGAGCTTTTGGTATTTTTTACCTTTATGCTGAAATATGGTGATACCCCCTTCACTATGTTTGGTGGGCAAGTGGCTTACAATCATTGGAAATGGCATCGAAATGACTGGGCTTTTCAAAGCGACCGGCAAATTTTAGTGGGCGTTTTGAAGCAGCTTTCTAAATTGTAAAAATAGACCCACATTTAGAAATGAATTCAGCGGTGGTGGCTCCAAATTGAAACCACTCTATATATTCCGGTAAAATCCCCCGGTGATGCAGCTCTTCGCCGGTTTACTGGCCTTCGCATTTTATTCCGGTCATGCCGCCGCCAAAGTTGAGGCGAGCTATCTGGATTTGGGCTTAAAGCAGAACCGCTATTTGGGAACCGTGCAAAGCGACCGAAGCGGGAAGAACTACACTCTGGTCGCCACCGATTTGAATTTAGAAACACAATCCGAGGGCTTTACCTACAAGCTAAATCCGGTCGCTCAAGGTGCGCTTGAGGCCAGCGACGAACTTTACTTCGGCGTGCCCGAAGCCTATGTGCAGCCGCGCAAAATCGCGCCTTGGTTCAGTCTGACGATCGGGCGGCAAAAGCGTTCGTGGAGCCGACTCGACGAAGAATTTAATCTTGGTGTCTGGCAACCGCAACTGCGCTGGGATTATTTGGCGCCCGTTCAACAAGGTCTGACGGGAGTGTTTTTCGATTGGTCGCTCAGTTCACAAGTGCGTTTCACCTTCTTCACCTCGCCGCTGGCGATTCCCGATCAAGGCCCGCAGTACCAGTTGCGCGACGGCCAATTTTCTTCCAACAATCGCTGGTTCGAGCAGCCGCACACCCGGTTGCAATTTCAGGGCAATAATTTATCCAAGGACGCGCCTCTTTACTTCAAACTCGACCGCCCTTCCGAAGAAGAGATCGTCATGCACTCAAGTTTCGGTTTGGGACTTCAATATCAAATCGCCCCTTCGTTCTGGAGCCAATTCAACTACGCCTATAAACCGCGCAATCAAATTCACTTAGGGATCGAGTGCTCCAACTGCGTGAACATCACCAATCTCGAAGTAACCGCCGTCATCCACCCGAAAATCGTCATGCATCACGTGTTGACGTGGGAGACGGGCTTTGACCGGGTCGATGACCGTGGATGGATTTCTCTGACGGGCGATTTTCCAAATGCGTCCGGCTTCCCCGAAGAATACTACCAGGCACCGCTGTCTTCGATGATTATCGTGGGCGCCATGTATCAGCATTACTGGCGCAGATGGATTGGTAAACCTTCGTGGCTGCAGTACTCGTACATGCGGGCTTTTGAAGTCGGCAAAGACCGCGGCGGCGGCTTAATGAGCAACGATCAGGTGCGTTCGTCGTTGGATCGTTATCCGTTTCAAGAAGTGGCCGCGGTGGATTGGCGGGTTGAACTTACGCAGCATAGGAAAAATCAACTCTCGCTCCGCAATCGCTACAGCTATTCCGTGCCCGAACAAGGGGGATGGCTTTCCACCAGCTTGAGTCTGGTGCAAGGACAGCTGACTTGGAGTTTGGGGGCCGATGTGCTCGGAGCCAACGTGGATCCTAATTCGGCGGATGCCGGATTGTACTCCACCTACCGCGGCAACGACCGTTTCTTCGGAGGCATCGCCTATGTTTTCTAAGCGATGTCTTGCCATAGCGATGCTGGTCATCGTGCTGCTGAATTTTGGCTGTGGGTTAAATACCGGCGAGAAACCGGTGCCGCGTTCTCCGCCGATGTACAGCGGCGATAATTTCAGCTGCGTCGCGCGTATTCCGGAAAATTTCGACAAATACGTGAATGATCGGCTGTCCGAAAAAGAGATTACGGTTTTCATCCAGTGCATTCAAAAGGCCTTCACGACCTTTGCGCAATTGACGCGCGGACGTGAGGTTTCGACTTATACGCCCAATGAGATCCGTAACTTTCTACATGAGTTCTTCCTCGGCCAACGGCGTATTTCCGACGACCTGCTTGCGCAAATGATGTTGATTAAGCGCGCAATCGTCGGCGGTGAAGTGGACCGCATCTCCCGCACCGAACTCTATCAAGCCGTCGAAGCACTCGAGGATCTGCGCAAAGAGGCTATTCGCGTCAAGCCTTACCTGAAAGTTCTTAATCCCACGCTCGCGATGAAGGAAGAGCCGACCAAGCTTGGTCAACGTTTGGCCGAGGCGAATGCGGTCTTGAATCAATCGATCCAGGTTCTACAGAGCCGGATGCGGCAAACGAAATGCGATTACCCGCTTAAGGATCTGCGCACGTTCTTGATCGAAGCGCGCGCCTTCGTCGGTTGGGAAAAGCACTTCGGTGACAAAGCGGTTCCGGTCGACAACTGGATTAATTTTTTAAAGATCTTTCGTGAATTGACTGTGGCGCCAAGCGATCCGAACGTGGTGCGCACCCAGGATTGGGCGCCGATGCTGCAATCATTTGCGCAGTGGTATTCGGCTTACCTGCAGTACCGGGTGGGCGTAAAAGACCGGCCGGTACTGCAGGGTTTTGGTCTTCAGAACACGGTTCATCTGGCGCGCGAAGTGTTCAATTTGATCGAGGACAGCGTTTCGCGGCAAGAAGGCTTCACCGTGCCGTTTGATAAGCTCACCGAGTTGACCAATGCTTTGCACGGCTTGGGCTGGATCCCGAAGTTTCGTCCGGAGTCGCTCCAAACCGCACTGCGTGCCATGGTGACCAGGGTATTGGGAAATCCCGATGTCTTGCCCGGCGCACGTAAGGACGAGGGGCTCACTTTGGCCTCGGTTTCACGCGCGCGAAATTTGTTTTATCAGTGGGCCTACGTGCAAATGAATTTGGATGCGCGCTATCGCAAGCCCGAGCCGGCGGTCACGGCCTCGGCCAATGTGCCGAATCTGCAAATTAAGCCGTTTTTAAATCCGGATGTGCGTGCACGGCTTAAAGATCTGCGCAATTCCGATTGGGATGAATTCTTGCGCGTGCGGACACTCATGCGGCCGCTATTTCCCGACGATAAATACCGCGTGCTTCTGGTTCCGCGTGAGGACATCGGAAAATACCAAACTACGCATGGGTTTCATAATCTTTCGATGATGAACTTGATGCGCACGATTGTCGGCGTGATCTTCCGCGGTTACGCCGAGGGCAATGGCAACCGCCTCGACTGGCAGTCCGGCATTTCAAGCGCCGAGATGCAGAAGTTTTATGAAGACTTCCGCGAGGCGGGGATCGATCTGGGGTTGGTGGATCGGCGCAATACCAATACGGGCGCGCGTGCCTTTATCGAGGGCAATCTCTTTAACTACTCTTCGGACGGGCTGCTGCTGGACACGACCGATCCGAAATCGAAATTGAATTTCCTTGAGGCCATGGAGATGTTCTCGTTCCTGTGGTCCGGCGGCGGCATGGCCGAAGACGCGTACAAAGCGTTGAGCGTCTGCGAGAAGGGGCCGCTTGATGACAATAGGCGCCCGAAGCTTCGCCGCGATTGCGTGCTTGAGCGGTTGCCCGAGGTCTTAGATCCGTTGCTGGACACGATGCCCGGCCTGCAGCAATTTTTAAGGCTCTCGCCGCCGCAAGTGCGCGCAAGCTATGTCAGCACTCTTCTTGATACGGCGTTTTCGCCGAAGTACTCGAAGCGGGAGTGGGTCGAGTTGAGCGAGCTTAGTACTTTAATGGTGGTCATGCATTATGCCGAGGCCGTGCTCACTCGCTATGACAAGAATCATGACGCCGCACTCACCAACGGAGAAATCGACGTGGCGGCGGGTCTGTTTATGGGCTTCATTAAGAAGTTCGCTAAAGAGCAGTTGGATAAGGACCTCGGCGATCGCTACGCCAAGGCCTCTTTCTACTACATCCTCACTTATCGTGAGATGCCGGTCGGTTTATCGGATATTTTTTGGATGGCATGGATCAGCGAAGGGTCGCTCAATTTAAATCGAGCCGAGCTTTCAAACGTTTTCCGAGTGATCATCGCCAAGCTTTTTGAAACAGGCAAGAAAACCGCGGTGGCCTCAGGTCCCACGCCCGCGGAAAACGACGCGCTGCGCGCGGCTTGTCATGATTTTATCAAGATGAAATCCATAAATCCACCTCCGCCCTTCCTGGCGGACCGCTCCGCTCCGCAAGTCGATCCGTCTGAATGCGGGCAGGTCCTGGACACGCGCTAATTAGTTGAAAACATAGCGGTAAAAAACTTATCCTCATGGATCTTTAGGAGGATTTAATTATGAGAGTTTTAGCATTACTGGCTTTGATTGCAGGTTTTCAAAGTGCCCAAGCGGCTGACGTTTACAAAATTGATCCCGCGCACACTTCGATTGTTTTCAAAGTGAACCATATGGGTTTCTCGAATGTGTACGGCATGTTTAACGAGGCCGACGGTAAAATCACCATCGATGAGAAGGCGCCGGAAAAATCTTCGTTCGAGGTTTCAGTCAAAGCGGACACCGTTTCAACTTTCACTAAGAAACGCGACGATCATTTGAAGAGTCCCGATTTTTTCAACGTGAAGCAGTTCCCGTTGATTAGCCTGAAAAGCAAAAGCGTAAAAAAAGCCGGCGATAAATTTGAAGTGACCGGCGATCTGACTCTTCACGGCGTAACTAAACCGGTTGCTTTTACATTCAGCCGAATGAAGACCGGCAAAGATCCGTGGGGCAATATCCGCACGGGCGGCGAGACCACGTTTAAAATCAAGCGCACGGATTTCGGCATGAACTTCATGAGCAAGCCGGGCGAAGTCGGCGATGAGATTGAGCTAATGATCAGCACCGAAGCAGTTAAGCAGTAATCATGTTTTCGTCGCCCATCGTCCTCTCATTTATTCAAAGCGCACTGGTGCCGGCATTCGTGAGTACGGTTCTTTTGTTTCTCCTCGGGGGAATGAAGGATCCGTGGCGAGCCAGGCTTCAGGGATTGGTTTTGTCCGCGGCGTTCGTGTACGGCGGATATGTTTTGATCGGGCGGATGCACGTCCCTCCGAGTGACGTAAATGAGGGCTTAATGGCCGGCGGTTTGGTTTTGGGGCTGTTTGCTTTATGGAATCCCAAACCACTCGGGCCGCGCTATGTGGTGCGCGGGCTTTTTGTGTTGGCGGTGGGTGTGCTGGTGTTTTGGCCTTTGCGCGAAACTTTGGCGAAGGCCATGTATCATCGAAACCTGGTGGCCTATTTTTGTTTAGGGCTTGGAATTTGGTCCATCACCGAGAGATGTGCGGGTAAAGTGCGGCCGGTCTCGCTGGCCTTGTTGCCTTTGATCTCAGCTACGGCGGTGAGCTTTATGCTGTTGTTTCATGCCAGCGCCTCGCTCGCTAATTTGGTGAGCGTGTTGTGCGCTTTAATCGGCGGGATCGCCGTGCTGGCATTTCTTTTTCCCGCCAGGCTCGGG
Organism: uncultured Pseudobdellovibrionaceae bacterium; assembly: GCA_964628445.1. Classification (GTDB taxonomy): domain Bacteria; phylum Bdellovibrionota; class Bdellovibrionia; order Bdellovibrionales; family UBA1609; genus JALHOQ01. Next base: position 21,648 of record CAZVOP010000036.1, on the reverse strand, counting down.
TGGGGCGCGATTTTCCCGTTTATCTCTTTGCTGATTGTCAGTTTTATGGCGGCGGGGCATTTTTATTTGGACGTCAATCCTTGGCACATGATGATTTTCTGCATCCCGTTTTTAGTGTTGTGGGTGCGCGATTGGTTGACGTTTATTCCAACCAAGACCGTGCCTGAGGCGGTGAGTCTGGGCTTGTTGTCGGCCGCACCCTTGATCTATTTTCTGTATGGCATATACAAAACGGCGGGGCCGCTTTACTAGGGATCGCGAGGGTATGGCGGATCGTCATATCGCCGGCTGCGATTCGCAGAGATTGGCTTAAAGATTCAGAGAATGTTTTAAGGATTTCTTCGGCGCTTTCGACGCAACGGCCTGCACAAATCGACGAATGCAGACGAAGACTGATTGTCTTTTGCCCACACCAGGTGGTGACGGCGCTGCTCACCGGATTATTGGGGCTGCCGACGGGTGCCGCGACCCAAACACTCGCGTGAAGCTCCGCCGGAATCTCTTGTGGCGTCCAATCGCCAAGATCCGAGAATGTGCCGATCCAAAAAACTTTTCGTGCGTAGCGAGCCGATAATTTTCTCATTAAGCGAATACCTACGTAGGGTAGGTAGCGATAAATCAGCCAGTTCGACCAATGTAAGTTCGCCTGAAAGCCTTGGCGTATTTGCGCATGAATATCTTGCGCTTGAGTTTGAGCGTCGGTGTGGATGGGAAGATAGCTGACTTTGTTACCGGTCGGAAAATTTTCACTGAATGCTCCTCTCATGCTGACCGGGAGCATCCACGAGCCGCGGAAATTTTGTGAATCATGTGCAAGATGAGTCGCGACCGCTTTTGAAAAATGGTCGAGCAAAAGCGCGTTAACGGAAATCGCTTGGCATAAAGCTCTCTCGCAGAGGATTCGGTTGGCATTCTCGTTTAACAAAAGCCAGGAGAGCTTGGGTGCTTTGTCGGTCCGGTTAAGATCAAATTTTATCCAGTTCGGTTGGGATGTAGACGAGTTGTTGAGCAAGCCCTTAAGAAACAAATGAATGCGTGCCAAGATAAACGGCGTCTTTATGGACTTCGCAGGTGCCGGTGGCAGACCAAAACCGTTAAGGATTTGCGCCATGCGGGCCGAGCCATCCATCTCTCGGTGCGGAAAAGAAAAATCGATCCCTTGGCCGCCATCAAGCCGCTCTAAGAACAGAGGCGCGCGGTCGGAGTGCCCACGCTCTTCCAAAACTTGAAACCACAAGCCAACACGGTCTTTCATAGCTGATCAGATCATGCCTGAAGATGATGTATATGGAAATGCTGGACCATCGTCCAAGGTCCGCCTGGAGAGCTTCGTGTTTAGGGCTCAACTTGTTAAAGTCTGTGTGCATGGCAAAATTTGTACGCATCAAAGACTTAGAGCTCTTGAAAGAATACGCCGCGGTGACCGAACGACACGTCGGAGTCTTGTTCCCACTTGAATATTTACAGCGCAGCGAGGTGTACGTTTTGCTTGAGCGCCGACGTATTCAGGGCGGTTTTGTGATCGTGCCGGAAGCTCCGTTCCGCGTGATCGATTCTCTGCCTGAAGAGGTCCTGGCCAACCATTCCTTTTTCAACGAGGTCCATCCACGCCGAGTGTGTGAACTCACCGCGCTCTGGCTCAGTCCGCAGGCGCGTAAAAAAGGCTATTCCTTTTGGCTTTGGGCGCGAGCCTATTTCGAAATGTTGCGCTCAGGCAAATCTCATTTTGTTTATGCCTATGCCATGAAGAAAGCCCATCTTAAGAAGATTTTCGCTGAAGGTTCCCCGCAAGTGCTCTTTCGTGGTGAGACTAAAATATTACCCGGCATGAGCCTTCCGGAGGTGGAATCCGTCGAGGCTATTCATATTTGGACAATGGCCTTTGTGCCGTTCATCAGGCCGGGGTTTTTCCTGGGCCGTTTGCGCAGCGGCCAAGGCGCGCTGAAGCATCCCCCGATCACCAAGGAGGCTTAAAATCTTCTCGCGTCACGAAGACTTCGAGCTCCTGGCGTTTCTTTTGCTGATCGCGATTTTCGTGATTGCCGAAAAACTTTGGCCGGCCTACGAAGTTCGGCGCAAAAAGGAATTGCGCATCGATTTGCTCTCGCTTGCGGCGCTTTTCGCCTCGTCGCAAATCTCGCGGTTGGTGATTAAGTCATGGTCCGGTACGGATTTGCTCACGGGCTTTTCCCATCAAATTTATTTTATTGAACTATGGCCGGTTGCGGTGCGTATCGTGGCGGCGATCTTGTGCGCGGATTTCTTGCTCTACTGGCTGCACAGGGCCCTTCATCACCCCAGGCTTTGGCGCATTCACGTTTGGCACCATTCGGTCACCGAGCTTTATTGGTTCTCAGGCTTCCGTGCTTCTTGCCTTCATACTTTTCTTTATTTGGTCCCTCAGCTGCTTTTGGCCTACACCGTTTTTCATTTACGTTTTTGGGAAAACGTCATTGTGTTTTCCATCGGTGCGTTTGCGCAAATCTGGGCGCACACCAGCGTTAAGGGCTCGCATCCCTGGATCGAGTGGATCATCTTGACGCCGAAGTATCACCGCTTGCATCACGCGCGCGATATCCACGGCAAGAATTACGGTGCGTTTTTGACCGTCTGGGACCGTCTTTTTAAAACTTATCATTCGGTTAAAGATTTGCCGGACGATTTTGCGGTGGGACTTGGGGCCGAGCCGCTCTCTTCCGCCCAACGTGCGCGCATGATTGTCGGTTTATGAACATGCAAGAGACCACCGCCGCATTCTCGCACGTCCGCTTGGGCAGGCTCGAGGATAACGACGCCATTCTTGAATTTTATGCCTCGGTCGCTATGGATGCCGGCGAGATTGATTTACGTTACGAGCGCGGCCCCTGCTTTTTTGATTTTCTCTCGTGCCAGGGCGAACGCGGGTTCGTGATTATTTTTGAACGCGACGAGCCGGGGCGCAGGGTCGGCGGCGTGGCCACCATCAGCGTGCGTGCGTGTCTGCATGAGGGCCGCGAAACGCGAGTGGCCTATCTTGCGGATTTGCGTTTGAGTCCGCGGCTTGAGCGCCGGCCGCGCCTGCAATTTCGCAAATGGTATGAAACGTTGGTGACGACAGCTCGACAAAATACGGATTTGGGCGAAAGCGGTCTGATGTACTCGGCGATTCTCGATAAAAACCGAATCGCGCTGCAAAGCCTGGTGCGTGAAAAAGGCGATGTTCTTTATGCGCCGGTGCATCGCTACCAGGGAGTTTCGGTCTTTGGCCGCTGGCCATGGGCGGGTTTGCGCGGGCGAAAACATTCGTGGAACCTGACCGAGCAATCCAATTTTTCCGACGCTCTATTGATTTCATTTTTGCAAAAGTGTAACCGCGCTAAAATGTTCGGCTACGCCTTTCCGCAGGAACTCGAGTTCCGCAAATTGAAATGGCCAGGGCTTTCGCGTCATCCATTTTTATTGGTTAAAGACGGACAGGGAAAAACTATGGCGTCGGCCCTTCCCTGGGATGGAAGCTCTTTGCGCCAGGCCGTGATCGAAAAGATTCCATGGCGGCTAAAAGTGGCTTCTCATATGCTGCCTTTGATTCAAGGCCGGCATGTTCGCGAACATGATGTTTTGAAATCGCTCTATCTCACGCATCTTGAATTCGATCCGGACTTGAGTGCGAATGAGCGCGGCTTAGCTCTTCAGATGATTTTGGATTCGATTTTTTGTGAGGGCCGTTTTCGCGGTTATCACATGCTTAATTTTATCGAGCACGAGTCACGGCCGGTATTGGCTTATCTTAAAGGGTATTACGCGCAATGCACGCCGGCCACTTTGTACCAAGTGATGGACCGTGCAGAGGCCACGCCCTGCCTCGCGCCAGTTTCGGCCCTTGAGATAGCGACCCTTTAGCAAAGGCGCCGAACTCAGCAAAAACGCCCTAACGAAGAATATATTGCCGTTCATCTCACGTAAATTCCAAAGGGCGGTCGTTTTGCTGAGTTCGGCGCCTTTGGAATTATGCATAGTCACGTGGGAGGGATCGATATGCGAACTCTGTTTGCACAGAGCTCCGAGTCACGATCACGAATTCAAATTCAACTTCGCGACCAGATCGTGGCCGACCCACCACACACTTTCGCGTGGGGCGAAGCCTTCGCTCAGCATCGCTTTGCCGCAGGCGTTGAAGACGATTTCGCTAAGTCTAGCGGTGAGCAACTGCTTTTCGTCTTTGTGCATCTCGATGATTTTCTTCGACGTCAGCTGCATCAGTTCCATTTGTTGAGGACCGCTGTGTTGCGGCCACTCGTCATATTTGGTCCAGTGATTTTTGATTAAATCCGAGGAGAAATACTTGTTACAGAGATCCAAGATCTCTTGCAGGGAATGCTCCGGCTTCAGTAAGGCTTCACAATCTTTAGTCAGCGCCAAAGTGACCGGATGCTTGGGGTTTTCTTTAAGAAAGGCGCCAAGCAAAGGGTAGAGCGCCACTTCCACGCCCAAAAAGATCGAGCTGGAATTGGTCAAAATCTCGGGTGCATTGTAAGTTGAAGCCGGGATTCCTTGAGTCATCGCGCGGCCTGAAATTTTCTCGAGCTCTAATTTCGCGAAGCCCTGCAGGTAGGGGGCATAAGACTGCCAGCGGTATTCGCCGTTAATCAAGATCTCGGTGCCGTGGTAGCCATAAGACACGTAAGAAGCACGTCCTCCGGCGCGTTGGACACGTTCACGCAAAGGGGCGCTGAGTTCAATCAGATCGGCCAAGCTGTTGGCTGTGACGTCCATAAAGCTCATCTCGCAAAACTTGCCGAGCGTGCTTTCCCAAAATTCTTGTGACGAAGCGTAGCGCTCGCCGTAGCCCTTAAAAACACGATTCATGACGGGCAGGATAATCTTGGCACGGGGAACGCCGCCGGCCATGGTGTGCGCGAACAAAACGTTCGAGCCTGCGGAAATCATTTTGTCGAGTTCTTGCATGTATTGGCCGACGCGGAGGCGGAAGCTCTCACGGCCCTTTTTGCGGCTCTCCGCGACCTGGTCCCAATCGAGTTTGGCTAGGCCCGATTCGCTGAGTTTTAAACCCTTAAGTTGGTCGACCGGGCTTAATCCTTTCGACGATTTTTCCAAATCGAAGCCGCATTCCAACGGAACGTTGATCAGCGGCTGCTCTTTTTGCGCAAGTTCCTCGGCGTTTAAGGGGCGCAGATTCTCATTTTCATCGCGACGGCCTACGGTCGAATAGATCACGCGCATGCCTGTTTTCTTCGCTTCGTCGATTAGTCCATTGACGTAACCGCGGGCGAAAACCTCGCCGAAAATAACGAGCACATCTTTGCTGGTGTAGCCGGATTTCGAGGGAATATCGCGAAGCGGTTTGAATGAAGGCATAGGGGTTTCTCCTTCCCAACTTTGTACAAATTGAATACGTTGAAGTCCATGCGCGTTGTGTCCTTAGTCCCTTCGTGGACGGAAACTTTACTGGAAGCCGGCGTGGAGGTTGTGGGACGGACCCGCTTCTGCATTCATCCCAGAGCCGGCGTTGAAAACATCCCCCGTGTGGGCGGAACCAAGGACTGGAATTGGGCGAAAATTTTAAGCTTAAAGCCCGATTTATTGCTCCTCGATAAAGAGGAAAATCCAAAATTTATGAGCGAGCAAAGCGAGATTCCTTTTTACGCTTCCGATGTGCGCGGCGCTCACGATATGCCCAAAGAGCTCACAAAACTCTCCGAAATTTTGCACAATAAAACTTTGAATAAATGGGCCGATGAATGGAGCGAAATTCTAAAAACTCCGCTATCCAAAGACCGGCCTTTGGATCAAGATTTCCCCGGCCTGATCGACTGGGGGCTAAAGCCCGAAAGCCGCGAGGCCCAATTCCTTTATCTTATTTGGCGCGATCCGTGGATGAGTGTGGGCACGGGCACCTTTATCGGATCGATGCTCAAACAATTGGGAATCCCGACCGTGGGGTTTGATGAACGCTACCCAAAGATTGATCTTGGTGACTTCGACCGCGCGAAAACGGTTTTGCTATTCTCGAGTGAACCGTTTCCTTTTCTTAAACATCGTCAGGATTTGGTTAAGCTTGGGTTCGCCCATGCCTTCGTCGATGGCGAGAAATTCAGTTGGTTCGGCCTACGCGCTCTACGCTTTCTTCAGCTGACCAAGCGTTAAGCAAGACGGTAAAAAATTTCATGTGTATGCGATAAGACCTCAAAATTAGAAACGTTTTTGGTTGCTCACTCGCGTCCAGAGTGCGTATAAGCCCACTTAAGCGAAAATTGAATCAACTCATTGGGAACGGCCAAGTGGAATGGATCTTGTAATCCATCCTTCCATACGGCGATTTTTCCTGAAGGCGGAATGGGATGAGGGTGGGGTCTACAATAGGCTTTTTGCTATTAAGCATAGCTGTTGCTTGTGGTCCGCTCGCGGCTTCCGAATCTATCGCCACCCTGGAAACCAAGTCCCAAGAATCGCGCCCCCGCAAATGGTCGGGCGAGTGGAAGCTCACAATGGGTGGGACCTCGCTAAGTGAAGGAAAAGACGAGGGTGCCGCAGCCTTCGCGTGGTTTGGCGCCAACTTCAAATACAATTTCGCAAAATGGCTTAAAGCCGAAATCTCGCCGAACATCAGCTTTTACTCCTCACGCCTGCAAGAGCGCTACGACGACGACAGTTACCAAAACCGCTTGTGGATGATGGGTGCTCATCTCTCCGTGATTCCCGTCGAGTACCTGGAGTTTCGTGCCGGCGCACTGAACCAAGGCTTTTTAGGCTCGAGCATGTTGGTGTCTTCGCTGCGCTCGTTTCCCGGCCTTCAGGAAACCGCCAAATTTAAGACGGCCGAGGTCGAAGGGAAGCTGATCTTGCAACAAGCGGTGCCGACGTCGCACACTCTCAACACCGAGCGCGAGCGCATGGAAAAGCTTCCGAGCTTCAATACGGAATCCGTTTCTCTCAAGGGAAAACATTTCGGCCTGGTTGAATGGAAGGCCACCGGCGGCCATTTTAAATGGGCCAATCTTCCAAGCAAAGTCGCTTGGGAAAGCCGCATTGACGGAGCTTTAGGCTCGGGCTTGGAAGTCACTGATTCTCGTTTCACGTACGATCATGAGGGGTGGTTTGGAACGGCGGAAGCCTGCTGGTGTACGACGGCAGCGGTTGATTTCACGCTTGAGTTTCAGCGCATCCACAACACCAAGGCGGATTCGTTTGCCGCCGATGCGCAATCTTTTGGGCTTGGGCCGAAGTTTAAAATCGGCGACGTTGAAGTGGATTTGCGTTACCGGAGTTTTTTCATCGAGAGCGACGCGACCGTGGCTCTTTATAACAAATCAAGATTCGGTCACACGAACCGCATCGGCGATCAGATCGAAGCGTCGGCTAATTTTAAAGACCAAGGCTTCTCGATATTTGCTCAAGCTGTTCGCGCTCGGCCGATCAATCCGAGCGAAGCGCAACGCGACTTAAGTATTTACTTCGTTGGTGTGGAGACCGAATATGCGCCCTTCTAAGATTTTCATCTCAAGTTTGCTGACGCTCTTCGCGGTGGGATTAATTTCCTGTACGCAGCCGGATAAAAATCCCGACGGCATCAACGGCAAGGCCAACGCCGAAGGCACAGCCACGTTCCGTATCGATAGCCTTAAAGGTAAAGGCACCATCGCCCCCTTCATCACCGCCAAGGGACCGGAGAGCGCGCTGGCCGCCGCATGGCGCATTCCGATGGCGGTGAACTTTCGTTTTACCGCCTGCATTCAAGACCGGATCTCACATGCCAAAGCCGCGAATCATCGCTTTCTTGTCGAGATTCCCGGTACCGGACAACAAATTGCCGACATCAAGCCGACCACAAGCACGGGGTGCTTTAATTGGATGGAGCCGGTGCCGTTCAATTATTTTGTAAAACGCAGCCATTGGGGCATTATCGAGCGCGACATCATCGGGACCGGCGTTCATACCGGGCGCCAACGCGTAAGAATCGCGATCAATCCCTGGGCGATTGGCGATCGCGCCCGTGATAAGGGCGATGAAGTCGCTTATCTGCGCGATGAGCCGCTTCCTGATGCGCTATTGAGCCCGGAGCCCGAAGCTCATGCCTTCGCCGACGAGAAAGTTTTAAAAGACGATCAGCTTTTCGTCGACGATGTCGATGTCCAAACGATCCGGCGCGGAGAGCGTGACAAGGGCATGATGTTGCGCCTGAACATCAGCATGACGCCCAGGGTTCGCTTTGAGAGCAACGCCGGGGTGCCCGGAATGCGCACGCTGACTGACGGCGAATTTTTTGTGATCGCGCATTTGGTTTTGAACAATGCCGGACCTAAACTGAAGGATCGCGTGATCTTGACCTCTTCGTCGCAAGAGGGAAATCCAAACGGCATTTTAGCCGGCGAAGATACGCCCGGCGTGGTCGGGCAAGGTAAGCTGATCAACGGCAAGTTGATCTCGCGTGTTGACGTGTGGGTCGACCCGCGCATGCCACAAGGGAATTTGGAGCTCGCGATAAAGTTGATCCCGAAAGGCTTGAGGGGGCTCAGCTCTTTTGAGGGTATTTATGAACTCGGCGCGCTGAAAACGCTCTCAAGTCATTTTTCCGGTGCCTTAAGTGAAGAGTGCCGTGATCAAGGGACTTGCAAGATTTCTCCATATCTCAAAGGCGCTTCTAATTTCGAAAAGTTACACAGCGAAGGGTATGCGAATAACAATTTCCCTTACCTTTTTGACCGTTTAAAATTGCGTTTCGTGCAGGTTCAGCCGGGTGAAACGACCATGCAAAGAACCGTCGCTTATTCGGCTTCGACTTGCGTGATCGATGCGTTTACCGGCGATCACCCGGTCGGCATGCCGTTCACGATCAGATATAAGGCCACTGAAAAGGATGAACAAGCGCGCAGAGAAGGTAAAGAGATCAAACACGATTTGATCGTCGCCAAGCGCACCGAAGAAGACGGTTGCTTGAACTGGAGCTCGAACATCGAGCACAAGTACTACAATCCCGAAGAATTCATCGAACAGTTGGTCAGCATTGAGAAGGACTCAGGAGTTAAGCGTGACCTGAGATTCTACATCAATCCTTGGGATGACAAGTTCACCTTCGGTTTCGACGAGCGCGAGTTTAAGCCTGAATTTTGGGCCGAGATGAAAAAGCGCCGCAAAATTAAATCGCGCTTTTTCTTGGGCGAGTACGGCTATCATACGGTCAGATTTCAATACAATATCGACTCACTGATGAGCCTTGAGGTGCGCAAGACCGTACTGATGGAACTCTCGCCGCGGGTCTTAAGATATTCAGGCATCGTGAATGCCCGTAAAATGACCGAACCCTTGCGTGACGGTGTGTGGCTGTTGAAGGTCGCCATCCAAAAGAACTATCTTGATCCTGCACAAAACGGGACAACCATCGACACCTTGCGCGAGAACCAAGCCCTGGTCCGCACGGCCGGTGAAAGCGCTAAGGCGCAAGAGCGGATGAGTTCAAACCGCCTGAGAAAGCTTGGCATCGTCGCGCCTTCGAAAGAGTTTATCTCGACCCAAACGGCTTTGGTGCGTTCGACCGACGGGTTGATCATTCAGCCGGTCGAATTGAAGATGGAAGACTTAAGGATGATGCGCGTGCGCAGCAATTTCTTGGTCGAACTGGAAGCGGTCGATGAACGCAAACTTCAGGCGCATAACGTTCTTCATCACGGCTTCGGCGAAGAAATTCAGAAGATCGCCGATGAGCGCCGTATTAAGAATGAGAGTTTAGGAAAAGGCCCGATCTCCGAGGACGAAAAGAAAGAGATCGAAGCGCTGGAAGAAAAAAATCGCGCGATGGTCGACGCGCGTCGCACCCTTATCCGCCGGCTATTTGACGAAGTGGCCAATATTTTGAACTACAGCAGCAACAATGAAATCAACCTCGATTCATTTAAACTCGATGAATCTCAACAGCGATTCTTAAAACCGTTATTCGAGAAGCTCAATCTTGAGCTTCAGGCCAACGACTTCACCAATATTAAGCTTCCGAGTTGTCACGACATTAACTGCAATCTATTTTTAGAGCCCGGTGCCGGGTTGGAGCGCCGTACATTCGTCGGCCCGGTGATTTTTCTCTCGAACGGCTACAAAGACTCCATTCGCGCGACCGACAATTTGGATGAAGCGATGTGCTACACCCAAGTCGACTACGACGATCCGTTTGAAGCGGAATTGAAGGGTAAGGAGCGCGAGCTTTTTGCCGACTCCGAATTGAAAGTTAAGCCCGATCGCCAGAACACGATTTATAAGTTCAGCGAATATTTCGGTTCGCTTCGTCATTTGTGCTTTAAACACGTCGACGACCTCATTAAGCGCGAGAACGAAGGCCGCTATGTTTTTGAACGCAATATTCCGGTGACGTCGTCGGTCTACAATTTCGCCGCCGCTTACAATCTCGAATTCCTTTCATTGAGTGATGAAAAACCAATGCGCGTCGACATGAGCCCGGACACGCTTCGCCGCTGCGACGGAGATTTGGTCGCGTGTATGCGCGAAACCGAAGATCACCGCTTGCCGTTAGCTACGGCATTGGGTTGGATCAACGCCAATTTGGGCATAACCCAGTCATGGTTGCGTAACGTCGGAAATTTCGTTTGGGGAACCAATAATTCAATTCAAGGCACCGTATGGGATCGCGAAGATTTGCGCCGCAGCTTGTTCGAGAAGGGTAATCCGCTTGAGAAACGTTTTGCGAGTTGTGTGCTGGTTACGTCGAACTTGCTGGAGACTTTGCGCACAAGCGGCAAACGCGTTTTTGCCACAACTCTCGATCAAGTGCAGGAAAACATCATGGATTCGTGCATGAAGAACCATGACAATCCGATTTTGTTCGACCAAAAGCTGCGCGTATTTAAGGCGGGCCAAGACGGCGACTCATATGTCTTTTTGGGCGGCTATCAGATGAACATCAACGTCGGCCAAAGTTTCTCGGTCGGCCGTGCGAATGCTTACTCCTGGGGTTGGAGTCTTGAGGCCACGGATCTCGCCAGCAGTGTGAATGGCTTGATGGGACTAAAAGGCGGAGTGATGAGCTCATCCGCCGGCGCCGCCGGCATGGTCACGGGGATCGGTCCAGGCGCGGTCGGTAAGTTCGCAAGCGGGATTAAGCCGCTTTCACTAAAATTGAACGGTTCAAGTTCTTTTAGTGATTCGGAAGGAACTTCGATCAGTGAATCCACATATCTCGTGGCGCAGATTGCGAAGTTTCACGTGCGGCTTGATGAGTTCGAGCGTTGCGTGGTTTTAAGCTTTACGCCGGCTTTCCAAAAGGTCTTAGGCTTGCAGGGTCGCTTCGTTTGGGACAGCTCGCAGTTCGGGACGATGCATCCCGTGTTCGCATGCGAAGGGGTGAAAAACGCCAAACCGCGCTTCGTGGATGAAACTTACTTCTACTTCACTCAGCACTTTACCGAAGGCGACATGCTGGATCAGGCTGATCTGTATAACCACCCTTGGTTATTGGGCTTGCGCGGTTACCGCGACTTTGGCGCCTTTGTGAGCATGATCCGGGCGCAAGAGGTGATGAGCTTTAAAAATTTCGTGTCGGGTGTCTTCGAACCTAAGAAGCGTCCTATCGATTGGCCGCTGGGACATTTAAAAGAGGTTTACCGGCAGATCGTTCCGTCGTTTCCGGGATTCTATACGGTGTTGGACGACAGTGAATTGGGAGCTGAATTCCCGCTTGAAAAACGCTTCAGCAAAACCGATTCCGATATAAATAACGAAGTGTTTAGCCGGGACCGGAAGATTGATCCAAGACGCCAGTGATTTTGTGAATGAGCCTTGGGGTCGCGCCTAAGCGGGCTCCAAAGGCCGTCTTTAATGCTTGTTTGAAGCTTGAGAAATCCACCGGCAAACGCTTCTCTAAGATTTCGGCCCATTGACCTGCGCCGTTCACTTCAGTGACGGCCGGGATGCCGTTGCAGGTGACGTGTTGAAACTCCAGCGCCTCGCGATTGTTCAAATGCTTCGGGCCTACAAAAGTCATCAATCCCGCGCCAAGTGCTTCCATCACCGAATGCACGCTCCGGCGAAAGGATCCGCCGATAAATGCCATGTCGCCGAATGCATAAATTTCGGCCAGCCATCCGACCTCATCGACCAAAATAACTTGGTTTCCGTCCAGGCGAAGTTCTTTGAGCTGTCTGCGCAGATCTTCGATGTGCGAAGGCGTTGGTTCGTGCGGAACCAGTACCAAGCGAAGCTTTCCGGCTTGAAGTAAATCTTTAACGGCGGGCAGTAAAACCCGCTCATCTTCGGGCCATGTCGATCCCGCCACCAAGACGGGCAAGCCCTGTGGCGGCGTGAATTTGGCCGGCAATACTTTTGGATGATCCAAGCGGAAGCGGACTTGATCGTAGCGCGTGTCACCCAAGTGATCGGCGCTGATTTTTGGATTTAAAATCCTTATGGCTTCAAGGTCGACAGAGCTTACCGAGTGAATAAAGTCCGCGAGCCCCAGCCGTCTGCGCGCAAAGAATCTTGCAGGCGCGTTCATAAGGCCCGGATCGCGCTGAGTGTAAGAGAAAACATGAATCGGAATGCCGCGCGCCCGTGTTTGATTCAGAATCTCCGGCCAAAAATCGGTGCGTGCGATCAACAAAATCCGCGGATTGATTCGCTTCAAAAAGCTCGTGCACGGCCCGGGTAAATCCAGCGGCAAAGGCTGAGCGAAATCAACACCGGGGAAATTCTCGACCTGGCGGGCGTAGGTGGGCGAAAAATACGTGACCACGACGGGCACTTGCGGCCAGCGCTTTTTGATTTCACGGATAAGCGCCTTCGCATATTCGAATTCGCCGCTTGAGGCATGGATCCATACGGGGCGTGAGATAAAGTCCGGTATCTTCCGGCGCTTACGGCGCATTCTGAGACCGGTGGAAATTTTGCGATTAAACAGGCCTAAAAATGGCAGCGCGAGTGTGATCAGTGGAACTAGGATGTAGCGGTAAAGTATGAACATCGTTAGTGACTGTGCACATGTTCACAGTCGTTGTGACAATGCTCGTCTACGGATTCGATCTCGATGGTGACGTGGCAATCGCCGAGCAGTTTGCTTAAAATGCGAATCCGTTCCTTCACTTCTTCGGCGAGAGCCGTGTCTTTTAAAACGGCGTGGAGTGAAAGGATGTGGCGAACGCCGTCCAGACTCCAGAAGTGCACGTCGTGGATCTCTTCGACATTGGACAATTGATCGACTTGAGAGCGAAAGGCCCTTAAGCCTTCAGGGTTCGGATTGCCCTGCAAGAATAAATTGGTCGTTTCGAAAAGGTGGCGGATGACGTTATAGAAAACAAAAACCGAAATCCCGATCGCGAGCAGCGGGTCGAGAAAATTCCATTGAAACAGATAAATAAAAATACTTCCAACAAGGACGGCGACCCAGCCGAGCACATCTTCGATCAAGTGCCACTTCATCACCTTTTCGTTTTGCGTGTGCCCATGGCCGAGTTTCCATGCGGCAAAGCCGTTCATAGCGATACCAAAGAACGCAAGCCCCATCATGCCCAGGCCGTTCGGCTCGCGCGGATCATTAAAACGCAAAACGCTTTCAAACACGATGTAAACCGCGCCGGCGGAAATGACGGTGGCCGAAATAAAAGCCGACAGCAAAGACAGGCGGCGCAGCCCATAGCTGAAGTTTTCACTTGGACCTTGCGCGGACTTTCTTTGCAGGAACCAGCCCAGCCCTAACGAAAGGGCATCGCCGAAGTCATGAAGGGCATCCGAGAGAATCGCAAGGCTTTGGGTCAGCAGTCCGCCAATCAATTCGATCAGCGCGAAACTGATGTTCAGCCAAAACGCCAAGCCGATATTGCGGCTGGCATTATCGGGCGTGTGGTGATGATGATGGTGGTGCGGACCGGAGCCATGAGCCATGGCTCATTATCCTCATGGCTTGGAGTCGTGGTCAAGGCGGCGCTTGAAGCGATCGAAGGTCATACTGGTGGTCAGAGGCTGGTCACGCACGATGGAATAGGCTTGTGCGGGGACGCTCACCGGGACGTGGAGGGTCAAACCGGGGAGGCCGGCAAAGGCCATGAATCCGCGCAAGAAAATATTTTGCGGGCCGAGGGCTCCATTTAGGTCGGTTTTGAAGCGGCGGAATTCGCGCTCATTTTCACCTGCCCGCGAAAGGGCGTAGAGTTCAAAAGCACGTTGAATAAATTCCCTGGCATCCTTGTCGGTCATCACGAAGTCGCTTAATTTTTCACGCAAAGCAGCTAAGCGCTCGGGCTGAGTACTGGGGAAAATTTCGTCCACCATCATCTCGCCGCTGCGCAATTTCGCCATCAGCGTTTCACCGGAATTAATTTTATTGGGTAGAGACATCCGGTTATACATCACGACCCGGTCCAGGGCCGAAGGATCCCAGACTTCAAAAAAGGTGAGCAATTCTTCGACGTTGTTAAAGAGCGGAAGTACAAAGCCCTCAGCCGCTGCGAACTCGTCGCGTAAGTGAAGCGCGCTCGGCATACGGGCGCGGCCGCTCACCAGGCTGGCTTCGAACTCCACGCTTGGCGAATTGCCGAGCAGCCAAGAATGGAAGGATCCGTCCGCGCTAGAGAGTTTTTGTTTCACCAGCTCACGCGCGCTGGGAATGGGGGGATGAATGCCCTCGTCGCGTTGAAAAACCGGCGGCCGTGAATAGCTTATGCGCACTTGCCGGCTCATGGCTGCGGCGTCTTTTTGGATTTCAGCGTCTGCCGATGCCGATGCCATGGCGGGGTGAAGCTCGTGAATTTTGCGGAGCATGCGCTCAAGATTTACCCGGCTCAGAGCTTTTAGCCGTGCGGAGCCATCCCAAGTGAAGACATTCTCTTTGGCTGGGCTGGAGATCATTTGCAGCTCCAGAGCCAGTACGGCTTTGCGCCGCGCGCTGGTCACTGAATTCCAATTGCGCCATTGGGAATAAATATTTTTTGCCGCCTCATCGGTGGGTTTTTGATCGCCATGATCGCGCAGCCATTGCTGGGCATTGGTGAGTTCGACCGCGTCCGGAGGCAACAAGAAGCTCTCTTCGGCGGCAGTTGCGGCCGGATTAAGCAAAGTCACGCAGCGAATGGCTTCGTTACGGGCGGAGGCTTGAACGTTTGGGCTCAACAGGGCGAGGACTAGAATTTGGATGAACATGCGCCTGTTATGGTCGGGATGATGCATTTGGTCAATAGAGGAGTGATGTATCTTAGCGATATTCATCACAATTTTTAGCGCCTATAAGTTGAACTATGGCTGAGTTGAATGAATTTCCTGAAATCATGGGCCACGCTCAAGAGGATTTGGCCGGCAATATTCATGGCCAATTTTCACCCGAGGATTGGGCTCTGATTTTGGCTCGGGCTGCGGCGCAATTAAAGGCTGCGGGCCGTCAGGATCATGCGGCTTGGGTGGAGGTCATTCGCGATTTTCACCGCGAAAACTATTGGGGCTTCTCTCCGGATTATAAAAAGCCAAAGATCAAACGCGATGACGAAAACTTAGGCGTCCGGTTGATCTGGTATACGTTTCGCTCACTGACGCTGACCAAGATTGCCGTGGTGTGGTTTGGCGCCTTGTACACTCAAAGTGACGAGCCCATCTATAAATGGCTTTTTATCGGAGCGATCGCACTATCGCTGACCAACTATGGCATTTTTCTGTGGCGCTACGGCGGCCGGAGTGAGAATTAGTGCACCTCCTGACATTTCGGTATTCGATGCGTTATAGGTTTATCGTTTTTGCCGGCCGAAATTCGTCCGCCATTCTGGCGCTTGTGCATTCTTGTCGTAGTTTAGATGTCTCGCGGGATTGCATGTCCGCTCATGGGCCGACATCGACGAATTTTAAGTCCTGACTATCCATTAAATGTTTGCGCTCGCACGAATAACCGCGAACGATTTCGGTTGCCAATGGCGCAGTGCTGGGAAATTTTCAGCGACTATCTTTATTTACTGCACCATGAGTTTCATATCGAAATCATCTCGTTTGTGCTGATGAGCAATCACTTCCACTTGTTGTGTCGAGATCCGCAAGGTTTGCTTTCTCAGGGCATGCAACATTTTATGCGTGAAATCAGTCGCGAGATTGGGTTATTGAGTGGTCGTATTAATCGGCTTTGGGGAGCGCCATTTCACAGCACTGTTGTCGCCAATCCGCTTTATTTCCTTCATGCTTACAAATACAATTACCGCAATCCTGTGGCCGCGAAAGTCTGCGACCGGGTGGAAGCTTATCCTTGGAGTACTCTTCAGATGCTTATCGGACAGAAGCAGGGGATTATTCCCATTGAAGAGGACGTCACGCTATTTAATGATGTGGAGGGCATCCTTCGCTGGCTCAATGAGAGTTATCCGCAAGAGCATTCGGAGACGTTAAAAAAGGGTTTTCGTAAGAAGAAGTTTAAAATAGCGGCTCACCCCAAAACCAAGGCCGCCCATCCATTAACTTTGTGGGATTCCGTTCCGGGTTTTACGCGCCGAATACCGAAATGGTAGGAGGTGCACTCCGGCGGGGCTAAAATGGTACGAGTGTCTTCCGAAAACCGGCTGAAGACGGTAGCTGGTTCGTAAAAACTTCGCATAGATGTTGCAGAATTCTTAAGACGTCGGGGACATAATGGATTTCCGGCAAAATTTTTTTGGAGGACCGCATGGAAAATAAACCAATCAATGATTCACAGTCGATGGCTAATAAACCCAAAGCAGAAAAAAGCAGTCTTGGTGACCGCGTAGGAGACATGGTGGAAAAGATCGGTCACAAAGTTTCGGAAGCAGGAGCTCCAGGGATCGGTCAAAAGATCCATGACCTTGGTGATAAACTCGAGAAGTCGCATAAAAATCCGAATCATCCGCACAAAGTTTAAAGAATTAGGTTTGAAGCTAAACGGCCTCTCAGCAATAAGCAGAGGGTCGTTTAGTTAATTTTTTATTCCCAATGATTTCAAGAATGCTTTGGAATTTGGTTTTCGACCCAAAAAGCGGGTGACCAAGTTCATCGGGTCCTCCATGTTTCCCGGCTCTAAGATAGTTTTGCGATAGCGGGCGCCCGCAGTCGGACTTGTTAGACCGGCCTTAGCGAAGACCGTAAACATGTCTTCGGCGTACACCTTCGACCACAAATACCCATAATAGCCTGCATCGTAGCCACTCATCAAATGCCCGAAGGCCGCAGGGAACATAACCCCCGGCATTTGCACGTCACCAGTGATTTCGCGATAGAGAGTCTCGTAAACTTTTAAAGTGTCGACTGGACCGCTTTGCATATTGATCGTCATGTCGTAAGTGCCAAGAAGCAATTGACGGGTATAAACACGCGCTTGTTGAAAATTCTTAAGCTCAATCAAACTCTTCAGCATCGCCGGCGGAACTTTCTTTGCGTGATCTTGATAGTGGCCGGACAAACGATCCAAAATCTCCGGTCGGTAAACCCAATTTTCGAGCATTTGTGAAGGAGCTTCGACGAAATCACGCTTTACGGATGTGCCGGAAAAACTGGCGTAGGGTGCGCGGGTCAAGGTGACGTGCATAGCGTGACCGAATTCATGAAAAAGCGTGATGACCTCTCCACGATCGGCGTATGTCAATAAAGATGGTTTACCTTTCGTCGGAGACGAAAGGTTGGCGAAGATGGCTGCCATTGGATAGCTGTAGCTGCCGTCTTTAAGGCGGCGGCCTGGAGTCAGGGTCGCGCAAGCTGCGTGGGTGTATTTGCCGGGCCGGCCGTACAGATCTAAATAGAAATAGCCCAACAAGCGGCCGTCCTTCTTATCTTGAATCTCGTACTGTTTCACTTCGGGGGCCCAAACTTTTGCTTGCGGCATCTCGTGGAATTTTACGCCTAGCATGTCCGAATACACTTGCAGCATTCCCGGGATCACCACATCGGCGGGGAAGTACTCGCGCACCTGATCGAGATTCAATTGAAACTTCTTACTTTGCAGTTGGTAAGATAGATACGAAATATCCCATTGGTTGACGGTGGTCGCGCCGGGCTCAATTTCTTGTTTGAATTTTAACAGTTCATTAATGTCGACGCGGTTTTGCGCGCTCAATTTGTTTTTCAAGCCATTAAGGAAGCTCATCACGGTGGCGCTATTTTGGGCCATGCGATCAGAAACTTTGTAGTCGGCCCAGGTTTTGTAGCCCAATAGGGCTGCGATTTCTTGGCGAACGATTAAGGCTTGTTCAAGCAATTTAATATTGGCTTCGCCTCCACGGCGGTAAAAGACCTGCATCATTTTCTTGCGTGAGTCGGCGTTGGTCACCCTTTGCATGATCTCGAGAAAGTCCGGCTCTCGAGCGGGCACTTTTAAGAGGCCCTTCTCGTTGCGCTTTAGTTCGGCCAAGTAGTCGGCGCGGATGCCGGGGAGTTCGCTCTCGCTGAATAAGACTTCAGAAGCATCGTTGCGGATATTGTTGGCGAAAGTTAATTGCAATTTGGAAAGCTGGTCGCGGAGTTCGCGGTATTTTTTAAGTTGCTCATCGGGAAGCTTCATCCCGTTTTGTTCGAAGTCGCGTAAGGTCTCGGTGACCAAGCGTTTTTCGTCCGCATTGCGTCCCCTTTGGTCTTTCATAGCCAAGTACAATTCTCGGCGGGTCGAGATGTCGTTGCTGAATTCGGAAACGGCTTGCGAGCAGTCTTGCGATTCTTTGCGGGTGTCCTCGCTGGTCGAAACATTTTTCATAAAAATCAGCGGGAGCAGCGTGGTGTAAAGTTCGGCGGACACATCCTCCGATGTGAGAATCGTTGAGTCCATATTACGGTCGGCCGGCTTAACTGCGGCGATCGCTTTATACCGTTCATCCGCCTTAGCTATGGCCGCCTTACATGCGCTGATGAGCTCACCCTTTGTGTAATCCGGCTGAATACCGACGCTGGCCGGCTGGCGTGCGGAGGCGGTGTGAAGCAGAAAACTCAACAACAGAAACATTCGGAAGGCCTTTCGCTAAAGGATTGCATCCTCAATCTTGGCAAAGGGAGTCAGGTTTAGCCAGGCTTTTACGCGCCGAATGCCGAAATGTCAGGAGGTGCGCCCGTTGACCCACTGATTGAGCTCGCCCAGCATGTTCTCGAAGCCGGGATTGGCTAGATAGGTGGGCATGAGGCGGCCGACGTGGTAGGCGGGGTCGAACTCCCAGGGGATCGGAAGTTGGGCGGCTTCGGCAATACCCCCGCAACGAATCATCGTCTGGTTTTGCATGACCATTTCGCCTTCGCCGGTTTCGTTGAGGATCGGGCCATAGGCTTTGTAACCATCTTTGGTTTGCACTATTCCGTATTCGGAAAATTGCCAGAGGATGCGCTTCATCTCATTGGTCATTCTTTCGTCGCCCTCGTCGCACGCCTGGACGAAAAGTCTCGCTGCAGGAGGCAGGAATTCCGCGTAACCCGGCTCTAGGAGGACGAAAAGATGATAGATGTCATGGAGCATATCGGGCCACGCGATGGAGTTTGCGGCATCGGGTCGAATGCGGGCGGTAATCGGGCGGATTTTCTCGGCAGTCAATCTCCACACGTCCGCGTCCCTAAGCGCGCGATCGGTCTCGATGATCTTCCAGCCCGTCTCACGAAGAAGGATATTCTCGATTTCTTCGAGATCGGGGATTCTTTCCGGCGAAATATTGAAGAGCTTAAGCCCGCGCAAAATTGTCGGATGTCCATGCTTCGAATTGAATTCAAAACGTGCGTTCAAAGTGTCGCGCCAGACTTGTCGATTGCGATCGGTGTAAGGCATGACTCGATACTGACCGAGGGTCTTTATGTCATAGGTTGCGTAAGTTTGATCGGTGATGGTCGTTGGCGAAGAGAAGGTTTCGATCGACATCGGAGATTCCCTGTTGCGGGCGTAACTGCCGGCGTAACTCTATGCCGTGCGTCGGCTGACTAAAGATGGTGGACCTGACAGGGATCGAACCTGCGACCTGAAACATGCCATGCTTCCGCTCTCCCAGCTGAGCTACAGGCCCAAATCTTTTGATTCACAACATTTAAACTTGCCGCAACGGATTGTCCAGCTATTATCAAGAGCCTAGTCACCGCGCTTTGGGGAGTCCCGTATGAGATTTTTGTGCCTGTTGGTTTTGCTATTCAGTTCATCCGCTTTCGCCAAGGATTTAAGCACCCGGTTGGGCGTCGGTTACAGCAATCAGTTCGGCTTAAGCGAGGATCTTCCCGGGCTGGCGATGCGCTATTATCCAAACGGAGATTATGGCGTGATGGCGGCACTCGGTATCGACACCGAAGATAAAAATTCGCGCTTCGGTTTTCAGGCAAAAATCATGAAAATCGTTTTCAAAGAGGACAATATGAACTTTTACACCGGCGCCGGGGCGGGCATTGTGAGCCGCGAGCTCGCCGGGAAAAACGATTCCGGTTTTGATCTCTCGGGCTTTGTCGGAGCCGAGTTTTTCTTGCCCGGCCTGGAGAGTTTGGGCTTTAGTTTTGAGGCCGGAGTCGGCGTGACCAGCATTTCCAGCGAAGTTCGGTTTCGCACGATCGGCGATTCGCCGCTTCGTGCCGGCATGATCTTTTATTTTTAATTAAGCGGGGTAGATATGAAAAAAATCGTTCGTACAGACAAGGCGCCGGCACCGGTCGGACCCTATTCACAAGCGGTCGAAAGCGGCGGCTTTCTGTTTTGTTCGGGGCAAATCGCCATCGATCCGAAAAGTAACCAGGTACATACCGGGCCGATCGAGGAGCAAACCAGAGCGCCCTTGACGATCAGAACAAGACCCATGCCGAGCAAAATGAGCGCAAGACCAAGCGGGAAATAGCCCGGCCTCATTTTCTGCACTGTTCCGATGTCCAGCGTACGGACATAAACAAGGGCAAAAGCGGCAATGGCCGCAAGCAACAGCCCCGAATAGAAGTCGGTATTCCCCCGCCAGGTGAACGGCTTCATCGTTACCTCCGGCGCGGCGAAGCAAGGTTCACCTGCTTCCCCGCGCATGATTGAGAGATTGACAGCAGCGCCGCTGGATGCCGCGTTGCTTATTTGCTGGAAATCTCCTTGAGCAGCGTCCTCCACTGCTCAACTTCCGTGTTGATGCGCTTCTGATACTCATCCGGCGTCGTAAACACCGTTGACGCACCAAGAACCGCCATCTGCTTCTTCACTTCAGGGTCAGCGGCCATCTTCTTGTAAGTTGCCGACAGCTTCTGAACGATAGCCTCCGGCGTGCCAGCCGGGGCCATTACGCCGTTCCAGGACTCGACGTTGTAGTTCGGCAGAATCTTTTCAGCGATAGTCGGCAACTGCGGCGCGAACTCGCTGCGATCCTTCGAGGTAATCGCAAGCGCTCGCACTGTTTTCGCTTCCATCTGCGGCAGGGCGTCAGTCATGTTGGTAAAGGTCAGATTGACCTCGCCGGATACGACCGCCGCCGTTGCCGGTGCTCCGCCCTTGAATGGAACATGGACCATCTTGGTCCCGGTGCGGGCTTCGAAAAGCGCGACGGAGAAGTACATCAATCCGCCGGCCCCGCTCGAGCCGTAGTTGAGCTTGCCGGGATTCGCCTTGGCGTAGGAAACCAGTTCCTCGATCGAATTAACCGGCAGGGACGGATTGACGATCACGGTCTGCGGAATCGTGCTGATGATACTGATCGGTCGGAAGCTCTTCAGCGGATCGTAGGATGTTTTCTGCGCAACCGGAGCCACGGACACCGCTCC
>CAZVOP010000035.1:0-34674 GCA_964628445.1 uncultured Pseudobdellovibrionaceae bacterium | reverse complement strand
CAGTCATGAACTTCACCGCGTCGGCGTGGCGCTTTTGCATGAAGGCGGCAGAATAAAGTAGCGCCGCACTTTGCTGATGAGGGTGGACTTCGCTTGATCCGGCGATCCGTACGGCAAATCCGCCCAGCACCGCTCGGGCGACGAACGGCTCCAATTGGATCGTGGCGTCCAGGCTGTCGGTTTTGAGGGCCGTGTTCATCTCCGCATAGGAGAGCTTGACGTATTCGACGTCGTTGTCTTTGAGCCCGGCCTTGGCGAGAAACTTATCCATCACGATTTGTTGTGAAACCCCATCGAGAGCGGTGAGGCCTACTTTGAAACCGCGCAAATCTTTGAGCGTTTTGAAACGTCCCTTGTCGACGAGATTTTTGCGCACGATCAAGGCGATGTAGTCGCGATCTTTCTCAACATGCCCTTTGTCCGCGACCAGTTTAACTTGTTGGCCGGAGGCGATGGCTTTGAACAATCCTGCAGTGAGGTTTCCGCCTCCGACTTCGATTTCTCCCTTTGCGAGCAAGATCGTCATTGGAGCGCCTGAATTGGCGACGTCGGTGATCTCCACGTCCAATCCCTGCTCTTTAAAAAATCCTTTTTCGGCGGCGAGGTAAATGCCCGCTGAACTTAAAACCGGCGATGAACCGACGCGGATTTTGCTCGGCACGGCTTGGGCCGCCAGCGGAAGAAAACAGAAAATAGCAAGAATCAAACGCATAGGATGGATCTCCTTCATCAACTGTATTTATATAAGCAAGGCACTCGCGCTGTTCAATCGGTTTGCCTCTTTGCCACGCGGTGCGGCCGAGAAGTTCGTAGTCAAAGGTCTATTTTTTAGTAAATTACTGTTTTCAAAAAAAAGGGGTGGAGCATGTTGCAATGGAGAAGATTGTTTTTTTTCGTCCTGGCTGTGGCGGTTGTGGAAACGCAAGCGCAAAGCACTTGGAGTGAGCGGATTGAAGTCAGCGGCGACGTGCGTTTTCGCCATGAATACGTCAACAAAACGAAACCTTTAGATACGTCGGCTTACCACAAGGAGCGCTTACGTCTTCGCTTCGGTGCCATGGCAAAGATCAATGACGAGGTTCGTGCGAGATTCCGCCTGACGACTGCCGACGGGCAAAACCCCCTTGGTCCGAACGCGACGTTGACCGACAATGCCAGCAAAAAAGGGATTTACGTCGACATCGGCGAAATCGATTGGACGCCCTACCAAGGTGGCATGTTTATGCTTGGTAAGATGGAAAACCCGTTGCGAATTTTGCCGCAAAGCCAGGTGATGTTTGACGTCGATTATACTCCGGAAGGTTTGGCTTATGCACATCAGTCGGGGGCGTTATTCGCCAAAGCTGCGGCCTATGTTATTCAAGAGCGCGCGCAACAGGGTGATGGAACCAGTGAACCGGATTCCTGGTTGTTCTCCGGCCTGCTTGGTTACAAAAATGAAAGTCCCGAAGGCTTGGGCCTTATGGGCGCGATCGGTTACCATGACTTCACTTCGCTACGTAAGAACGCGGCTTTGCCGCTTGGAACTTCGGGCGGAAATTTCCTAGGCAACAGCAGTGTAGGCACCCGCTATCGGCATGACTATCAAGTCGGCGAAGCCATCGGGGAAGTGCGTTTGTCGCGCCCCGGTCATGTGTGGATTGTCTACGCCGATTTCCTAAACAATTTTTATGTCGATAAAGCCAATCGCGCTTTGCTTGCAGGCTTCACGTTTCAAACTTTGAATGAACAGCGCAAGCCGGTTTGGAGCGCGGGTTATGGCTATCAGACCGTCAATAAAGATGCGACGGTCTCGGCCATCAACTATTCCGACTTCGGCAACGGGATCGACGGCGCCTTCGGCCACATCTTCACGTTGGCGCGCACCTTGGGCCCGAACACTTCGCTGACGCTGACGTTCACCCACGCGAATGTGGATAACGTTGGCAACCCCTATTGGGCGGATCGCGGCACGGCGGATTTGCTCGCGACTTTCTAGTATTTCCGGTAGGCGAAATCGGCCGGCGCTTCAAAGCGGCCGAGCGCGATCAAGGTGAACACCACGAGCGCGTAAATAGCCCATCGCAATGGCGTCGGACGTGTGACCACCCAGGTGGTCAGCGTCCGTCGTACATTGATCCAGGCTAACAGCTCGAAAGTAAGGATAAGGCCCGCGATTTGGTACCAGGGCGTGGGGAATGAGGCGATCAATTCTGAAAAATTCCCCCAAGCTCTTTCGCCCGAGCCTGAGAACAGGTGCGAAAAGAGATAGACCGATTGATCGACGGTTTTGGCGCGAAAGAAAATCATCGGCAGCGACACGAGTGCGATTTGGGTAAAAATAATTTGCGCAGCTCCGTGGAGCCGCGGCCAATTGCTCAGCGAAAGTTTGGCGGCACAGGATTCGCGCAAAGGGCGGGTGAGGACATGGGCGGCCATCAGCAAACCCTGAGTCGCGCCGAAAAGAAAAAAATTCCAGCTGAATTCATGCCATAGCCCGAGAACGATAAAGGTGAACAGCAGACTGGCACTCAAACCCAGTTTCACTCCCGGGCCTGAGATGAAAGGGAAGAACACATAATCTTTCATCCAAGCGGACAAGGTCATGTGCCATCGTCGCCAGAACTCGGCGATCGAGTGGGATGAAAAAGGACGGTTGAAATTCGGCGACGAAACGATCCCTAAGACCGCGGCCGAACCGATCGCAATATCCGTGTACCCCGAGAAATCGAAGAACAAAGCATAGCGTGCCAACACCGAGCCCAAGATAATTTCTGCGCCGGAAAATTTAAAGCTCTCGCTGAAGACGGCGTTAACGGCCGGCATCAGTGCCTCGGCCACAGCCAATTTTTTGATCAAGCCAGTGAGAATCAAAAGGATCCCGATGCGCACCCGCGTGTGATCGTAGCCGGGTAGGTGAGCCATTTGCGGCAACAAAGTTGTTGAGCGTTCGATGGGCCCCGCGGTCAGATGGGGGAAGAAAGTCGCGAAAGAAAGAAACACTCCGATTCGCGGCTCGCTTGCGGCTCTTTTCCAGTAAATGTCGAGCACGTAACCGGTCAGCTGCAGACTGTAGAACGAAAGACCGAGGGGAAGAAGCCATGCGTCGCCTTTGAACGCTCCTTGAATTTTGAAAAACACCAGCAGACCGGCGTTCACGCATAGGGCCACGGCGAGAAAAATTCGCCTCGCGCCGGAAGAGGAATGACACTCGATCCGGCGTGCGCAAAAAAATGAAACCAGTGCGGGAACGAAAATCAAGACCGAAAAGCCGGTGTAAATCCAGTAAAAAGCAATGCTGGCCGCAAGCACGGCGAGCCAACGGAAGGCCGCGGGTGCCGTGAACACGGCCAATGCCGCAATGAAAAGCAGAACGAAATAGGCGGGTTGACCGACGATCATGCAAATCCTTGGCGGAAGTTTCATTTGAATGATCCGATGTCCGCGTGTTTAAATCAAACCGTTGTGAATCAGGGAAAAAAACGCACCATCAACAAATTCGCGGCCATCGTCCTAGGAATTGTTCTGGGGCTGGCGCTGGCCGAAGGCGTGGCCCATATCTGGTTGAAGGTCATGGTTTATCCGCAGGAATCTGCGGACGCGAGCGATCTTCGGGTTCTGCGCAGCAATGCAGGCCGGTGGCAAGAGCATCCTTACACCAATTATATGCCTCGTCCGGGCTACACTTTAAAAATGGGCGGAAGCCTCGTTTCGCAACACAATTCACTTGGCTTTCGCGGAGGCGAGTTCGCCCGCGAAAAACCGGCGGGAACTTTTCGCATCGCCATGATCGGCGGATCGGCTGTTTATTCTTCGCGGATTATGCGGGATTGGCAATCCATCCCGAGCCAGCTTCAGTCCATACTGAAGCACAAAGGTTACAGACGGATCGAGGTGATCAACGCCGGAGTGAGTGGGCAAAGTACGGCCGAGGCGTTGAGTCATCTGCAATTTCGGATTCTCGAACTCTCCCCCGATCTTGTGATCGTGTATGAAGCCATAAACGACTTACACAATCGTTACGTCCCGCATGAGCTTTTTCACGCCGACAACAGAGGACGTCAAAAGCGCTGGGAGACTTTTGACTGGCCGATTTGGGCGCGCACGTCGCTGGGAATAATCGTGGGCAAAGCTTTCGGCTTGTTTGAAAAGAATTATTTTATCGATTACCACATCGCCGCGGCGACTTATCTGGGGCACACGGCGACTGCCGAGGTCACGGCGGGAGTGGATTATGAAAAATTATTGCGCGAGAACACGCCGGTGTTCTTCCGCGAAAACCTTCTGAGCATATATTCGATTTGCCATATCCGCGGGATCAAAGTTCTGTTTACATCCTACGGATATTCGCTGGCCCATGCCGATACGGGTTATCTGAAAAGCAAAAATTATTTGCACGGGTTATTGGAAATGAACGACGCCGCCCGACAACTGGCGCGTGAATATTCTATTCCATTTTTTGACTATGAGGCGGTGATGCCCAAGGACGGCCACTATTGGCGGGACGAGATCCACGTTTCTCCCACCGGTGCAGCGATGACGGGCAGACTCTTCGCGAATTACTTGATCGAAAACGGGCTGGTTCCAAGGTGAGGCATCCCGCGCTGAGGGTGTCTGCGATCTTGGCGGTGCTTTATTTGGTTTACTTTGGCGCGACTTGTCTGCTCGCTGATTTCATTTTTCCTCCCGCCCAACAGTCTTTGATTTTTCAGAACGATGTGCTGGCGGGTAGGTATCCCGTCGACTCTCCCAAGGTCCTGATCCTTGGCGATTCCACGGCGGCCTTCGGCTACGTGGCGGGCCGCCTCCCTCATACGTTGTCGTTAGCGGTGTTTAGCGGGTCGTTCGCTGAGATGTATTACACCCTCGAGCGTTATCTCAGAAAATTCCCCGCCCCTAACTGTATCGTTCTCACTGCGTCGTATAATTGGGGTTATCATCGCGATAACCGCTTTTGGGATATTTATGCTCTCAACCGATTTTATAGTCTGAAAGAACTGAATGAGATCTATGAAGCTAGCCGCGCCGTGGGTGATTTTCCCGCGACCGAGTACGGCAAAGCCGCTTTTTTTCTCAAATCTTTTTTATACGAGTTGCGCTTGCAGGGCGTACACATGACCGATGTTCAGGACGCGATTTTCAAGAGATCGCTTTTTCGCTCCAATCGGAAATTCCACCGGCTGATGCACGAAAATTCCGGTAGCATCAATAAATCCAGTCAAGTGTTTCCATTTATCTGGGAGCCGCACAGTCATCTCAATGCGCCCTTTGCGCCGGCGCCTCTTTACGACGAATATTTGCGCAGATTGGTGGCTCTGGCCAATTCGAGCGGGGTCCGAGTGAATTGGATCCAATCGCCGGTTTCAGAGCGTGTATTGACCCCGACGGCGAGAAAGTTTTATGCCGACCTGAATGACAGGATGCGCCCTCTCGTTATGGCCGATGCGCGCAATTCCTTCGACGGCGAAACCAAAATCTATCCTGACGATGAAATGTTCAGCGCTACGCATTTGAACATTCGTGGCGCGCGGCGCTTTACGGCTAGTCAGCGCGGGATCTTTGAAGGTTGCCAGTGAGAATGATCGTCAATTGCCGTTCAGCGCCGGCCCACCGAGAATGGAGAAAACATACTGATGATTAAGTCCATGCGAGATCTGATTCGATTTTTGATCGAATGTAAGCGCTATTGGCTATTGCCCATCGCGCTGATTCTTGTCTTGCTTGGAGGTTTGCTTTTCCTCGTGCATGGGACAACTGTGGCTCCCTTTCTTTATCCGATATTCTAGCGAGAGTTCGTCTCAATCCGAGCCGCGTGTCAAATTGAGTGGGGAGGCGGCTTATGGGTGGCGGCGTCCAGTGGAAATCAACTAGAATAGACTCTATTTTTTTGCGCCTTTATACTTTTATTGAATAAAAGTGGGGGAAGAAAATGATGAAACGTATAGGATTGATACTAGGAGCAATTTTATTTACGGCGGGGTCGGCTTTCGCAGATCAACCGGTAAAGAAAATTCGTTGGGTTTTGGCGCATGAGCCCGTCAGATTGTTTGAAGCAGCGGCGAAAAATTTCGCTCAAGAAGTGAAAGAGAAAACCGGCGGTAAACTCGAAGTCGAAGTCATGACCGTCCCTGAATATGCGAAGAAATACGCGGGCGGCAAGAATTTGCAGCATATGGACGTCATTCGCTATATCCAAAGCGGCAAAATTGAGATGAGTCAAACGTACACCACCAGCTTGGGTGAAATCGACAAAGACATGTACGTTCTCGATCTTCCATTCTTGTTCCGCGACCACAATCACGCGACCAAAGTCTTGGAAGGTAAAATCGGCGGACAGCTGCTGGCGAGCCTCGATAAGAAGAACGTTAAAGGCCTCGCATTCACTTACAGCGGCGGTTATCGCGTGATCCCGGGAAATGTTTCGATCGAGAAATTGGATCAGTTCAAAGGGATGAAGATCCGCACGTCGAACAGCCCTGTCGCTCAAGACACGTTTTCGCTTCTTGGCGCTAAGCCTGTCCCGATGACACTTGAGAACGTCGCGAATGCGGCCAAACAAGGCAAAATCGAAGCCGGTGAGAGCACGTATCCGCGCTTTTATGAGCTCAAACAAAATGAGTACTCAAAAGTGTTGAATGATACCCGTCACAGCTTGTTTCTCACCTCGATCGTCATGAGCGGGTCTTTTTGGAAAAAGCTGAGCCCCGATATGCAAAAAGCGGTTCGCGAGGCGGCGGTCAGTTCGGCGCGTTTGGAACGGCAACAATCCATCGATGACGCAGAGCTAACTAAAGAGAAGTGCCGCAAAGACGGCATCCAGGTGGTCGATCTGCCTGCAAGCGAAAGACAGAAGTTCGAGACGGCCATGAAGCCGATCTACACGAAGTACAAAAATTACTTCTCGACGGACTACGTCACACAGATTCAGAACGACTAAAGTTTTAATTTTTCCGAAACGATTCGAAGCGCCGCGCTCAAAGTATCGAGCGCGGTGATCTCCACCGGCGACATTCTTATCTTAAATTCATTCTGAAGAGCGATGACGAATTCGGCATAGCGCAAAGAATCCCACCCGGGAGCGCTTTTCAACTCGCTTTCTAGATCGATATCCACAATCCCACCTGTTTTTGCATAAAGGTCGCGGATCTTTTTTTCGACGTCTGTTTTATTCATGTGTCCCATTTCTTTGTTCATTGAACCGTGCGCGCTCGAGTTTTCCACGCGCGTTGCGCATTAACGATGAAACGAACGCGATTTCGTCAGGTACCTTATAGGCCGGCAACCGCTCCCCCAGCCACGCCCTTAGCTCATAGGCTTTGAGTGAACTTCCGCTCTTGAGTACCACGGCGAGCGCCACTTTCTCGCCCCATAGCGGGTCGGGACGGGCACCACACTGGCAGTCGGTCACTTCGGGATGCCCGGCCGCGATCGCTTCGACTTCTTCGGGTTGAATCTTCAGCCCGCCCTTGTTGATAACGAAGTCCATGCGGCCGAACAAGCGCAGGCTTCCGCCGTCCCACTCGCCGCGGTCGCGCGTGGAATGCCATCCGTTCCCGTCTTCACGCTGAAGATCGAGAATATCCGTGGAAGTGATGGATGAGTGCATGCGAAACGGCGCCCGCAGCAAGACTTCGTCGTTCTTATCATCGAGCCGGATGTCGGTGGACCACCCTGAGCCCACGTGCGTCGCACGTTCATCAAGCGGTGCGCCGCTGACCCAGCCCAGGAATTCGGTGAGCCCGTAAACATTCCACACTTGGGCGCCGCTCGCCCAGGCTTGCAAAGTCTCCGCACGTTTGGGTTCGAGCATGGCGGAGGCGCAGTGCACGCGGCGAAGGCTGGGCTTTGCGCTTTTCTCGGTGAATTCCGCGGCAAGAGCCCACACCGCGGGAGTGGAACTTAAAAAGCGCACTTCCCGTTTACGAACGATGTCGTCCAATTGCGCCAGCAGCGCCGGGTGAAACGATTCGGCCAGATGCAATTTCGCGCCATGCAACCAGGGGAAAAGTGAATTGCAAATCAAGCCGTGGCCGAAGTGCGTGGGAAGCGCGCAAAGACTTACCGCCACGTCTTCGATGGGAATCGCCGCGGCCAAGGCCTTCATTTTTTTCTCCAGCGCATCTGCGCTGTGAAGTGTAAGGCGCGGGAGTGCGGAAGAGCCTGAGGTCAGCAGGCCAAGCGCGATCTCCTTGGGCCAAAGCGGGGCGTTTGCGTGCAACAAGACGGGCGATTCCGGTGAATGCACCTTGGCATGCGGTTGAATCCAATTCTCCCATTGCCGTCGTGTCGACCCGGGCGCGCGGCCGTCGAGTGGGATGGCGCAGGCGCCGCACTCCCAACAGGCGAGAAGATCGACGAAGAAGGAGATCGAATTATGAGCGTAAAGAATAATTCTTTTTCCGGGCGATAAGCCAATTTTAATTAGCTGATCGCGGCGTTGGATGACCGACGATTTAATCTGCGCGATGGCAGCGCTTTGTCCAGAACCGATCTCCGCGAGCTCGCCAATTTCAAAGTGACTTAACCACATGTGGTGTCCATACTGGCCATACTAAGGTCATAGGCCGGGGACTGTCCATTGATAGAGGTTTAACCTTTCGTGTTTTTTTTGAGTTTAAACTCTGCTCTTATTATTTTTTTCTCGAGCGCGGCTTTTCTTTTTATGAGCCCGCGCTGGCGCTGGGTATTTTTGTTGCTGTTGAGCTGTGGGCTGTTGACTTGGTGGGCTGGGCCGCAGGCCTTTGCCATCGCTTTCGCCCAAACTTTAATGGCTTATTTTATGGCTCTGTGGTTGAGGCCAGGCGATAAACCGGTGCGGTTTTGGATCTCGGTGCTGGCTCAACTTGTTCCTTTGGTGATGTTCAAGTGGGGCGGCATGTCCGATGCCGATCCGGCGACAGCGGCGCGCTGGGCCGTCCCCCTCGGATTGTCTTTTTATACGTTTCAAATTTTATCGTATCTCATTGAAGTGCAATGGGGCCGGCGAAGCCCCGAGCGCAACTTCGCGAGACTTGCGGGCTACATTTTATTTTTTGCGAATAAAGTCGCGGGTCCGATCGAGAGACCCGCACTTATCGACCGTATGAGCGCGATACCGACGCCGACGCCCGCGAGTCTTGTGCGCGCGGCCGCGTTCATTTGGCTCGGACTATTTCAAAAATTCGTGCTGGCGGATCATCTGGCTGAGTATGTTTTGCCGGTGTTCAACCATCCGCAAAACTATTCGGGCGCGACGGCCACGATTGTCGTACTGCTTTCGAAATATCAGATCTATTGCGATTTTTCGGGGATCTCGTTGATGGCGATGGGGCTTGGAGGCCTATTCGGCTTAGAACTGACACGAAATTTTAACCGCCCTTTCGCTTCCAGGTCCCTGCGCGAGTTTTGGACGCGCTGGCATATCTCCCTTCAGTCGTGGATCCGCGACTATGTGTTTTACCCTCTTTTGTCCACGCGCTTGTCCCGGTGGGGTGTCATGCCCGCGTTGATCATTTCGTTCGTGGTGTTCGGGCTATGGCACGATTTTCGATGGACCTTCGTGATTTACGGTTTGCTACAGGCGGTTTTGATCCGCTTCGATCCCTCACGCCGGATCGCCGGATATTGGCCTTTCGTCATTTTGTTTAACTATATAGTTCTTATTTGCTTGCCCAGTGTTTTGTTCCGCGCCGATTCTTTGACTCATGCTTGGGATGTATGGCGAAGTCTCGGTATCAGCATGAAGAACTGGGAATATTTCGTAGTTCTGGGTGAGATGAAGCTTTACGTTTTGGGTATATTCATCTTCTTAAACGAGGCTTGGCAGTGGATCGAATCGCGCTATGATGTTTATGCCGTGACCGCGGAGTTACCTTGGGTGGTCAAAATGGCATTGTCGATTGCTTTGTTGGCCGTGCTGGCGGTCTTCTCTAAGTTTGATCCGGAGAGCGTTTTTATTTATTCGCAGTTTTAGGAGGAGCGCTGATTGAAGAAAATTTTCGCTTCGGAAGCTTCGCTATTGGTACGGGGTTTTTTGCTCCCTGTATTGATCATCTGGGCTGTTTATTTCGGTTTCCTGACGAAGCACTTTCAGGACATCTTCTTGTTTTCGGCCAGCTCCGAATATCTCAATCGATTTTTCAAGGAAGATTTCGCGCGCCTATATCCTCCGATTGATCTTGTCGTTCTTGGCGACTCGACATCCAGATCGGCTGTAAACCCAACGGACTTCAAAGACCTGTTCGCCGTAAACTTGGGAGTAAACGGGGGCACGGCGCTAAGCGCCTATTACGTTATGGAACGCTATGTCCGGGCTAACCCGAAGCCAAGATGTTTGCTCTACCTTTCGCAGTACAACTGGAAGCGAAATTACGGCGACTTTTTCCATAAGGCCATATTCTATGGGAATTTGAATTGGGATAACTTTCAGCGCGCATGGGAGGTCGGCGCCGAAAATGGCGTTTTCCCGGCTACCGAGTACACATATCCGGAATACGTGATAAAGGCTTTGCGCACGGACCTTCTGGTCGATGAGCTTCCTTTGAATCTGATTCAAGAATTCGTGACGGGAAGGTACCCGCGAAAGGCTCGCAAAGCGAAAATGATGAAGAGGAGCGCAATCAAGAATCGCGGCTTTCAGGACAACGCCATCAAAAGGGTGCTGCCGGAGGAGCGGTTTTTCAATGAGATGCACGCGGCCTTTCTGCGGCCCTTTCAGGCCTATCCCAGCGAAGATTTTTATTTGCGCCGGCTCGCCGAGTTCGCGAAAGCAAATGGAATTCAGTTTTTCTACGCGATGTTGCCGGTGGCGCAAAGCGATTATGTGGAAGACGCGGCCGAGCACCTGAAACAACGAAACGCGCATTTGGAAACGGTACTCAACTCGATTGACGGTGTTCACCAAATTCCGCTTCCGGTCACTCTTTCGCGCTCCTATTTTTTTGACTTCACACATATGGTACGAGAGGGCGCGGATCAGGTCCGACCCCTACTCGATCCTTATTTGAAAAAAGCTTGTGTTGGGGATAAGAATTGAAAAGAAACTTGAGCCGGGCGGCCTTAATTGTTTTTCTTTTTTCGGTCGGAGCCGGCGGTTTGTATTTTGCCGGCACGACATACCGGCAGGCTCGCGCCCGGCTTCGCGCGAAGAACTACAACATTCTGGTGGTGACGTCCTGTTCATTGCGGCGGGACATGGTCGGCCTTTATTCGCGAGAAAACCTGACCCCGAATATCGATCGGTTTTTTTCCCAGGGGTCTTATCTGTTCGAAAATCTGGTGAACCCTACCCCGTGGACGTCCGTCATTCATTTTTTGCGCGGATTTCGCCAGCCGGTTCATTCCTTAGGGTACGAAGTTTTGGGATACGACACGAGAGGCTATGTGCGAATTCCTGAAAGATTGAGTGAGTTTGAGGACGATGGGACGGAAGTTTTATCCAATGGTATGGAAAAGAAACTCCATCCCTATTTGGAAGGCTTAAAGGAAAAGATTCTTCGCCCTCATACCAAACCCTTCGTGGCTGTGGTTCAGTTGAAGTACATGCACTACCCATATATGGATCGTTTCAATGAAGACTCAGGATGGGACCGGCTTTTAAGTTCAAAAGAAAAAGACCTGCTGAGGAAATATTTGGCTAATCCTCACCGGTATCCCGAAAAATTGGCTTTTCTCCTGGCATTGACCGGCGACGTGAAGTTAATCGCGGATCATCCGGAGTTCAAAGACTTGTACGCACGATACGGATCGGGAAGCCTTCTTCTTGGCTTGGTCGGGAATAAGGAGCTTATCGCCGAATGGAAACTCTCGGCTGGGTACGAAGAAGACTTGTCGATACTGCGGAAAACTTATCAAGCCAATGCCATGTATGCAGACAAAGTGCTCGGCGAGATCTTGAATTTTTATGGAGATTCCACCTTGCGCGACAACACCATCGTGATTTTTGCCGGGGATCATGGAGAGCTTCACATGGAGCGCGATGAGCTTGGCCATTCGACGAACGTATTCGAAGAGTCCGTCTTGATCCCGGCGATGATTCGGTTCCCGGGACAAAGCGGAGGGATTCAAAAAATTGATAATCAGATTCAAATGTCCTCGCTGATGTCGTTTATCAGGGAAGTGATGCAAACGAAAAGCGACGGTTCTGATTTGGCCGGGTATTTCGCCTCCCTTGAAGAGCCCAATCTCATATTGCGGGACTGCGCAAATTTAATTCGGGGTCTGCGCAGTGAAAACCGATACAAGTACTTCGTAAAAGCAGAGGACGCCTCGAGATACCTATTCGATCTCGTCGCGGACCCTGGCGAACAGAAGAATATTGCCCCGCTTCGTCCCGAAATAGTTGCGGAGATGGAAAAATTGTACTGGGCCAATTACGGCGATGCCAGCACTTCAAAGGTCAGGCATTGCGCGCCTTGGGTGGAGGCTTCTTCACAATGAAAAAACTGACGATAAAGTTCGGCTTGTATTTTTCATTGGCGCTCTTTGTTTTGGCGGCGGCCGCATTGGCCTTCAGCGTTTCGCGCATAAGCCCTTTGCTGCGCATGAACGATAACTGTCGGGTTCTGCGTGTTGATCTGGGGATTCCAGAGGCTATTTCGAACTGTGTGGGAGCGCGGACCGTGGGAGGCGTGAGTGCCGTCGTGCATTTTAATTCGCTTGGTTTTCGAGATAAAGAGCGCAGCGAGAAGAAGGCCGGTATCTTTCGTGTGGCTTTATTGGGCGGCTCGACGGCGCTGGGCTTCGGATTGACCGACGATCAGACTCCCGCATGGCGCGTGGAGGCTTTGTTAAAAGAGGCAGGCGTCACCAATGTCGAGTTCATGAATCTTTCGTCCGAGGGGTACGAAGCTGTACGGCATTCCGCGAGGATTTTTGAGTATCTCAAGGAACTTCACCCGGACCTGGTGATCTTGGATACCGTTCGGGCCGACAAAATGGTCACCGATTTTATCGATTGGCATGAAGCGGAACTCAACGACCGCGGGCGGGTGACGCATATTCGTAGTCTACGCGATATTTTGGGCGAGAATTTTTTCGATTGGCTGGGAGCGAATTCAGTCGCGGGCCTTTGGTTAAGGCAAATGTACACCGGTTATCGTCTCTTTGCGGCGGCGGCGGCGCTACACTGGGAGCCGGAGGAGAGAAGATCGCGGCTGATCAAACCGCAACTGCATGCGCTGCGGGCGATGCACGCCGCTTGCGCCGTATTCAGATGCGAGATCCGAGTTATTTGGGATCCACTTGAGGGCTCGCCGGCCGACGTGGATTGGATCACCCATTGGTTATTCGGTTACGATTTGGATTTTGAACGCCTGCAGGGCTCGTTCGAGCGAAATGAGATTGGATTGCTGGACGTGAGCGGGCTCAAGCCGCATCGTCCGGATGAATCGCTTTTCCAGGCCCACAGCCGCTATTATTCGGCCGAGGGGATGGAGCGCTACTCGATGGCCCTGGCCTCAGCGATCCGAAGGATTATTGACGAGCGGGCGGTAAAAAAATGACCCCGCGCCGGCTTTTTATCCGAACGCTTTCGCCGGCGATATGGCGCGCATGGCCCCGTCGCCAGATCGCCGCCTTGCAGGAGTTTGCGGCCATCGAAAAGGACAGCGGGTGCCAGCTTCTGCACTGCCATAATCGAATAAAGAACGAGCGTCTTAAGGCTCATCTTTTCCAGCATGTACTTGAAGAATTCTATCATGGCGAATTGTTCTCTTCCGCCGCAAAGGCACTCTCGGATCGTCATGTTTACGAAACCTTTCCTCCGCGCGAAGAGCTTTCGACGGGCGAAGGCGAAGGCGAAGGGGAAGGCCTGCGGGATTTTTTCGCTTACGTGCAAGTTGGCGAGCGCGCGGTCAACCGCGATTTCGAGGTTTATTCGCGGACGCGATTGGATCCCAAAGTGAAAGCGGTATTCGCCAAGGCAGGAATGGATGAGGGCAGACACGAAGACGACACCGGCGATATTTTGCTCGGACTGTGTGGAAGCAACCGCCGCCAGCTCCGTCTCGTCCTCTGGAAGGCCGAGCTCCGACGTTTATGGAATCTCTATAAACGGAGTGTTCAATCGATCGGATCGATTTCGCTTACCATGGTGCTTACCGTGGTCTATTTCTTCATCGGGGCGCTGGCCGTGCCGACGCTCCGACGAAGACTGAGAATTTCGCGCAAGGCTGAGCTCGAAATTTTTCGCGAGCAAGTTGTCGACTTCGAAGCGGAACAGCGATCGGAGCAGGCATGAAGATACTTGGCATTTCTTGCCATTACCATGATGCTTCGGCGGCGCTCGTTGTGGACGGACGATTGATCGCTTCGGCGGCCGAAGAACGCTTCAGCCGGCACAAGCATGATCCGACTTTTCCATCCGAGGCGGCGCGTTTTTGCCTGCGCCAAGGCGGTCTAAAGGGCGAGGACCTCGACTTCGTGGCCTTTCACGAGGATCCCGCCACCAAACTGTCGCGAACCCTGAGCACGTCTTTGTTTCGCTTTCCGTTTTCTTTGCCGACATTTTTGAAAACGGCTCGCGAAGCCATGAGCACCGGATTGTGGATTCAAAGGGACCTGAGTCGGCGCTTGCAAGTGCCCGCCGAAAAAGTGATTTGCGTTCCCCATCACATGAGTCATGCCGCGCACTCGTTTTTGACTTCTCCTTTTAGCGAGGCCGCAGTGGTCACCTTGGACGCCGTCGGCGAATGGACGTCTTCGGCGATTTTTCGCGCCAATCGCAAGGACGGCAACTGTGCGATTGAGCCTGTTGATGTCTCGCCCTTTCCGCACAGCCTCGGCCTCGTTTACTCCGCCTTCACTTCGTTTCTTGGTTTTAAGGTTAATGACGGCGAATGCAGCACGATGGCCTTGGCCGGCTTCGGGAAACCTCGCTTCGTGGAACAAGTGCGGCAGATTTTGCGCGTGCGTGAAGATGGAACGCATGAGGTGGAAGACGGTTGGTTTGATTTGGCTTCCGACGGCGATGTTCCCGTCACCAAGAAATTCGTCTCGGCCTTCGGCAAGCCCCGGCACTTTCGCGACAAATATTCATTCGATAGTTTAGAGGATATCGCTCCGATGGTGGGCGATGACGAGCAGCGCTTTGCCGATGTGGCTTGCTCTATACAACAAGTGCTTGAAGAAGCGGTTGTTGCTTACGCACGCCGCGCCCGGCGTCTCACCGGGCTTCCTCATGTGGCCTACGCGGGCGGGGTGGCTTTGAACTGCGTGGCTAATGGAGTGTTGATGCGTGAGCGTGCCTTTGATGAAGTGTACATCCCCCCGGATCCAGGAGACGGCGGCGGCGCGGCCGGTGCGGCCTTGTATCTTCATTCGTTGAAGTGCGCAGTGCCTAAGGCCTCATCGGATTTTCATCCTTATTTCGGAGCTTCGATCGCGGCGGAAGAGCTGGAAGGCGTTATTCCTCATCTGTCGCCCGAAGTGTGGTCGCGCTTTTCTCTTCTACGTCCGCGTCCGCTCAAGACGGGCGATCTAAAATCGCATCGCTTCCCTGACGAATCGTCGATGTTGCAATGGACTGCTGAGCGGATTCACGAGGGACGCATCGTCGGTTGGTGTCAGGGCCGGTTCGAAAACGGACCGCGTGCCTTGGGCAATCGCTCCATTCTTATTCGCCCCGGCGACTGCGCACTCGCGCGCCGCCTGAGTGAGCGGGTCAAATTGCGCGCGGCCTTCAGGCCCTATGCGGCTTCGTTCACCGACGCCGAAGCTTTGCGCAGTCTTGAGAGCGAGGATCTGTTGCGCATGAGCACTTCGCGTTGGATGCAAGCGTCGTTCAAGGTCAAAGACGAGGCTAAGGCGGCGCTTCGTGCGGCGATGCATGTCGACGGCACCACCAGACCGCATTGCGTTTCACGCAGTGAGAATCCTCTCTATCACGACCTGCTGGTCGAGATCGGCCGCAGATCGGGACGCGAAGCCGTGTTGAACACGTCATTGAACGAGGCCGGGTATCCACTCGCGGCCTCGGCTACGGATGCGCTAATGATTTTTTCGCGCACCGATCTCGATATTCTGGTTTTGGGTAACTATGCTTTGGAGAAACCATGGAAATCGTGAAGAGCCTTTGGTTCAGCGTCCGCTCTCTTATAAGGACCTTTCGGCGCCAACGCATTCCGGGCGCGCTGTTGATCGCTTTGACTCTTTTGGCTTTGGCGCTGATTTTTTCTTTTTTGGCTTTCGTGCCGGTTCTATCGCCGTTTATCTATCCTCTTTTTTGAGACTATTGAGGCGTCAACATCAGTGTGCGCGCCAATTCGGCGATCATATTTTTGCTTTTAAGGTCGACAAGATTGTATTGCACCAGTGCGCCCCGTTTACCGTCCGCCTCCCAAATCACGACTAACACCTCCAACTTATATTTGCCGCCAGGTCTATTGGCTTTCACGGGCACGTGGATTTTGCGCAGCCAGCTCTTAGTTTCCGGATTCCCGCCGATCAGTTCAACTTCGCCGACGTCAAACCACGCAGGCGGAAGTTTTTTACTGTTTTCCAGAAGCTGAACGTCTTCGGCCCACTGCCGTTCAAATTTCTTGAACTGGGGCCCGTTGCGTGAACTCCATGAATCGAGAATGACAAATGCCAAAATCGAAAAAGAAATCGCCCAGAGAATTAAGTAGGTCCGTTTACTTGCCAGCATTTAAATATAGTAAGCGCTTTTTAATACTTTTGAAACAGCAGATTCCAACAGGGTTCACCGCGTTCCAGGTACTTCTTTTCAAAGTGAGTTCGTGGCGTATGGCCGGCATGGAGCCGTCGATGATCGATGAGTTTTAAGCCCCACAGGGTGGTGAATTGCTCTTTGGCTTCGCTCATATAAGTTTCAATGTTGGTGGCTAAGGTCAGCTGCGCTCCGTCTTTCATCTTAGCCAAAAGCGTTTTCATGAACGGCATATTGTGCCAGCGCAAATTGGCCTGCTTAAGTTTGGGATAGGGATTCGGATAAAGCAAAAAGACGCGTTCCAACGATTGATCATGAATCCAGTGGGTCACCAATGAAAGCGCATCCGCATGAACTGGAAACAGATTTTTCAGTTCGGGGTGGGCGTGATGCCGCCGATTCAGTTGCGCGAAGCGAGTGCTTGTCCGTTCCGCGGCGATGAGCGTGCGGCCGGGATTTTTTTGACAATATTGAATGGCATGCAGGCCTTGGCCCGCACCGATCTCAAGGTCAAGCGCTGAATCGTTCAATGCGGCGATCAAATGGGGCGAAAGCGGGTGGTGCGGAATCATTTCTTCATTGAAGATGCGCATAGCTCTCTTTAGCATAAGTTTATGAAAAGCGTCCTCATGATCGTGCATCCGCAACTCCATCCTTTACGCAAAGTCCAAAAGGGCAGCGCCGAAAGAGATGTGTGGTCGGCACTGCGCCGGCTTGGTTTTGCGGTGGAGGTCAGCGGGCTGCAAAACGATCCGCGCGAGTTGGAGCGCGAACTCTCACGGCTTAAACCTTACGCGGTATTTAATTTACTTGAAGAATTTCGCGACGAAGCGGTTTTTGACTTCTTGATGGCCGGCTATCTTGAGGCGCGAGGAATACCGTTTACGGGCTGCAATCCGCGCGGGCTTGTGCTTTCGCGCAATAAATATTTGGTCGGCAGGGTCGCCGGCGCGAGCGGAATTCAGGTGCCGCAGGCGGGGTTGGTGGGGTGGAGCAAATATCAGGGACCTTTTCCTGCTTTCGTGAAGTTCAATCGTGAGCATGCCAGCCGCGGGATTGAATTGGGTAATCGGGTGAGCGGCGTGCGCGCGCTGAACAGCGCGGTAAAAAGAATGCGGCGTAAATTTGGTGGCGAAGTCTTGGTGCAGCAGTTTATCGAAGGCCACGATGTTACAGTCAGTGTCATGGGCAACGGGCGGCTTGAGGCCTTCGCCCCATGGAAGCTGCATCGTAAAAGCGCGGGCGATTTTTCCACCGAAAAAGTCAAATTTAGTTCGCAGTTTCGCCATGCACGGGGCATTCGCGCGGGCCGCTATCGCGGGGCGGCCGAGAACATGATGAAAAAGTGGGCAAAAATAATTTATCGCGAACTCGATATGAGCGGCTATGCGCGAATGGATTTTCGCGTCGGCCTTGACGGCCAAGCCACACTGATTGATGTGAATCCAAATCCAAATTTGGAGCGCGGTGAGGATTTCGCCTGCTCAGCGGCTCAAGCGGGAATCGACTATCTTGCACTCATCGACAATATCGTAAAACTTGCCGTCGGGTATTCGCCGCGCTTCTAAGTTGATATCTGAAACGATGATCCCATCGGGCAAATCCTTGCGTTTTCTCGATGGTAAACACTTTGTTTACCTATTTCTGGACATAGTTCGCATTTGCTCTTACAACCCAAGCCCATGAAGGCAAGGCCGTCTATTAAAAAAAGCAAAGACATCAGCACGGATGTGGGCCGCATGTTTCGCCAATGGCTAACCCAAAAGATGGAGATAAACCCCTCCTATTCCTTGCGGGCCATGGCCAAGAACCTAAGGGTAAGTCCTGGGTTCTTAAGTCAGGTGATGAACGGCAAAAAGGCGCTCTCGCTGGCGCGGGCCGTGCAGTTTTCTCAAGTGTTAAATTTAAAAACGAACGAGACCGACGAACTGCTCCGGGCCGTCACCATTGCCTCGGGCAAAGACCAATCCTCTCGGCAAGCGCTGCGAAAGATACTTTCCTCCCACAAGAGAAATCGCACGCCGTTTAAGCTCGCGGAACTCGAAAAATTTAAAGTATTGAGCCGCTGGTATCATATTGCGATTCTCGATCTTACCGAAACAAAAGGGTTTCGCGCAGAATCTGCATGGATCGCCAAACGTCTTAAGATTTCTTCGATTCAGGCAAAAGAAGCGCTGGATCGCCTGCGCGAGCTCGGTTTATTAGTGGCGGATGGGCGCGGATGGAAGAAAGCCGATTCCTTACTTGCATTTTATTCGGAGCAATCGCTTCCCGCAGTGAGAGAGCACCATAAGCAAATGATCGGTAAGGCTCAGGAGCATCTTAACGATGCGAGCGCCGAGGCATTTCGCCAGCGAAGCATTACGGGATTAACTCTAGCCTTAGACCCGAAACATCTTCCGGAAGCCTTTGCGCGAATTGATCGTTTCCGGCAAGAGATGCTGGCCTTCTTCTCCGAGGGCAATTGCACAGAAGTGTTCCAGCTCAACGTACAGCTATTTAATCTTAGCCATTCCGTGGCAAGTGAGGACAAATGAAGACCCTGATATTTTTGATGTTATTGCCGCTATATTCTTTTGCTAATTTCCCTGATTTTAGAGGCACGGACGTCGGCAGGGGAGGGGATTCCATCGCCCTCGATTTTCAGTCGACGGCGCGATACGACCTGGCCTTCATCCGTCAGAATCCGAATATATTTAATGGGAAGGTCGACATTAACCAGCTGGAGAAGGTGATTGCTGCGGCGAAGGTCGAAGTGCAAGACCAAGTTTTCCTCGGTGAAGTAGAAAAAATTGCGGTGAATTACTCCAATCCCGACCGCATCGTGGTGGGTTCGAAGCGCTGGTTGCAAATCCCGCTCAACGACCCGCGAAAGCTCACTCTGGTGCTGCACGAGTATTTCGGCCTTATGGGTTTAGACGATACAAGTTACGAGCTCACCGAGCTATTCCTGCGCGCCGTGAACGCTCACAAATCCACGACGCCTCTCTATCGCTGCGTATTAATCAAAGACCCAAAGCGAATGCCTGAACTCTCGGACGCAGTTCGTGTGGGCGGCGCGGATGGTAACCCAATTGGGCACCTAGGCGCGGAGAAGATTCGGGTGCAAATCTACGCGGGCGACAATGGCCACGGCACCGATTTTCTTGTGACGATCAGCGAAGGAGCAAAACAAATCGGAATGCTCGAGCTTCCACGCCTAGCGGAATTTCCTCGGGTAATTGACAGCTATGCCCTGG
This sequence comes from uncultured Pseudobdellovibrionaceae bacterium, assembly GCA_964628445.1. Classification (GTDB taxonomy): domain Bacteria; phylum Bdellovibrionota; class Bdellovibrionia; order Bdellovibrionales; family UBA1609; genus JALHOQ01. The sequence goes on along the minus strand of CAZVOP010000035.1, from coordinate 14,811 downwards.
ACAGAAGCGAAACCTATTGGCAAGTGCATTGCGCACAATGATGTAAGGAGAATTTATGAAACTATTATTCTTAGGATCCATAGTTATAATGCTCGCTTCCCCTACCTTCGCTCGCGCCGAACAAGGACATTGGAGCGAGGTAATGCACATGAATAAAGTGCTGGGCTTCGCGGGCAACTACCAGTGCGCTCCCACTAAATGCACGGAGGCAGATCCTGCCTTAAGCACGGTCAATTGCAAAAACTTAAGCGAGCTAACCTTCGCCTATAACCGCCCCGATCAAAACGGCAGCACCTCTGGATATGTTTGGCTCGGCTACGATCCCGCCGGCCCCACGGCCGACGACTGGGCCTTGAGCCAAGATTTCACCATTGACGGAATCTTCAGCGAAAAGGGATTTCAAAATACGGGGATTTTTAAGGATCCCGCTATGGGCTCGAGCAAATATGTGAACGTAAAATCCTTCAGCATAGATATGTTGCCGCCGGAAGGAAAACACGCTCAGGCGATCATCGATTTCGGCGGTCGCTCGCCCATACGGATCGATTTGCAGTGTTGCACTCCGGGAATCGAATGCGGCCAAGACACGGCGCAAGCGCGACAGCCTCAGGAGGATTTAAGATTCACGGAGAGCGGAATAGAGGCCGTCGACAGTGACAAAACCTTTCAGAGCGCAAAGAACAGTGCGATGGCAAATGCAAAGGAGCACTGTTCACCAAACGAGGCTAAACGGGTTTCGGAATGGGATTATAAAATAACGAAAGCGGGATACCTCTTCATGATGGAAGTCTCGGCGACTTTCGTATGCAAAGCGGGCGGACAATAATTGAATCGTTCAGCAACTTAAACAAGAGGGGAAAAATGAAAAAACTAATATCTCTTTTAATCACCATTTTCGCTGTTTCGAGCGCGGCCCATGCGAAAGTGCAGACATGCCACCCGACCGGAGAATCCAACTGGCGGGAAGCGAGTATCGAAATGCTTCAAAACGGAGCTTCGGCCTTGGAGCATATCAGAGCCTCGGGGATTTTTTTGGTCGCGGACATGCTCTGTAGTGTCGACACTTGCGTCGGTTTCGTAAACGGAATTAAGGCGGAGGGCACGAGCGAAAGGAATTCGGGAGGAATTGATAAATTCGTTATTCACGGCGAAGGAGTTCTGCCCACCACCGAATTTATCTGCGACTAGGTCGCTTCTCGAACCGCGAGATATTTCGATAGGAGCGAAGAACGGGAACTCTGTTTAAACAGAGTTCCATCTCATGCATCATCTTCATTTTCGTCGTCGCCTAGGGTTCGTTTTTAAAGCTATGTTCCGAGGCGCTCTGCCTATAACGAAGTAAAGGGTTCTCCTTCATGAAACCAACAGCCCTAATGATCGCGCCGCTCTTGTTATTGTCGATAAACGTTTCTGGCGCTCCCTCAAGGGATGCCGGTCCATTGAGATCGGCGCTTCAATCTGCCGCCAACAATGCTTTAGATCTTGGAAGTCCTCAGATTGAAGGATTATTGGTTTCATCCATTCTTCATCCAGACGTTAACGTCACGCAAATTAGGGCTGCAATTCTTAAAGCCACTGACAATCTCGGAAATTTCCAACGACTACAAATTAATGCTGTTCTTTTTGGTGCAGCAATGAATCCGGGAATGGACATTCTCAAAATTAAGGCGGCCGTAAAGTCAGCGACAGAAAACGGCGGATCGTTCAAAGATCTTCAAATTAAGGCGCTTTTGATCGGTGCAGCAGTAAATCCTGATGGAGATTTAATCCAAATTAAAAATGCAGTGAAAGCCGCAACTGACAATGCTCGAGATTTAAAGGGCATCTCACTCAATGCTTTTCTAATCGGTGCGGCGATATTTCCCGATGCCAACCTGACAAAACTTAGAGAGGCTGCCTTCGGTTATGCGTATGCGCCAGGTATGTCGAGATTTGAACTCGAATCATTTGTCTTGGCCGGCACATTAAAAGAAGCCCTACGTCAAAGGCAAGAGATTGCGTCAAATAAACTTGCACAAGCGTCTATCGATTTGACTCGAAGTTATGACGCCGAGGAACTGATTCGCAGAAAATTACCAAGCGAAATTGGAACGGATATTCAATCGATCAATTGGGTCTCACAGTCGAGCAACGAAAAAATGTTTATGGTTCACACGGTGGACGGAAGGGCAATCTACGTTTCGCTGGAGCGGCACTCAAATTCTACAGGCAAAGAATACTTTGAATTTAATGATAAGTACCCGGCGATTCGTTCGGCTTCACATGTGTCGATAACCTGCGAAAATTCTTTGAAAACAAAAAATACTCAAAGCCGCCCGAATTAAAACAATTGTTTGGCACATAAGCGGTTCACCATTTGTAGAGAGGCAGCGGACCCAAGGAAAACCCAGGGAACCACGAAGAAACTTACGGGCGAAAAAAGCCGATTGCGAATTTTAGACTTATGACTCTGAGTTGAATCAACTGCTTAGACTTACGAACTTTTCCTGAATTTTGCGTCAAAACCTCTCAAAAAATGGTCGGGGAGACAGGATTCGAACCTGCGACCCTCTGCTCCCAAAGCAGATGCGCTACCAGACTGCGCTACTCCCCGACTAGGCTGGACTAGACCTTAATCCAAGTCCTGTGACCTGAAGTACACATGAAATACCCAGATATGTGTGCTCTGAAAGCTAAGCAATTCGGGAATTCATGTCAAACTGCCGGAGTTTGACGCGGTCAAATAGAGTGAGCAATTTTTCATTGCAAATGCTTCACATCGAAACCTACGATTTACTTACTGCGTTGTGTGACTGACGAACGGATTTAGGCATGTCCCTACATCTAGCGAATGTGACTTTGAGTCATGCTAGGGACTGACCAAGGACTTGGAAGACATCGATGAAGGCTTTGAAGAGTAACAACACTAGAAATCAACAAGAAGATACAAAAGGAGTTCTATAATGAGAAGACTATTAGCTCTCGCGGTACTCGTGGCATTTTTGCCCACGGCTAACGCGCAAGACAAAGGCAAAGCGGAATTTTCGCCGTCGGCGGAATATCGCGCTCGCTATTTCTGGACCCAAAACCCCACTGCTAACGAGACCTCGAAAGGTCAAGACAGCATGGTCGCTAGCCGCTTCAAACTGGGAGCAAACTACAAAGCTAACGAAAAATTCTCGGCTCACTTAACGGCTCTGCATGCCGCTACGTTCGGTCAAGACGTGAACACCGACGAAGTCGGCAACATGAACACGAATTCTGCGGAAAACGTGCTGATGGTTAACGAAGCTTATGCAAACTGGATGTTCTCAGACGACATGAGCTTTAAGTTCGGCCGTCAGAATTTCCAAATCGCTGATGGTTCCGTAATGGCCACCAACGACTGGGAACAAAATCCCACCGCTTTTGAAGGTTTGGTTGGAAATTGGGAAGCCGAATTCGGCCGTTTCCAAGCTTTCGCATTCAAATATCGTGAATTGGGTGTGAGCAGCAGCGCCAAAGATGGCGAGCACAATGCTTACGGCTTGAACTTCGATCTCAAGACGATGCCGAACATGCTCAAGGCTGTTAACGTGCACGTGATCAAAGATGCTGCGGACGCAACTGCCGGCACGGCTGGAACAGGCTCCAATCAAACTGCGGCACAAGGCCTCATGGGCCAAGACACCATTCGCTACGGCGCAATGGTTACTGGCGAGTTCGGAATTTTTGATGCCAAAGTTAATTACGAAGGCACCACTGGCAAGTATAAGTCAGTTGCTGCTGGTCCCGGCGCAGTCACTTCGACCGATTCCAACGGTACGATGTATCAAGTGGAAGTCGGCGCGAAATTTGACGGCTTCATGGGCAGCCGCGTGTTCGCTTTGTACCACTCAGATTCGGGTTCTAAAACCGCGAATGATGGCAAAGCCTATGACGCTTACTTCTATGAAAAGCACGCCAACGCGGGCCTCATGGATTTAGTGAACTGGGGCAACCTGACGTATGTGACTGTAGGTTGGACAATGAAACCGGGCGACAACACAGATGCCGGAATCATGTACCACATGTTCTCACGCACGGAAAAAGGCGTTGCTTCAAGCAACACCGTTTTCGCAGCGGGCGATGTTAACAAAGAGAAGCTCGGCGACGAAATCGACTTGTGGGCTGAGCACAGATATGACGGCGGCTTGAGCACGGTTCTCCGTCTCGGTTACTTCACGCCTGGCGACTACCTCACCAGTAATGCGGCAACGACGAAAGCTGACGACAACATCATGCAAGTCATGGTTGAAGGCAAGCTGACGTTCTAAGCCGGATATTGCGAGCGCGCGGTGACGCGCACTCGTACCGGCCTTTAGGTCTGGTTAGATGTAAAGAGCCGGGGAAACCCGGCTCTTTGCTTTTCAGCTCCTCCCTTGTCGTGTCACAGTGAAGAGATGGACAAGTTCCTCGCGCAAATTCCCAAAAGCACGCTCGCCTTTCTGGCGATTGTCGGGGGAATTATCCTGATCGTGATGATTCGGCCACCGTCGAGTATTTGCGATTCGCAGATCGAAGTGATTAAAGAGTCACAGAAAAAATTCCTGTATAAAAATCCAAAAAGCAAAATGGTGAAGACCACCAAATTTCAACAGAAACTTGAATTCTGCAAAACCACCAACAATCCCGGCGGTTGTTATGAACTTTTTCAGGATATCAAAGTGCTGCTTCACGATCTGAGCAATCTCACGCATGAATGCGCAAGCTCCGTGTCGGGCCTCAGCGAATTCAAGCGCGCCCTTTGGGACTCGATGGACTTGATGGTGAAACTGGCTTGGGGAGAGAAGCCTCCCACGGCATACAACGCAAAGTTCGGTTGGCTCGACACCGCCGACATCACTCTCTACTGCCAACTCAAAAACCGCCTACAGATCATCTATGGCGAATCCGCATGGGATAGTTACCGGGAGAAGATGATGCGCGAATTGCCGGGTGCTAAAGATCTTTCGCGCAATCAAGTTTGGGATATGACGATTTTTTCCGAAAATTGCGCGCGTTATCCTTGATAACTTAACGTCAGCCACCGGCGCGCGTCCGCCCAGCCATGCAAAACCAGCCCGTCTTCTTCTTTGCTCCAGACCCGCACTTGGAAAATCGCATCGGTGACCGCTTGAAATTCGAGATGCCAGTCCACCGGATTCAGCCCGAAATCTTTGAGTTGCATCAGAAGCGTTTGCGTAAATGGGTTCATGTTGTGTCCTCCTGGCGGACTTAACGTGCAAGCCCGGGCCTTGTCTTGAAGCGAAGGGAGTGAGAGCCTCGGGCTTGAAAAGCGGACGCCGGAGTTCGGACGTCCGGGAGGCGAAGATGAAGACTCGGCAACTCATTTTGTTTTTGATTTTGCAGCTTTTGGCGATTGCGGTCGCAGGATTAAGTTTTTCGTTGATCGAAAGCCGGCTGATCGCCGGAGGCGTGGCTGGCAGCTATTTTCTGTTGTCCGGCCTTTATATGTTGGCGGTTATTTTTGGGCGGGGAAAGGCATGGGCGATGTGCATGACATACCCGCTGCTCGCGCATGTGTTCGTCATCTCACTGCCCATGTTGATCACGCGCTTCTCGAACGCGGATAAAAAGTTTGAGGACGTGCATATCCTCGGGCTTGAAGGACCGACATTTCATCGTCTCTCGACGACGATCTTCACAATTTTAATAGTGGGAACTTTGATCGATCTTTTTAGAGTTTGGCGTGGCGGATTGAAACCCGCCCGCCTAAATACCTAAAGAAGTCTATTCTACCGTAAAGGGCTTCGGCGAGATGGTTTCGGGACGTTCGAACGTGTCGTACGCCTCGGTACCATTGGGCAAGAGAGCGAGGCTGCGGGCTTTACGTACGGCCGCTGCCGCATGTTTCTGCTGGGCCGAACTCAGCTTGCTGATGCGCGAAGGAACAATCTTGCCGCTTTCCATAATGAAGCGTCCAAGTGTTACGGGATCTTTGTAATCGAATTCGAAGTCTGCGGGATAATCAGGACGGAATTTAGAACGATAGTTCTTCTTCATCCCTTTTTCACTTCCGCCATCCATGTCCATGCCACGGTCTCCACGATCGCCGCGGTCATTGCGATCACCACGATCTCTATCACCACGGCCGCCTGAGTTTCTTTCCATCTGTTCACCTTTTCTTTTGAAGCCCCAAAGACATATTACGGTTTCAGAGCTGCAACAAGTGTCTTTTTGCAGAGGACTGAGGTTTTTGAGTTGCCAAGACGCCGAGATCTCTTCTATAGATTGCGTTTTGCCTAATCGAATTTCTTCGGAGATGCCTAATGCCTCGTTGCGAATTAACAGGGAAAGCCCCTGAAGTTAAAAATCTGGTCAGTCACTCGAACATCAAGACAAAGTCTATAGCCTTGCCGAATGTTCAGCAAAAACGCCTATTTAGCGGATTGCTGGGACAAATGGTGAGTTTAAAATTGGCGACTTCGACGATCAAATCGATCGATCACGTGGGCAGTTTAGATAAATTCGTGCTGAATCAGCCGGACAGCCGCCTCTCTAAGCGTGCTCTGACTCTTAAAACTCGTATGTTGCGCCGTCTTCGTGCTCCGAGCAAAGCCAAGACTGCAGCTCCCAAAACCACCGCTCCTAAAGCAGCGGCGCTCAAGACCAGCAAAAAGGCGAAATAGTCATGGCGATGAAATTAAAGATTAAAAAGGGTTCAACAGTTCAGGTTATTGCCGGAGCGGACAAAGGCAAAAAAGGAACTGTTTTGGAAATCAACACCGCGAAAATGGGTGTGCGCGTTCAAGGCATCCGTGTTCAGACGCACTTTGATAAAAAAGAGGGACTTCTTAAGAAAGAAGGCCTAATTAATTATTCGAACGTGAAGCTGATCGAAGGCCCCGCGTCTCAAGCTAAGACGGCCAAGACTAAATCTAAGTCCAGTGCGTCGAAAAAAGCTTCTACTTAGGCTGGTTCGTGCCGATAAGGACCACATGATCGAGTCCTTGATCAAAATTCAAAGAATTGTAGCCATCGCGCTTTTAATCAGTGCGGGCTCTGCTTTTGGCCAACAAGTGGTCGAGGTGCAGAATAAAGCTTACTGGCTTTGCAAGAATCGCAAGGAAGTTCGCACCATCCGCGTGCATATCGGGACTGACGGAATCTGCACGACGTTTTACTCCAAAGCCGGATCGGAAAAGTCGGTTGGTTCGGGCAAAAGCCACGAAAGCTGCATTAACTTTTTGAACAATATTAAAACCAATCTGGAAAAATCATCGTGGAGCTGCCGCGACATCAGTTCCACTCGCATCACCGCTAGCGCCGAGTAGTCCGCGATGAGCGGCCACCCCAATTTGAAAATCGCGATTGCTCAGACCACCTCGGTCGACGATATCTCTTTGAACCTGGGCATGGTCGAGGAGATGTATTTGCGGGCGGCGAAAAACGGGGCGGACCTCGCGGTATTCCCCGAGAACACGCTTTACATGCGCATTCAGTCCGGCTCGCACTTAAAGAGCGCAGAGTTGGATGGCGCGGAGTTTTCTCATCTCAGCCGCATGGTCGAGCAGTACAAAACTTCGTTGATGCTGACGACGCCGCTTAAGTCGGGGGATAAATTCGCGAACTCGACGGTCCTTCTGAACCCGGGGGAGAAAGCGCGCGTCGTTTATTCCAAGATTCATTTGTTTGATGTCGATGTCGAGGGCGCGCCCCACGTGCGTGAGAGCGAGCATTTTGTAAGCGGCGAAAGGCCCGTGCTTTTGGATTTTCGCGGATGGAAATTGGGTTTAAGCATTTGTTACGACCTTCGTTTTCCAGAACTTTATTTGAATTATGCGCAAAAGGCCGATCTGATTTTGGTGCCCTCGGCATTTTTGGTCCCAACCGGAGAGGCCCACTGGCATGTGCTCCTCAAGGCGCGGGCGATCGAAAGCCAATGCTTCGTCGCGGCGCCGGCGCAAGTGGGTGAGCATATATCCACCATGGATGCAAAGCAGGTGCGGCGTACGTTTGGCCATTCATTAGTGGTTGATCCGTGGGGCCGTGTCCTCAGCGAAATTGAAGCTGGCCCAGACATCCGTACCGTCGAGTTATCTCACGAGCTACTTGAGAAGGTGCGCAAACAAATCCCGATGAAAGGTCATCGACGTTTGTGATAGAATGAGAGTATAGAGGGTATTATGAATAAGTTGATTTTAATCCTCAGTTTTTTGGCATGGTCGGGAATGGCGGCTGCGGAAGATTTTTTAAGTGAGCCGGAACCCGAGCGTGAACCCGCCAGCGTTGCGCCTCTCTCGGTGAAAAAAACTTATCCGGGCAGTCAGGACGAAGAAGATCTGCGCGTGCAAACCACGCTGCCTGAAGCCAGTATGCGCGCCGACACGCGTGGGATGCAGCGTGAAATTTTTAAAGCACTCTACAATCAAGAACTCAAAGAAGAACATCGCGACGAAGTCGAAGAATAATGCCAAGATTCCTCGCGATCACCTCGCGCGGGCTGCTCGAGCCACTTAATGACGAATTAGAAGCTATCGGCCTTAAACAGACGCGTAAGCTCGGCGACTCCGTTGAATTCATCGGGTCATGGGCCGAGATGTATCGCGTGCATTTATTGTCGCGCTTGGCGACGCGGGTATTGTTGCCGGTTGCGGACTTTACAGCCTACAACCAAGAAGATTTATATTACGGAGTTTTTCGTAAACACGATTTCACGCAGTACATTACACCCGAACAGACCTTGCGTATCGAAGCGCATGTGCGCGACCACAAAGAATTGCGCGATCAACGCTTTGTGGCCCTGAAAACCAAGGACGCGATCGTCGATCAGTTCTGGAAAAAATTTAACGCGCGCCCCGATGTGGGCGATGAAGAGACGGCGGATTTGCGCGTTGTCATACGTGTGATTGGCCCGCAGGTTTCGGTGGCGGTCGATCTGACCGGCGACTCGATGTCCAATCGCGGCTATCGCAAGGCCGCAGGCGAAGCGCCGCTGCGTGAGCATGTGGCTGCGGGATTGTTGAGAATGGCGAAATGGAATCCACCGGAAGCGATTGTTGATCCTTTTTGTGGCTCAGGAACAATATTGATTGAAGCCGCATTGAGCGTAGTGGGGAAAACGTCACTCCAGCGCCGCCGTGATTTTGTATTCACGAAATTGCGCAACTTCAATGAAGAGACTTGGAAGTCCTTATTGGCGGAGTTGCATTCGAACCCCGCGCCGTTGAGGCCTTTCCTCTTCGGATATGATCTCGACGCCAGCGTTTTAGAGAAAGCCCGCGCGAATGCAAAAATAGCGGGCGTCGATAAGTGGATTCAATTCGAAAAATGCGACGTTCGCGATTTGACCGCGCCGGTCGAGGGGCCGGGGAAAATCATAACCAATCCTCCATACGGTTTACGCTTGCAGGATAAGCCGGCGGCGACGCAGCTGATGGCGGAATTTGCCACGACCATGAAGAAGCAATTTAAAGGTTGGGACGCATACATCTTAAGCGGTGACGGCGAAGTCAGCGCTGGGTTGAAATTAAAGGCGAAGCAAAAGATGCCCGTCTTCAACGGACCGCTGGAATGTCGCTTGCTTCACTATCCTTTAAGCTAATGAGCCGAAAGTCGGTGCCCTCACCAAATCGTGGGCCTGTTCATCACTCTTCGCTGTTATCCGATTTTAAACCTAAATGTTTCATAATTTTTCGAACTTGCGAATTCAGCTTGGGCAGATTGCGGATCGCGACCCGTGTTTTTAGGGCGGACTTTAGATCTTCAAGGGGGAAGCCGCCGTACTCGCCGGGTTTAGTGATCGATTTGCTGATGCCGGACAGACCTGAGATTTGCGTCTTATCGGGAATACTTAAATGGCCCGAGATCGTGGTGCGCCCGCCGAACACGCAGTAACTGCCGATGGTGACCGAGCCCGCGGTGATCATTCCGCCGGTGATCAAGGTGTTGTTGCCGATTTGAATGTTGTGGCCGAAATGGCAGTGATTGTCGATTTTGGTTTCACGCCCGATGCGGCTGTCGAGATAAGTGCCACGGTCGATGTTCACGCCCGACCCGATATGCACACGGTCTTCAACGATCACTCGTCCGTAATGCGTGATGCGGTGGTGATTGTACCCGGCGTCTTGCGCGTAACCGAAGCCTTCGGTGCCGATCGTGGTGTTGGGTTGGATCTCGCATTCATTGCCGATTTGGCAAGAATGCCCGATAAAAACCAGCGGATGGATATGTGTGCGCATGCCGATCTTTACGCCATGCTCGATCACCGCATTCGCGCCGATGATGCAGCCTTCGCCGATTTCGCAATTCTCGGAAATGACCGCGCCGGGGCCGACGATGCAACCTTCGCCGAGTTTTGCGCTCAAAGCGATTTGTGCGGCGGGATGAATTTGAGGACCCGCGATCGGCTGTAGGTGCGCCGTTTGCGGAAAGAATTTTTTGGCCACAGTGGCCATGGCGAGTTGAACATTTGGTGAACTCAACACCGTGGGAATGCCGTCGGGGATTTGATTCACCAAGTCTTTGTGCACCACCCACGCGCGCGATCTGCTCTCTCGAGCTTCTTTCAAGTGTTGCCCATTCGATACGAAAATTAGATGGTCGCTCTCGGCGTTCGCCGCTGCACGCAAACCTGAAATCGGCGCTTCTTTCGGGGCTCGAACAAGAGTGAGAAGGGCGGGAAAATTTTCCACAAGTTTATAAATAGAGATAGTCATGGTCTTCAGTTACAACACTTTAGGTCCTAGCCTTTCAAGAAATATTGATGTAGTTACATGGTTTTTGACATGGGGAGAATTAATGGCGCCCAAGAAGCAGGCTGTTCAGAAGGTATTGGCTAAGGGTTCACCGAAGGCTGCGCCGAAGTCGTTAAAAGCGGCCGGTAAGCCTAAAGCGAAAGGTGCGGCCGCAAAAGCTGCGCCTGTTGCGGCCAAAGGATCAAAGGGGGAGTCGCCGAGTATTCAAAAAGCGAAACTCGCCTTGAAAAAAGAAACTAAAATTTCGGCGGTGAAGGACACCGTGGCCACAGTTGCCCCTGCGAAAGCGGCTAAAGCTCCTGCTGCAGAGCGGCCGGAAAAACCGATCTCAAAGGCAAAGGCGCGCAAGATTGCCATCGAAATCAGCGCCAACGAGGCCGCTTCAGCACTTGCGCAAAAGTGGGTCACTCTCAATAGAAAAGCAGAACAGATTGATACGAAGCCTTACAACATGAAGTCCGTTTTCGAAGAGAAGACGGCCATGATGCACAAGGTGCTGGGCTGGGGCTATATTTTGGCCAACCGCAACGATCGATTGGAAGTTCTGTTCAAAGATGGCATAAAGTATCTCATCTCGAACTACAAACCTGGATAGGTAGGGCTCATTAGGAATGGCGAAAGACGACCTCGCGCAGCTTGAAGGACAAGTCGTGGATGCCGCAGCAGGCGGAATCTACAAAGTTAAGCTAGAAAACAACATCGAAATTGCGGCCAAGCTGTGCGGTAAAATGCGCCGGTTCAATATTCGCGTGGTCGTCGGGGATAGAGTCACCGTGGGAGTCTCGCCCTATGATCCGACTCACGGTTTGATCATGTATCGCCACAAATAAATCATGCTTTCATCAAATGCTTATATCACCAAAAAAGTTGCCGGCGTAAATCCGAAATCCGTCGAGGCCGTTATGGCCTTGCATGCTGAGGGTGCGACCGTTCCCTTTATGGCGCGTTACCGGAAAGAGAAAACCGGGAATCTGGATGAAGTTCAGATTCGTAACGTTCTTGAAGCCCATGAGGAATACAACACCATCGTTCAGCGCCGCGATTTCGTAGTCAAAGAAATCGAAAAGCAGGGCAATCTGAATGCGGACCTTAGGAAAGCGCTCGAGCTTTCCTGGGATTTGAACGAAATCGAAGAGATTTACCGCCCGTACAAGAAAAAGAAAAAGTCCAAAGCGACGCTTGCGCGCGAAGGCGGGTTGGCGCCACTGGCCGATTGGATTTGGTCGCTAAGCCATGGTGAAATTCAAGATGGCGTGACACTTGAAGTGAAGGCCAAGGAATTCGTTTCCGCGGCGAAGGGTTTTGCGACTTACGACGAAGTTTTGCGTGGTGCTCAGCATATCTTGGTTGAAAAAGTCGCCAATGATATGGGACTGCGCGGTGCCGTCCGCGATGAGTATTACAATAACGGCAAATTGAAATCGGCTAAAACCGCCGAGTTCAAGGCGCACTCGAAATACGATATGTATGCGGAGTACGCCGAGCCGATTAAAAATTTGGACAGCCGCAAAGCTTCGCACCGTTACTTGGCTTTGCGCCGTGGATGGCAAGAGGGTGAACTCAAAGTCACCATGGAAGCCGACGATGAAGCGCTGCTCGCGAAGTTCGAGAATCTGGCGTCTTCAGTCGACTCGCCCGCCAAAGAATTTATGAAGGCGACGGCGAAGATCGCTCTGACCGTTCACGTGATTCCTTCGATCAGTAACGAATTGCACAGCCAATTGAAAGAACGCGCCGATCTGGATGCGATTTTGGTTTTTGCCGAAAACGTGCGCCGTGTTTTGATGAGCTCGCCGTTCGGCCCAAAAGTTGTGTTGGGTATCGATCCGGGGCTGCGCACGGGTTGCAAGGTCGCTTTGATCGACCGCAGCGGACATTTTATTTCGCATACCGTTTTGCATATCCAAGGTGAAGAGTCGCAGGCAAAAGCGAAAACTTTGTTTAGCGAAGCGCTCAGTAAAATTAAAATTGAATCGATCGCGATCGGTAACGGCACCGGCGGACGCGAAGCGGAAGCCTTTATCCGCAGTGTCCTTAAGGAGCTGAAAGCCGAAGTGCCGGTGATTATGGTGAGTGAGTCCGGAGCCAGCGTTTATTCGGCCTCGGATGTCGCGCGTGAGGAATTCCCCGATCTTGATTTGACGGTTCGCGGGGCGATTTCCATTGCGCGCCGTTTGCAAGACCCGTTGGCCGAGTTGGTGAAGCTTGATCCCAAATCGATCGGCGTCGGCCAATATCAGCATGATGTGAATCAAACGCGTCTGAAAAAATCTTTGCATGAGGTCGTGGAATCTTGTGTGAATCAGGTCGGTGTTGATCTCAATACCGCTTCGAGTGCATTGCTTCAGTATGTTTCGGGTATCGGTCCCGGTATCGCCAAAAATATTATCGAACACCGCAAGGCGATCGGGCTGTTCAAAGAGCGCGATGAACTTTTGAAAGTTCCCCAATTTTCGAGCAAGGCTTTTGAGCAAGCCGCGGGATTTTTGCGCATTATGGAGAGCAAGCAGGCGCTGGACAAAACCGGGATTCACCCTGAGCGTTACTCGGCGGTTCGCGAAATGGCTACGGAAGTGGGGGCTACGGTCTCGGCACTTCTTGGGCCGGGCGTCGAAAAGATTAAACCGCTGCGTGAGAAGTGGGCGAAGCTTATCGGTGAATACACGTTCGACGATATCGTGCGCGAGCTTGAGAAGCCCGGCCGCGATCCGCGTGACATGTTCAAGGTCTTTCAGTATCGCGAGGACATCCACGAGCTGAAAGATTTGAAGCCCGGCATGATTTGTCCCGGTATCGTGACGAACGTCACGAACTTCGGAGCTTTTGTCGATATCGGCGTTCACCAAGACGGCTTGGTTCATATTTCCGAACTGAGCCATCAGTTCATCGATGATCCGCGCAAAGTGGTTAGTCCCGGCGATCAGGTGCAAGTGAAGGTGATGGCCGTTGACTTGGACAGAAGTCAGATTTCTTTAAGCATGAAGCTGGAAGAAAAGCCGCAGCAAGCCGCTCGTCCGCGTGAGCCGCGCGCCCCGCGTGCGGAATCCCCGCGTCCGAAAGCACAGCAAGGTGCGCGTGCGGCGAAGCGAGCGCCTGGCGAGAAGCCGCCGATACGTCCCGGTGCGCCGGCAGCGCATACGCAAGGCGGTCGTCCCCAACACGGTGGCGGCAGGCCTCAGCATGGTGGCGGCGGTCAAAGAGCGCAACAAGGCGGCGGCGGGCAACAGCGTGGCGGAAGTCCGTTCAACAATCCGTTTGCGGCCCTAACGGGCGTTAAGCCGAAGTAGTCTTTCTGCAATTTCCGTAAATCCCGAACCCTCAGCGGCCTTCGTTATGAACGAAGGCTTATGCTTAAGCCGTGGCAGGAATTCTTTTATGTTGGCGACGGCAAACGAGCTGGGAAAAAAACCAAACATCGGTTCGTCATTGGGAGAATCGCCGGCAAAGGCGCAATATTGTTTCATTTGTGTTTCTTCATAATTGAATTCGCGCCGCAGGTATTCTTTGCAGGTCGTGACCTTGTCGTAATTTCCAAACCAGCCGTTCACATGAATATTGGAAACCTTGGCCTGGGCTCCATGTTCCTTAAAAATTTCGACGATGCGGTCGACCTGCTTAGTGGAAAGCGGCTTTACGTCTTCGCAAAAATCGATGGCCAGGTCGAAGAGACGGGAAAATTGATCGGAAGAAATGCCTGCACCCGGGATTTCTTTTAGAATTTGTGTGCGGATTTGGCGCAATTTCATGCGATCGGCCGCGCGCTTCCGCTTATCGCGCGCAAACACGCGCTTCATTTTTTTATCGAAACGGAAATAGAAGGCGCCGTTTTCGCCGATCACGCCGTGTACGGGCCAAAGTCTAGCGATCATTTCGCACCATCCGGCTGGACGTCCAGTGACAGGGATCACTTTGATTCCGGCATCACTTAAGTCGCAGAGACTTTGGTAACTATGAGGGGGAAGCCGCCCGTGCTCGGTCAGAGTGCCGTCGATATCGGTGAACAGTACACGGACCTGGTCGTTGTCGAAGTCGGAAATTGATTTCATGTCTTTCACACCTTCCAAGACAGAAGCATTGAGTCAAGAGAAAACGATTGAAACATTTTGCCAATGAG
>CAZVOP010000034.1:0-34735 GCA_964628445.1 uncultured Pseudobdellovibrionaceae bacterium | reverse complement strand
TCGTCTTGGCGGTCAAAATCGTCAGAATAAAAGTGAGTCTGTCCCTTGAGTTCAAGGAAGGTTTGCGACCAAGTGGAATACCAGAATTGAAATAGTTTATTGTAACGTTCCGCTTCACTTTCATGTGGCCAGCGGGTCGAGAAAATTTCGTAGCTTAGGTCTTGTTTGGCATTTGTCATTATGGTCCCCCGTGCTCATTCAATATTTTGACTTAAACTGGTCGTAATTTTTTGCAAATAACTCAAGGCAAATGCGAAGGAAACCGAGTTTATTTATATGCAAAAAATAGACTATATGAAAATACGCGGCGGCCTCAATTTTTCGCTCTCAAGAGAGTATTGCTTTAGGCATTTGTCACAAGACCTTATTTTGTTTGGTGTGGCAGGATATCTGGTCTGGATAGATACATTTGCAAGTTATCTGGCGGCGAGTGTCATGATTGCTTGTGTTTGCTTCAGGGCCTTCAGCGCGATGCATGAAGCGGTTCATAATTTATTGCATCCGGATCGGCTTTTTAACGATGGGTTTGGGCTGTGGTGGGGAACTCTCTGCTTTCTTCCTTACTTGCAGTGGAAGCGCGGACACCTCCAACATCACTATTGGGCCGGGAATATAGAAAAAGACCCCGTGATGAAACTTCCTCTTTATATAAAGAATGGTGGAAAGCTGGGCTTCATGGTGGAGATCGCATGGAAGATTTGGTTTCCCATCCTTGCGATCATGCAACAGTGTGTTTTCTGGCTCAACTGCGTTTTGTTGTTACGCAAGGCCAGACCTTCCGTCTTGGAGTTTTTCAGTGTCGTTTTGCCGCCGGTTGTTTGGTCTGGAGTGGCTCTTTTACTTGGGCCGAAGATTTTCCTCGGCGTGATATTGCCGGCGATATTGCTCTATTTGGTTTTAGTGGAGGTCGTTAACTTTCCCCATCACTTGGAGCTTCCCCAATATGACGGCGACGTAAAACTTTCGGTCCTGGATCAACATTTGATCAGCCGGAGTTGCACTTACTTCGGCTGGATGGAGCGCATCGTATTGTTGAACTTCAACTATCATGTTGAGCATCATTTGTTTCCGACCTTACCTTTTGGTGAGCTGAAAAAAGCCCATGAATTGGTCAAAGCAACGATTGGCCCCGGTTACAATGAAGAGCTAGGCTTTACATGGATTTGGCGGAGCAGAAAAAAACAGCTCGCGCAGGTTCTTCATGAGCCGGCAAGGATTCAGACAGAGCGAAAGGTTTCTTAGATAAAACGAAGCTCGTGCCGGCTGGGAGTTTCGTCGATGATTTCCGCTTTGCTTGAAGCTAAGAAGCCCGCCGGGACGCCGGCTTTTGCGAAAATAGGTCCCATGTGGCGGAACTTCACTCGAAAAACAGAGCCGTCTTGTGAGTGACGCTCTTTCATGTAATGAGCAGGGACGTCTTCCAGGGAAACCGTGCGGCCGGTGCGTACGACTTCTTCAACCTTCTCCATAATTTTGCTGGTGATCATTTGCGAGCGTTCGAAAAGCGTAGGCCAGTCGTAGGTGACGATATCGTGCAAATCATAACTGCAAATTTCCATAAAGCGGAAATTTCTAAAAATTTGGCAGTTGTTGAGATCGTATCCGTCGACAATGTCGTCATGTTCGATGGTCGTGACGAAGTCGTCGGAATAGGTGAGTTTGAGCTCGCTAAAAGTGAGCTCCAGCAAATTGGACGTCTCCCAGAGTTCCATTTGTCCCATTTCCGCATGGGCCAATATTTTTTTAAAGACCTGCAGATTCTGCAGAGCCAATTGCAGTTTTGCGGAGTCGATATGTTTCAATTGTGTGAGCGTGGGATCGAGAAACTGTCGCGGCGTAAAACCATATTGCTTGAGGGCTTTATTCAGTTGAAAACTACTGCCAATAAATGATTGGATGAGGTGTCGGGTTGATAGATTCTGGTCCATGACTTGTAGTCCCTTGTGCCCTGCGTTTAGCACTTCCGTATCGGCATACCATGATTTTTATGCTCGCTGTCAAGCCTAAATACTTGAGCTGGCCATGCGAGGGCCGCTTGATAAATTTAAAATAAAAATGAGGGTGTTGTCGCTCTTATTTTCTTCGATCTTCAATCTTCTGGACGCTGGATACGGGGCTTGTCTCAGAGTGCTACGTGACCTGTGTCTCAAGTGGAGACGTCTTCAACATCGACTGAGAAAACGCCGATAGGTATTCGTCAATACATACGGGGGTTTTGTTGTGCGTATGCTGAAATGGGTGGCTTCGGTTGCCTCTGGTTTAATTTTCTTTACCTTGGCCGCGGGTTGTACCCGGCCTATTTCAGAAAGCAATACGCTTAAGCTCACTTTCCCCAGTCAGGCGCGCGACAAGGTGTCGGGCTTAGCGGTGTCCGGTAAACTCTCCTTCGCCGTAATTAACGTTCAATTGCCCGGCAAACCTCTGTCCGTCGAATACGAGTTTCACGAGAACCCATTGGCGTCGGGCCAGGTTTTGACACTTGAAGTTCCGAACGTGCCCCAAGGTTCATTCCTCGTGCAGTTTTTGGGCGTTTACGAAGACGACAGTACCGGCCAGCGAAATTTCACTTATGGGGATGCCACGGCCGTAGTTGCCAATGTCACCAGCGAGGTCACGATTTCGCCGGCGCAGATCAATACGTCCAATAAAGAGGGCTCGCTTTCCGGCCGCTACATCAACAGTAACGTTGCGCCCAAAGGGCCGACGGGGACGTTACTGATGACGTATCAGCCGCCGGACGCAAAACCTCGGATGATCATCAAACGTTCGATGATTGTCGACGGTTGGTTTGAGGCCATGGTGCTTGAGGGGATTTCATTTGATTATGTGTTGGCGGAGACCGGCGTTCCTTTGTTTAGGCAGATCCGTCTCGAAGGTACGGTCATCAAGTATGTGGACAGCGCAAGCACACTTGTCACTTTGTCCACTGGCCCAAAAATGGCTCAAATTTCAATGCCGCAAATTTTTTCGCTGCGAAACGGGAAGTCACAGGGCCGCCCGGCTTCTGAGGCTTACGTAGGATATATATTTGACGGAGTCTCACCCACGGTTGAACAAGTATGCCGTGCAAGTGATGTTATTGAAGGCGTACCGGGTGCATTTACGACGAGTGCCGCAGTTACACCCGTGGAATTGAATTTCAGTGCATTGACGGGCGGACAAATCGGCGTCACGGGCGGTAACGGCTACGCCGCAAGCCAGCTGTATACGGGAAGTGCTTCGGGCTGCATGGCGTTCGATGAGAATCAGCTCACGATCTATCACACCCTGTTGAAGACCTCTGACGGCGGCGATGGCTATCCATTGAAGCCGCCATTTGCGGTTCAACGACCGTTCGCTAGCGAGGATAACTATTTAGTCTCGGAATATTCCGAGCCTTTGAGCGTTCCCACGATCGGCGTGAAATGGAAGTACCTTCCAGGCGTCGTTTCGGTGGACGGCGGCGTTCTCTTCGCGCGTAATTCCTCGGGCGGCGGCGGTGGCGGTGACGAGTTTTGTGAGGACCTCAAAAAAGACGGCTTTAGCGAGGCCGGGATTATTTCGGGTGCGGGGCAAGGATATCCTTTCACAGGTTTGCCTTCTGATCCCTTAACTGCGAACAACAAACACAATTGGGAATTTGCGGTTTGCGCTTATAAAAATATATCCGCGACGGAAAGACGCTTTGTCGGCCATTATGTGCGGGGTGGAAGGCTGTCCTCCGGTGATAGCCAAACGGTTCATAAAGGATGGGCTAAGGCCGGTAGCACAACTTTGGCTGCGGATACCATCGTGGGCGCAAATGAGGCCCGGCGAGTGAATGGGGCGGTCTCCTCGAACGCGCTTTATACGACGTTAATAGTGAATGATGAAACCGGATTTTTAGCCGGCGACGAAGTTTTGTTGCAGTTTATCGGCAAGCCTCAAACGATTCCGGAAAAAGATTGTGGACTCTATCAGGGTTCGCAAGTTCAACAAGGTGCCGTTGGCTTTGCACGAGTTTTACGTACGGCCGCCGGGCAAATCGATATTTCAAAAGGTACATTTGCCGATATCATCGATCGAACCGCCGGCGTCACGACCCGTTATGTGAATGCGATGAGTTCGGGTGACTACTGCCTGGCGCAAGTGGTGAAGGTTAGGCATTACCGTAATCTCACGATTGCTTCGGCCGTGAAATTCGAAGCTCAGCCCTTCGACTATGTCGGTGGATTCGGGGGCGTATTGGCCTTTCGCGTAAATGGATTATTTAAAACGTCCACGAGCTCCAGTTTGGGTGCCGGTGCTAAAGGTTTCGCGGGCGGCACGATGATTTCAGCTCCCCATGGTGCAGGCTTTGGCGGGGGCAATGATGTCGCGACCAACGGATCTGGCGGTCAAGGCATGACCACTTCCGATGCGGGTGGCGGCGGCGGCGGCGGTGTCATTGGATCCGGGGGATCGAATCCCGGCGGCGGCCCTCTCTTTGCCTCAGGCGGCGGCTCGAGCAGTTTTGGCATGGGTTACAGCGCTCTTGCGGCGTTTGGCGGGGGCGGCGCCATTGGCCGATACTCCTCGTCAGTCTTAGGTAACGGCGGCAATGGTGGTGGATTTGTCTTCGTCACCGCGCACAGTTTTGAAGGAACGGGCGCTCTGAATATTTTTGCCAACGGGGGCGACACTTCGCCGGCCCCAATGTCTGCCGTTTCCGGCGGTGGCGGTGGCGGCGGTTCGATATTTTTCCTCGCTCAAAAGACAACGACCGCGTTGGGAGCCAATCTTCAATTTGACGCATCAGGCGGTGCGGGTGGGACTTATGATGCTGCAAATGCGCACGGCGGTGGTGGTGGCGGTGGTGGATTTGTTAATGCGGTGATCTGCGATCGCGGACAAAAAGATGCTTCGAACACTCCTATCGCCATTCCAGCAGCCAATGTCGCCGCCAATGTGTTGGGCGGCCTCGGCTGGGATCTCGGTGTGAGTGGAAATGGAAACGGCTCGCTCGGGCAATCCAACATTTCCGATGCCTTTTCACCAATCGATGCCTTTAGCGGAAAGCCACGTTATTCTTGGGCCTGCGGTTACAATGATTAAAATTTAACCACCCTATGACGCACTTGAAAATGAGCTCCGAGCTAAGCTGCGAAAAGGCTTGGCTCTTTAGTCTTTAAATCCTATTCTTCGTGAGCACAAAAATTGTAAATTCCTGACGTGCATCAATGTCTTCAGGGAGGCAGCTTTGCTCACATTCGAGTTGATCGAAAAACATGGAAATCACGAAGAGGTCGTCTTTTGCCACGATAAAGACAGTGGCTTGAAAGCGATTATCGCCGTTCACAACACCACACTCGGACCGGCTCTTGGCGGAACCCGCATGTGGCCCTATAAAACCGAAGATGATGCTTTGGTGGATGTCTTGCGCTTAAGCAAAGGCATGACCTACAAGGCTGCCGCCGCGGGGTTGAACTTGGGGGGCGGAAAAGCCGTCATCATTGGCGATCCCAAAAAAGATAAGACCGAAGCGATGTTCCGCACTTTCGGCGCTTATGTGAACAGCTTGAACGGTAAATACATTACCGCCGAAGACGTCGGCACCACCGTTCACGACATGGCTTACATTTTTATGGAAACTCCCTATGTGACCGGCATCCCGCAATCGTTTGGCGGTTCGGGCGATCCGTCTCCGTTCACCGCTCATGGCGTCTTAATGGGAATCAAAGCTTCGGTGAAGGAGAAGTTGAAAACCGATTCTCTTAAAGGCTTGCGTGTCGCCGTTCAAGGATTGGGCAATGTGGGATCCCACTTGGTGGAGTACCTCACCAAAGAGGGCGCGATCGTGTCCGTTGCCGACATCGACAAAGAGCGCGTCACCAAAGCCGTTGATAAATTTAAAGCGACGGCGGTAGATCCTAATGAAATCGTCACTTCGGAGTGCGATGTTTTCGCTCCCTGTGCGATGGGAGCGATCATCAATGATCAGACCATTAGCAAATTGAGATGCAAAATCGTTGCGGGAGGAGCCAACAATCAGTTGGCCGAGCACCGCCATGGTGATCAGCTCATGGAATTGGGCATTCTCTACGCCCCCGATTACGTGATCAATGCGGGTGGCTTGATGAACGTCTTTGTTGAGCTCGAAGGCTATTCGCGCGAACGGGCTTTTGAGAAGACCTCCCAGGTGTACGACAATCTTTTGCAGGTGTACCGCATTTCGCGTGAAGAGAACGTGGCCACTCAAAAGGCAGCCGACGTTTTGGCGGAAACCCGCATTAAGTCCATCGCCAACTTAAGACAGCATCATCACGGACGCATGGCGCGCCCTTTTTCGACCCTCAAAGAAATGACCAACCGTCAGAAGTAGGAGTTCATCGTGACTAGAAGAGAAAAAATCAGCAAAGAACTGAGAGGGCCGGATGTTTTTATCTCGGGCAGCGATAAAATTTTGGCGTGGGCTGAAGAACACGCGAAGTCGATTGTTGCCGTCTGCTTGGTTGCGATCGTCATTTCGGTGGGCTACGTCAGCTATAGCTTTTGGAATCAGCATCAGGAAAATGTGGCTGCTGAAGCCTTGTACCAACCCGAAGGTGAGTTGAAGAAGACGGAAGCCAAAATCCGCGATCAGCGCGCGGAACAAATGAAAGAGTTGGCGGCATTGGGTTCTAAGTCCAAGACGGCGGCTCAACCCGAGGCCGCTCGTCCGGTGGATTTCGCGCAAGATTACGCGGCTACGGTTGAAAAAATCCGTGCGCAGATTAAAAATCACGCAAACACCCGTGCGGCTCTTGTTTCCGCTCTGAATTTGGCCTCATTCCTCATTCAGCAAAAGCAGTATCCACTCGCTCTTGAGGTCTTGGATGTTCCCCGCTATGAGCCGGGCAGCAAAGATCTGCTCGGTGGGTTTCGTTTGATGCATCGGGGCTTGGCCTATTTAGAAAACGCCAAGCCGGACGACGCGCTTAAGGCCTATCAGGAAATTTTGAAGTCGAATTCCCTCAACTATTTTCATTCGGAAGCTTTGCTTAAAAGCGGTGTCGCATATGAACTTAAGGGCGATGCGGCGAAGGCGCGTGAGGTGTATGAAAAGCTGGGGCGCGAGTTCCCCAACACCGAGGCTTCGACCACCGGACAACAGTACATGCGCCTGCTGGATCTGAAATCGCAACAAGGTTGAGCCTCGGCAAAGGACTATTCATGAAACGATCCGGTCTTATCGCCCTCGTCTTTATGCTTTCAGCCTGCTCGTCGTTAAAGACGAATCCGAACCGCTTTGTGATCGAGAAACGATGGACACGCAGTACGTTGGATCAGGAGTATCTGGCCGGAAGGCGGATTCACCGGTTCGCGCCGATCATCACCGATAAATTGATTTTCGCCGGTAACTCGATCGACGGCATTGTCGCTTTCGATCGCAGCAACGGCCGGCAGCGCTGGCGCTTTGATATTAAAGACGGAGTTGAGGCGGGCGCGCAACTTAGCGACGGCATTTTGTATTTCGGTGCCGGCGACGGCCAATTCTATGCCTTGCAAAGCGAAACTGGAAACGTCCTGTGGACTTACCCGCTAAAGGCCGAAGGCATCGCGCAACCCCTTATCCAAGCGGGCGTGGCTTATGTTCTTGGCGGCAATAACGTCGCTCATGCGCTTGATGCAAAAACCGGAAAACTTTTGTGGCTGTATAACCGGCGTGAAGCGAGCAATCTTTCCGTGCGTGGCGGCTCTGAGCCGGCCGTTTCGGGTGAGCTGTTGATTTTAGGCTTTTCGGACGGTGCTTTGGTCGCACTCAACAAGAGCTCGGGATCTTTGGTTTGGGAAGTGAACCTTAACCGCAATAAACGCTTTCGCGATGTCGACGCCACTCCTGTGGTCGACGGCAATACCGTCTATGCTTCGAGTTATGACGGCGCTCTTTATGCGGTCTCAAAGAGCGATGGCAAAATCATTTGGACCATCGACGATGGCGGCTACGAGGAAGTTTTAATTTCGGGGCACAATCTTTTCTTTTCGACGACCTCGGGAAAAACGATCGCCGTCGATAAAGCCTCGGGCAAAATCCTTTGGAGCAAAAGCAATCCGCTGGGTATTGCCACCGCGCCGGCGTTGTATCGCAATGTTCTGGTCGTGGGCGAGATGGACGGCTCTTTAAGATTTTTAGATTCACGCAATGGCGAACTGCTTGGTGAGTTTGCACCAGGGCGGGGTGTGACTTCGAAGGCCACGATCGATCCTAAAAAAGGTGAGATCTACTTTATGTCCCACGATGCCAATCTGTACGCTTTGCGGGTCAGCTGGAAGAAACATGTGAAAGATTGGCCGTGGGAATGATCAAACTGAAATATGTTTTAAGTTTTATCGTTGTGTTGGGTTTTACGGGCTGCACTCAAGGTCATTGCCGCCGCAAGGCCAATGCGCCCGGCGAGGCGAAACCGGTCGAGGCGGTGGGAGGCGGCGATGCCTTAAAGGCCCCAGCCCAGGATCGCACGCTTGTTTATAAGTACGACGGCAGTTTGCAATGCGGAATGGGAAAAGCCATCGCGCTTGAGACCATGGCTAAAGAACTTCAGGGAATTCCGGTCTTATCGAGCGTAAAGAAACGCGACGGCTTGATGCACATTCAAGTTTGCGGATCGATTACGGGTATGGCGAACGTCTATGAAGTTCCGGCAAAGTTTTTAAAGCAAGCGGAGTCCCGTGGCTTTAAAAAGTGGAGCTTTGAGTGACCGCTCAGCAGATCCGCGCCTTGATACGTGACGTTCCCGATTTTCCTAAAAAAGGAATTCTATTTAAAGACATCACGCCGGTACTTGCCGACGGCAAGGCTCTCGATGCGTTGGCGCAATTGATGAGTGAAATGGTCCCTCACAAAACCACTAAACTCGCGGTGATCGAAAGCCGCGGATTTTTATTGGGAACGGCCGTCGCCATGAAGCTTGGCCTAGGCATGGTGCTGATCCGCAAACCCGGTAAACTTCCATTTGCGACCCTGACCCATTCTTATGATCTTGAGTACGGTAAAGACAGCCTGCAAATTCACGCGGACGCCCTCTCCATTGACGACCGCGTGTGCATCATTGACGACGTGCTGGCCACCGGTGGCACCGCCCAAGCCGCGGAAGTTTTGTGTAACGAAACGGGGGCACAAGTTGTGGGCCAGGTCTTTATGATGGAGCTTGGCTTTTTAAACGGCCGCATGAAGCTTAAAGCCCAGGCGAAGAGTCTCTTTACTTTGTGACAATCTTCTTTTGTTTGTTCAATTGATCCGCCTGAATGGCGATCGTGCCCGAAATATCCTGAAGCCTGTCGAAGGCCTCAAGCTTTTTTAGATCCTCATTGCCTTTAAGCTCGATGGTGAGAACCGGAACCTTGCGATCCGCCCACATGTAGCGGCCAAGGCTGCCAGGGAAATTCCCCAGCGACTGCCACGGCAAAGGCTTAAAGGCGGGAGGATTGCTGACTTTCGGGCCGTCAAAGTCCAAGACGCCCAGCGGGATATGGACTGAAATTAAAAAGTCAGGCTTGAAATCTTCAAACTGTTTAATCAAACATTTCGTTTCGACCTCGCTTTCACCTTCAGTTCCAGGGTACCGGCGTGGATCCGATTTCATTCTTTTCTTCCAGTAATTCAACGCCTCTTTGGTCCAATCCTTGGTCGGAAAGTTACGGTTTAAGTCCACGCCGCGTGCATTGGTGCGGGTGTTCTTGTGCCATCCGTCGGGATTGGTCACGGGTATCACGCGCCAAGTGTTGCGCGGGTCAATTTTTTGCAATCGCAGCATCCATGCCCGAGCGACGGAACCGCTGAGATTTTCATCGCCATGAATCAGCGCCTTGGCGAAGATTCTTTTCGGCCTCTTGTCCGTACCGGCCTTCTCAAAGTGATAAATCGGCGTACCTTCAAAGCTCACACAACCATCCATCTGGACGACTTTCGCGCACACCGCCTTTAACTCGGCTTCATTCACGGCACCGGGTAGCGACTTCAACTGCTCAAGGCAGAGATCCGAAATGGGCTTATTCTCCGCATAGGCGAAGACAGACAAAAACACGGTTGTGATGAGGACGGCGAAAGATGAAGGCATGGATCTATTGTGGAGGAGCTCTGGACCTCAGTCAAACCTCGTGATAGCACCGCCCCATGTCTTCGAGCGAATTTTATCTAGCCGAATTTATAGCGATCGGTTTTCAGACTGAAAGCGATTCTTTAAGTTTTGGGCAGGGATTTAATTGTGAGGTCGAGGCTGGTTTTGCCTCTCATCCTGGCTTTGATGAAGGCGAAGCACGGGGGAAGTTGCGCGCGACCCTCGCGCAAATCGATCATAAAATCATAGGCCGGGACATTCAAATTGCCGCTACCCCGGAGGCGCTCTGCCGCTGGATACTTGAAAACTTACCGGCCTCAGATCAAGTCCGTCCGGTCGGGATCAATTTAAAACTTGGAAATGATTTACGCTGCTCACTGCGTAGGATTTAGCGGGCGCAACCCAGCGACGACAATGTGGTTGTGCTGCCATTTACGGTCAACGGGTAATCTTGGTTGATCTTCTGCACCAGCGACAAAAGATCCAGGCGGTTGCCGTCCTTAAAGTAATTCGTTAACTGCGGGCTCTTCACCGCCGAAGCGAGAAGCAATCGCTCAACCTCGGCCGGGGTCGGAACGATGCCGTAACTTTCGCGGATAAGCCCGATCGTCAGACCGGCCGCAGCCGAAACCAGCGGGCCCGCTTGTGACGTACCGGCGAGGGTTCCATAAGACGAAAGAGCTCTTGGCTTGGTCGAATAAATCCCGGTTGAACCTTGCTGAGCTCCGGGTGCTCCGATTTCGGCAAATGTCGTGCTGTAGTGAGAGAAATAACTTTTCTCTCCGGTGCTGGCGTCAAAAGACCCAACGCCCACCACACCGGCCTTCGTTGAGAACTGTCCGGGAATGGAAGAATAAGTGGTCCCGTCGATCACTTGCCCGTTTGCGCCGTTATCGGCGTTGCCTATTACGACGGTGACAAAAGAGCCGTGTGCGATGGCCTCATTTAGCGCGGTTTCGGCCAAGGTGTCCGTCGAGGCGCCGGCTCCGACGGCCCCAAGACTTAAGTTGATGACGTTGGCGCCATTGAGATAGGCGAATCTCACCGCATTGTAAAAATATTGCGAGGTCGTGCTGAGGTCGCCGTTTGTTTCACGTTTGAAAATCTTTATGGCCATGATCTTTGCGCGAAAGGGCATGGTGCCGACGATGCCTTGTGAGTTGTTGCTGACCGCGCCCATAAGGCCCGCGACATGGGTGCCGTGGCCGATATCCGAGACATCGAAAGGGTTATAATCGACAATGCAGCCGGTACAAACCGTGGTGACATCGATACCGATGCCGTTGGTGTGAGCCCACATATTGTTTTGCAGGTCGGGATGCTGCCAGTCGACTCCGGTGTCGACGACAGCCAAAACTACGGACGATCCGGAGAGCTTCATTCCGCCACTCAATCCATCGCCATAAAATTTATCATAGGCTTCGAACGCGTGGATCGCGTTCATATGGGTCTGCGATGTCAGGCTGCTGTCGTTAAAGGCCGCCTGGATCTTGTAGCTATGGTTCCAGGTGATGCCGATCACGCACTCTTCACGATTGGCTTGGTCTTCGATTTCATCTTCGCTGTAATCACGATCCAAAATCCATTCGTAAGCCTGGCGGTCGAGCTGACTAAGAAGCGGTGTGGTGGCAAGAACCCCTTTGGAGATAACCGTGTCATCAAGAAAGTCTTTGGTCCGCTGCAAACAAGTATTGTCCAAAAGAACGCCAAGACTTTTACCGGCTGCGACGATGAGCGGGCCCGAGGCTTTGGCTTGAACCGTATTTTGATCGAGGTCGGCTTTTAAGCGCACCTTTTTCGAAGCGAAGGCCGACGGCGGCAAGTCATCGTTGTACTGCATCTTGGTGACCACGCCTTTTTCAAGGCCGGCTTTGCACGATGCCGATTGTGCCGAGCTGAAGCCTTTGTTTCCGAGCAAGCCGCCTTGGCAAGAATTGTAGACGAATGGAATGGTGAGCAAAACGATGAAGGGCCAGGTGTAGCGGAGACTTGAACGCTTCACGCGCGAACTCCTTCTTGGACGGGGAACGACTTAAATAGGTTACCACAGGGGTTTACAAAATGGTCGCTCTGGAGCATGGTCCGCTTAAAACGTCTCATTTTGAATCGCTGCCGGTGGGTTTGAGGGGCAAAATCTGCAGATCCTCACGCAGGCGGGATTCCGAAATTGTCTCCAGAAAAACACCCAAGTCCATATGCTTAACAAGCACTTCCCAAAAGGCATCGGAAGAGATTTTAAATAACACCGTGGGTTCCTCGGTCAAGATGGTGGCCGTGCGGGGAATGTTCGCGATCATTGAAATTTCGCCGAAGAAATTGCCTTGCATCAGACGTTTGACCGAGGTGCCGTGTACGGACACATTTACGGTTCCGCGCAAAATCAAAAAGAGACTGTCGCCGGAATCGCCTTGCATGAAAACGGTTTGATTTTGATCGAAGTATTCAAGCGTTCCGCGGCTCTGCAGAAAATCGATGGATTCCGTAGTTAGACTGCGGAAGACGGGGCTTGAGGCAAAGAATTGGTTCACTAAAATGGCGTTACGAAAGTCTTCCAGCTGGCGGACCGATTGCGACTCAAGCGCGACTTGACGTAAGATATGGATCGGCACGCGAAGCACCGTACTGTTGAGATAAGACACGACTTGCGCCGAGCGCGGCTGATCGTCGACCAAAGCGGCTTCGCCGAAAACCGAAACTGGGCCTAGCCGGCTAATCCACACTTTCTCGCCGTGGCGGCCGGAGCGAATGATCTCGACTTCGCCGTCAAGCAGAACAAACAGCTCGCGCGCCGAATCGCCTTGAGCGAGAATATTCGCTTTAGGCGGAAACTCCAAGATTTCCGAGCTATTGATGATTTTCATTAAGAACTGTTCGTGAAAATGAGAGAACAGCGGCAGGGATTCAACTTTAGCCGTCACTTGTTGGATCGACCAATCTTGGCGCGGGCGAAGGCCCATTTTTTTCAGCCGGCCGGCAAGCCTTCGCCATGAGTTGCGCATCAGCGAGGTGGCCACGGTTTCAACCATGGATTGCACCACCATAAACAAGCCGAAAAGCCACAGCGATAACCCCAGCAGCGGAACAAGCGAGTCCACCGACAGCTGCGAAACTTCCGTCAGCACGTTCGGGCCGAAGATGATCGCGGATTCGTGAAGTATGGTGATCGAAGCCACCAACCAAACCGCGCCCCAAATCGCGCAAATGCGCCCAAAATCTTGGTCCTGCCGGCGTTGTTCCGGGCTGATCGAGTCGATCAATTGGTTGGATTCAAAATGCCACGAGGCCACATCGCGGTCGCTAGGCAACATTAAGGATTGAATCAACCGCAAGCCATCGCTGGGCACAAAAGGATTTAGGCTCCAAAAAGTCATGATTGTGGCCATGATCACGAACGGTTCGATTTGCCCTTCGCTGATGAAAAAAGATCCCGCGTAAACAAAGCTCCAAGGCGAGATGATTTGGCTGACATAAAACATCGCCGTATAAAGCTTATTTTCAAAAAGATCATTGGCTTCGTTGCCCACATGAAGATGAATCCCCCACGGGCTAAGACGGAGCGAAACGTTATAAGCTTTTCCTGTCAGCATTAAAAGCTGCAGGCCGCGGAACAGGAACTTGATCGTCATGAGCAACGAGCTTGCTAAAACGAGATGAAAAAAAACTTCGCCCTTGGTGAAAGATGAACTCCAGGATTCAGCCAAGGACAGCGGCCCGATTGGCAAGAGCTGCGATCCTAAAAGCGCTGCGATCAAAACCAATAATGTTGAAACATAGTAGAATGAAGGGGAGCGGTGATCGGCGACGATTCTTTGCCCGAACGTCCACGATAGATTCCATCGGTTACGCTTTGGCTCCATCCAGTTTTGTAAATCGGAGCTGAGAACAAGCTGGTGGCCATTTTCAAAAAAGCCGCCTTGATGCAAGACATGAATCGCCATCAATATGGACTTAAACGGCACTAAGCCTTGTTTCTTGTAGATTTTCTCGACGATTTCGCGCACGGAAAACTGTCCGCTGCACAAGAGAACAAGATCCGCCAGCGCCATCGGCAAGATGACTTGGTTGTACGGATTGTCGGTTTCAAAAATGATGCGTGAGCCTTGCGGCAAAACTCTTCCGCTTCGTAACTTCGGCTTGAAACTTTCAAGATTTGAAATCACGGGGCACCTCGCAAAATCAAATTCTCTAAATGCGCGATAAAAGCTTCAAGTAAATCGCTCGGTTGCGGGATGTTGCTTAAAAATAAAATGAGCTCGGCGAATTCGTTTTGCGTCAACGGAAGGGAGGGGGCTTTGGCCGGCCAAGCTTCTTTGAAAATGATGTAATTCCGGCCGGCGATCGTGATTTGGGCCAGGCGCTGAAGATCATCTTCAATAATGACCGCGTCGCCCTTCAGCGAGCTCCATACCTCGCGCGCTTGCATCACAGGCCCATCGCTCGTGCCGTCACAGACCGGCCGCAAATCGAGGCCGTAAGTACCGGGCACGATAGCTGCCCGCAACTGTTCAAGGCGGCTTGAGGGCAAATTCAGAAATTGGATATGCCGGCGATGATCAACTCTGCTGACGATCCGCGAGTGAACGCTGACCGGCCCGTCGGGCCATTCCAAAATCAAGTGCACATCAAGGCCGATCGCGGGACCTAAAAACTCATTCGGATCAAGCAGGCAACAGCCGCCGATCGAAATATCGCGCACTTCAAGCCGGCGATTATTGAAGGAGATCTGAGGCAAGATCGAAATAGGCCCTTTTGGATAACGAATGCGCGCGCTGTATCTGCGTTCAACGCCGAGACGATTCGCCAGGCGGCCGAGCGTCGATGTGGGCTGATTGAATTGGGGCGTACGCTTCTTCCAAAACATTATTGATTACCAGTTCACAATCCATTGGCGGATAACATCCCACGAGTCCGAGTCGGTGATCTTTAATTTGGTCTCACTCACCCGCGTGCATTTGACCCATACGGTTGTCTTGTTGAGATTCAGCTCGGCCTTAAAAGTTTTTCCTACCCAGTCGGGCAATTCGCGCTCTAAAGACATGCCGCTCATCGAAACGTCGAGCGTTTCGCAAGCAAACACTTTTCCGTCCTGCGCGATTTTAAAATTGAGGTGGCGCGCGTAACGCCTGGCCGTACGGCGTTCTTTCGTGCGCGAGGAATCCACTTGCAGCGTGGGGTCGGTTTTAAGATCGACCGGCGCGTCCTCAAATAACGGACGGCGGGGAGCTTGGGGAGGCGCTGCCGGCGGATCGTGTCTGCTGGTTGAGGGCATATCGTCGGGCTTACCCTTCATCTGGCGAACGTCTTCATAGAATTCGGGGATAGAACCAATCGGTTGCCAATGCACGTCGCCTTCCATACATGCATACCAATCGCCCATGCGGGCGGTCGGTATCGCGAGCAAAATAATACGGACGTGTTCCGGCTTCAGGTCGTCGATTCGCAGTTTTTCTTCTTTGTTGTAAAGGCTCCAAGGTCTCTGCATCTCAAATTCCCCCATTTCAATATCGGAAAAAATCGCCACTATATTGAAAGGCGCGGGATGTTTATGGACTAAAGGTCAGGGGCTAAGCTAGATTGTCCTTCTGATGGCATATAATCCGAAAGACCGATTTTTCCATAAAGCCAAAGCCGAGGGATTCGTCGCGCGCTCGGCTTACAAGCTCGATGAACTTCAGAAGAAATTCAAACTGATACGACCTGGCGATTTTGTCTTGGACATGGGCGCGGCCCCAGGTGCCTGGAGCCAGATCGCGAGCAAAGTTTTAGGTCCCAAAGGCCGCGTTGTCGGCCTGGATTTGAAAGAAATTAACCTCAAATTAGACAACGCGAAATTCTACGTGATGAACGCCTTTGATTTTGATCCGGCGATACTGGAAGGCCGCGTGATCAATTGTCTGTTGAGCGATATGGCCCCGAACACCACGGGAATCCGCATGACGGATCAAGCGCGAAGCTTTGAATTGTGCCAACAGGTGATCAACATCAGCGAAAAGCACCTGAATAAGGGTGGGAATTTGGTGATGAAAATATTTGAAGGACCCGACGTCAACAGCCTGATTAAGACCCTCGAAAGATCCTTTCAGCAAACCAAAAGACTAAAGCCTGAGGCGGTCCGCAAAGGAAGCTTTGAAACTTATTTTTTGGGACTGGGAAAGTTAAAAGCACTGGATCAGCCGCCTGAAAATTAGCGGCCGGTAGAGGGCGTATGCCGTCCCTCAGAAGACGGGTGCTTAATGTACATTTCGGTCAGTTGCGCGCTCACATCTTGATCCAAAAGCTGCAAAGCCTTCACGCAAACCACAAAGCCAGAACTATTCTTACCAGATTTAACTGCCGCTTTTACATCGTCGGCGATCGATTTCCCAAGCCGTTCAAGGCTTCCCATATCGATCTTCTTGCATTGGGCCGTACTGGTCGCATCCAAAGAATAACCGGATCCTTCCTTAAGCACGATCGTCGACTCCTTATTCACATCATAGACCAGCGTCTTGGTGTCCGCGCTGTACGCCAATACCTCAAAATCGTCGCGACCTATCGCCTTAAAACATTCTTGAAGGCTGCGTTTTGTCACAACCTCATTGGCCCACAAAGCCTGTGAGAAGAGCGACAAGACAACAAATAATACCCGGTTCATGGGTGGCTCCTCATCCGGGCACGTAACCCGTGTCGATCAATCAAATTCCAATAGTCCGTTTCAATTTTAGCAAAGCGGTCCGCAGGAATCATGGCTTTACACGGTAGCCCGCAATGTATCAGATGAGTAACGCAACTATCACGGTTGTATTTTTCAAGGCAGGTGTAGGCGACGGCATTGACCAAGTCGTGTCCGCGATCGGAATTGATTTTCTGTTCAAAGCGCGCGGAAGCCAGGTCGCGATGGCCGCCTTGAACGATATTTTGAACAATATTTTCCGAGCGTGAGTCCAATCTCGCGGGCTTTGGTTTCTTATGCAGAAGCGGATAAGTAAATGCACCGAGAGCCAATGCCACAAGAAAATACGGCACCCACTTCATCTCGCGCCTCGAAGTTTCGGCGGATTGGTGAAGATTGAGCCACCTTTTAAAAGAGTGGAATCGATCGCCTGTTGCACGATGTAGGTGGTGCCGGATTTATAAATCGGAATAGGAACGCCACCGGTGCGCTGACTGTAAGAAATGGCGGCTCCATCACTTGGGAGATTGGTTACCGGATCCCTTGAGAATTGCGCCGTCGAAGCCGGTCCCGCGATCACGGGGCGGTCCGAAACAAATCCGCCGATATTCGTTTGCGACGGGAAATAAACCGGGCCACCCGAGTTTCCAGGCCCTACGTAGGTATTCACATTCAATTTCCCAGAATAGGCGTCGTAATAGGCCGGACCGCGCGTCACCAGAACTTCACTTTGCTTGTCGCGAGGGTTTGCTTCATAGAAATAGTCGCCAGGATAGCCTTGAACCTCCGCCCCGACACCGCGAATGCCGACTAAAGCGGAATCGGAGCAGGCGAGAATTTGCTCTCTAACGGCACATCCCGATGACATATTCGGATCGCGTGCAAGCGTGTAATATGGCTTCCCTTCAAAACTCGGGTCATTGACATCGGTCTTCTGGTAGCCTTTGGCATCGTCATAATGAAGACCATTTTTAATGGCGGCCTCCGCGGTGCTATCGCTGTAATCCGACCCACGAGGATTTTTCCAAATCGCTACCTCGGTTTCTCCGTTGGGATTTCGGCGCGCACTTTCAGGCATATTGCCCAGTTGGGTGCAATGCGCGGCCGTCGTCAGATTGCCGGCTTCGTCGGTGTATCCACTGCAACCGTCAAGCGCCACGGAGCGGACGGGGAGATCGTCACGCTCTTTTCCCGTCACAAAATTTCCGGAGCTTTGTGCATCGTTATACAGGTAACACTGGGTCGTCTCGTCGTCGCCGATCCGGTCGGTCTGACAAGTGGCCCGCCATTGGCTATCGCCCATCGCCGCATTGGAGGTCGCTAAACTTGCAATCAAATCCCGATCGTTCTGCGCGGCTTGCCGGCGATGGCAAGATTCGAGCTCTGCAACATAATTATCGCTAAGAACCCGAAAGTCATCCGTGTCGTTCACGACCTTTGCTGCGGATTTTTGTTGCTCCGATGTGCTTGCGCTAGAAATTTCGTCGAGCGTTCGCGAAAGTTCGGCGCTGCAAATCTTGCCCGCTTTTTTTCGTGCTGATTTACACAATGAAGCGAAAGCGTTGTTCTCATTACGCGCCTTCATCAGTCGCGCGCTTTCTTGTACGGCGGCACCATATGAGCCTTCGCTTGGTAATTTTTCGGGGACTCCGCCATTGGTGATCTTGTATCCGCATTCACTCCGAGTCGGGTTCGTGCAGCAATCCTCGGCGTTTTTGAAGGCTTCACGGCATTTGGGAGAAGTTTGCTGAAGTTTTGAGGAGTCAGGGCGGGCCTTTTTGCAGTCGGAATCGGAATAACCCTGGATAGAAATCAGACCAATAATGAAAGGCCCGGCCATGGCTAAGCTTTTGCGCATATATAGAGAGTATCGGAGTGATTTAGGTCCAGCTTTAAGGCGGATCAGACCTCTGATAAGTTATATTATGTTACATCAGGACTATAGTTCTAGGGACTTACGTCCTTATTTAGAACAGTTCCGGCCCTTGATAGACCACGGTGACGAAATAATCCTGGCTCATCTTCTCGCGGATTTTACCGAACACTTCGGGAATTCCGCTGTCGTGTAAGGTCATCGCATAGGGTTCGAGTTCGCCTTTTTTATTCGCCTGAACTGGGATAAAGGCCGCCAAAATCACATTGTCGGCGGCAACACTTAAACTAATTTTGGCGCGAATAGAAAGTGGCAGATCGACGATCTGCTCTTCCGCATCGATCGATAGAATTCGCCCAGTGGGAGGCAAATTGCTGAACACCTCGCAAGTCCAAATGGCTTTAGCAACCTTGCGATAACCCGGGTTGCAATAGTTTTTTAAATTCATGCGAATCGAATGTTGAACGATTGGTGTGGTCGCTAGGATCTCAATGGATGGCTTAGTCATCGGATAGTCCGCGCTTGGAGTGCGAGAGACTGAGCCCACCAGATCCTGATGTTTAGGCGTCATGGAACAAGCGGATAAGAACCCAGAAATAGCGAGAAGGCAGATATATTTTTTCACGCGTGAATCTCCTGCATGTTAAATAATCCTATAAGCTTTGAGTTCTTTAAACAATGTTTCTACCGCGGTCTTAACTACCACGACGGTAGGAATGGCAAACAGCATGCCCCAAATACCCATCAGCAAGGAGCCGCTAATGATGGCAATGGCCACGACTAAAGGATGTAAGTTTACGGCCTTACCCAATACGACCGGCGCAAAAATCGCGTTATCGAGAGTGTGCACAATACCGACCAAGATCACGACGTAAACGGCAAGATCGCCGGGATTTAACCCTGGGATAAGAGGGTTCACATTTTCCGCCACCAGCGCGTACGCCAAGCCAATCACTAGGCCAATGACGGTCCCTAAAAAGGGAATGGCATTCACTAGGCCGGAAATAACCCCAATCGCCACGGCAATCGAAACGGGAATTCCGATAAAAATAAAACCAATCGTAAAAGTGAATCCGACCAATGCGCACTCCATAAGCGTACCGCGCAAATAGCGTCCGACGGCGTCGTCGAGCTCATCGAGGATCGTCAGTGAAAGCTCAAAGTAACGGTTCGGGACTAAACCAATGAAGTAACGGCGCATTTGCCCATTGTCGAAGCCCAAAAATATAAAAATCAGCGGCGTTAATATCCAAATGGAGAGCTCCTCCATTAAAGCACTGTGCACCCCTCCACGCTCCCCTGTCTGTCCTGAAGAAGCCGGCGAAAGCCCTGAGTCGGCGCTGGAGGGATCCCGTTCCAGCGTATAAACATTCGTCGTTCTGTTCGCCAAAAAGTAATCGTAAAAACGTTCTTCGATCTTTGGCTCGTTATTGTAGCCTTCATGATATTTTAAGAACAATTCGGTCTCTTGTGGATCAAGGGATAAGAACTTATTCACCTGATCCATCATGGGCCCACCTTCGCGTGCCACCAATTGCGCCACGGTGCCTGAACGCTTCTGCGGATTCAGGGTTCCTGCGATTTCTTGAAACTTTTCGTTTAATTTATACTTAATGCGGACCTTGAGCTCGAGTTTAGCTTTTTCATTCGGGATATGTTTTGCCACATTATTGCCGATGACAAAAAGCCCCGCGCCAATAAAGGCAAACAGCATCAACACGCGCAGTTCATGGGGCAGCCAATTGATCTGAAAGCGATCCTTTAACGGTCTAAAAAGGTAGGCTAATAGCGCGCCGACAATCACCGGCAAAACCAAACTGCTTAAGTGCCAAAATAAAAAACCGGCACTGAGCCCCGCCAACACCAAGAAGCTCGACTTAAAAATCCGCCCACGGATTTTGCGTTCATGCTCTTGTTGCTCAAGCGTCGGCCGGCGCTTCATACCGCGATCTTCTCTTCGGGCATTGAATTTTGCACCAGCTCGTTGGTGCGGCGCAAACGATCCCCCGTGATGCGCGCCAAAGCATGGTAAATGTGGCAAGCGGTTTCAGGGTCGGTGTGAATCAAATGGTTTAAGTCGTTACGATAAAGGGCGATGGCCTTGGTGGATTGCAAGCTGCGCGCCGAGGCCGAGCGCGGGGATTCGTCAAGCAAAGCCATTTCACCGAAGAAGGCGCCTTGTTCCAAGACCGCCAAAGTCGCGGTGAAGTGATCCTTGTAGATCTCCACGGAAACTTGGCCTTCAACAATCAAAAACAAAGCCGCACCCGGCTGACCTTGTTCAAAAATCAATTCACCGGCTTCATAGGAGCGCTCAAAAACAATTTCGCTGACTTTTTTAAGCTGCCAATTGGAGAGTTCATTGAAGAACGGAACCGTTTTCAGGAACTGCATACGATCCAGATCCGGCGACGACTTCTGCCATCGCTTCAACGTTTCCCAAAGTACTTTTTCCGCAATGATTTTACGTACCGACATGCGCGACTCCCCGGCGTATTCACATATCGGTAAATGCGCAAAGGGATTTGACTGCGCCTAAAGTCCGGAAGACTCGAGATAATCCTTCAAAGGGGCTACGTCGGCGGCGGCAAGTTGCGAAGGAATAATTTTTCCCGGCGTGACCCATTTGAAGACATGGACATCCGCGCTTCGCTTCGGCTCATTCAATGCGCGCACGACATAAACATGCAAATCGATTTGTCCCCAGTCGTAGGTATGGGGGTAAATTCCCATAAAACGGCCGATCGCCACATCCAAAGACAGCTCTTCCTTCAATTCACGCGCGAGGGCCGCCGGTGGATCTTCGCCCCGTTCGATCTTTCCACCCGGGAACTCCCATTGGCCTGCAAGCTTCTTGTGCGGTGGGCGCTGAGCGATCAGCAACCTCCCCGTCTCATCCTCAATGATTCCCGAGACAACTTGAATCGTGCTCATATCTTTAAAATAAACTCCAGGATCCTACGCATCTCTTTCACGATTTCCCCCGGCGACTCAAGCAAGGGAATGTGCACAAAGCCGGCATGCTTGTTGTTCAACTTTGCCCATGTCATCAATTCAAACATGAGTGCGTTGCAAACAAAAGTCCCGGCCGAATAAGATCTTTCCGTAAGCGGCGATAAGGCGAATTGGTCCCACGGAATATCGCTCCAAATCACATCCGGCCCAGCAATGGATCTTCCCTTGCGGGGGAATAAGACCGTCATTGTCCGCAAGACCGGCGTCGTTCCAATTTAGCGCGACACGCTCTAGACCAATTCGCCGGCGAGTTTCCGCCTGGCCTAAAGACAAAACGCCGGCAAGATCATCAATGCTTTCTGCGCGCTGTTTGACGTCCGGCCATGCCTTCGCAAAGCTGACCGGCACGGGAGCATGAAAAACCAAACGATCACTGAGGTGGAGCGCTTTAAGCTCAGCCATAACTTGAAGTGAAGAGTTAATTGCCGATCCGGCGAACGGCTCAAAGGCGGTGATCAGCCATTTCATTTGAGGCGCGAGTTGGCGTCTAAGCCTTGCGATTCAAGCCCGGCGATAAATTTCAGGAAGTCCCGCGCTTGAATTTTGAGCAGGTCATGGACGAGAGGATCCGTGACCTTGCCGTCTTTGAATGTGTCCTTGATGTGGGTGAGAAAAACCCGCTGCGGAAATATATAACCGTTTCTATATCCAAAAACTTGCTGCAAATGTTCGACCGGCCTTAGGCCGCCCCATCTTGAGCCCAGCCCGACAAAAGCGATCGGTCGGTTTTCAAAAGTCTGCGGATAGCGCCAGTAATCGATGAAGAGCTTCAGCGCGCCGGGATAAGATCCATTGTATTCCGGCACCACAAACAATACGCCGCGGGCCTTTTGCATGCGATCAACGGCCTTGAGATAGGTGCCTTGCGGACCCTTATAGTATTCGCCGTCCGCCAGATCTTTCAGATCAAGATGGGCGAGATCAAGCAAATCCACCTCGGCCTTTATTTCGCGAAAAATTTCGACGACGAACTTCGCCACTTTAATGGTGTTTGAATTCGGGCGGTTGGTTCCGGATACAATTTCAATCATCTGGTCACCTCAACCGTACCTTCGAAATTCCTAATTTTTTTGAGGATTGGTGCGTGCTTCTTTAGCCGGAAGCAAAATGAATAAGGGCATAAAACAAACGCGCACCACCGTGCGCGCATAGTTTTTTTGAATTACCAGCTGGCCTTAGTCACACCCGGAAGAAGTCCACGGTGAGCCAATGAGCGAAAAGCCATACGCGACAAACCGAATTTACGATAGTTGCCACGCGGACGTCCCGTGATCGAGCAACGAACGGTCGTGCGAATCGGCGAAGTGTCGCGGGGAAGTTTAGCCAGTTTCAAACGCGCAGCCGCGCGGTCATCGTCGCCAACGTTCGGATTGTTGGCTTTATTACGGAGCTCGGTGCGATAGCGGCCATACTTTGCGGCCAATGCTTTACGACGCTCATTCTTATTAACGGAACTAAGTTTTGCCATTCACTCTACCTTTTCTCGGTGAATCCAAAGAGTTAAAGGTTTACCGCGCCGGGGTCAAGAGGGAACTTAACTCACACTCCGGCCCAACTGCATTTTAAGTGGTTATCAGCAGCCCGTGCCCCGGCCAAGACTGACCGTGGCGTCGCGGCAATCGCGATTACCCGGGCATTTGAAGCGCACGTGCACGTGATTGTGGTGGCCGCTGGCGTGCTTCATCGCCTGAAGGGTGCGAAAAGCGCAGGAGTCGGGATCGCTGAGGTCCTCGTTGGTGTTTTGCTTCACCCAATCGCACATGTAATGCTTGATTTGCGCATCGATAAACATCGCGATCACCGGGCGGCTTTTGGCGCAGTTCAAAGTTTT
The DNA here is from genome assembly GCA_964628445.1 of uncultured Pseudobdellovibrionaceae bacterium. Classification (GTDB taxonomy): domain Bacteria; phylum Bdellovibrionota; class Bdellovibrionia; order Bdellovibrionales; family UBA1609; genus JALHOQ01. The sequence continues at coordinate 11,330 of CAZVOP010000034.1, read as the reverse complement.
TACGAAATTCCAAAAGCGTGGCGTGTCGAAATCATCTGAAATATGACTGCCCTTGGTGCAACGTCCACCGCAAAGCGACCACATGTCGGTGACTTTTTTAACTGAGGGAAAAACGACATCGGCATCAAGCCCGGTCTGGTGGCTGGCGTGGCAGCTGCCGCTGGGATTACACAGCTTTCCGCCGCCCTGCTTGGAAATATTGGCGACCACGATCGGCGATTGGCCTGGAAAATTTTTATCGGCATCGGCCGCGGCTCCGGTCAACATTTCGATCGCCAGATCGGTTCCAAAATCGCGGTTGCTGCGATGGCGGCACACAAAACCCGGCCCATTTGCCGGCAATTCAGTTCCGGTGCGCAAAAAGCCGCGGTTGTGCGAGCCGATGGCTTGCGACTTCACGCCACTCCCCACGTTGGGCCGTAATTCTTCAATCCCCGGGATCGAGTATTTTCCTTTGCTGGGATTAGGCATGGGCATCGGAGCGCTGATTTCAATCGCCGAGTTGGGATCATCCATCACTTCATCTAATTCTTTTTCCGAGAGTTCCGGGCCGAATTCTTGGACTGTGGGCTCAACCTTTGCGGGAGGAGCCGAGGGCGCGGGCGCGACTTCTGCAGGCAGCGCTGGCTCCGCCGGAGGAGTTGTCGTCACGGCCGGGGGGGCCGGTTGTTCACGAATGGGCTTTTCAAACACGCGCAAGCGCTTTGGCTCAACCGGCTCGGCTGGCGGGACGACTTCTTTTTGCGCAGGCTTCGCCGGTTGAGTGACGGATTTGACCGGCGGCTCATAGTTGGGTTTTTGCTGAATGTCCTTTATCGGCGGGACGACTTCTTCTTCGATATCGCCCGAGCTCGCTTTGCGCGCGGAAAATTTGGTGTTCTGAAAAAGCTGCGATTCGGTTTTGCCGTCAATGACGACAAAGAGCTCGACTCCCACTTGTTCGCAACGAAACGTGTCGAGGCAATTCACGGTGGCCTGCAGACGGCGGCTCTCCGCAACCCGAGTGTCCGTGGGGTACATCTGATCGCAAGACCACGGCATTTGGCTTTGCTCAAACGAGCAACTGAGTTCAATGTTCTCGTCTTGTTTTCCGGGGATCTTGAGCGTCGCCGAGAAAGTCATCTTTGAGGTTTTCGTGCTGATATGCAGGTGCTGATCATAGACTTGAAAGCGCTGACTATAATTTGCGACGAGTTCGGGCTGGGCCTTTTCTAAGCGCTCACGCAATTTAGTGGGGATTTTGTAAACCGGAACCGCATTGCGCACTTCTCCCTTTACCAGCAAGGGGGCGGCCTGCTCGGCTTCCCTTTCCATCTTTGCTTCAAGGGAAGGGTCTTTGTTTTCAGTGACGGAAGTGCGCTGCCCACTTTGATGTGAGCGGCTGGCCTCACCGCAACCCGCAGTAACGGTTATAAGAGCTAAAATGAGAATCGATAGTTTTGAGCACATAATATAGTCCCCAGGCTAGAGCCATTGCAAAACCCGGAACCGCTTTAATTGGAGATGGAAGCTCTTGAGGTGCTGATCTTTTTATCAAATTGACAAAAAAAGAGCCCGAATCTCCCCCTGGTTTCCCCCCAGCTGAAATTCGGGCTCCCTGTGTCAAGAAAGGAAGACCAAAGATGCGGCGAAAATTATCCGGCCCGTTGAAAAAGGGGAACAAACAAATCTGAACATTTCTGCACGCGTCGTTTTTGTGCTACAAGCGCTACAATGTCGTTCATCAGGATTGCTTTAGTATTGGCCTCATTCATGGCGTCCCCGCAAGTTTTTGCCGCCGTCATTGAAGTGCCGATCCAACAAGATATAGATCTCGCCTTCGATATGATTTTGCGTACGCAAATCGGCAAGGCCGTTTGCCGCGATTTACTGGGGGCCGATGCCCAAGCGCTTGAATTGCATTTAGGGATCTCAAAAGCCAAGGCCGAAATCATCGCCAAGAATTGCGCAGGCTCCGAACCTTCGCAGTGGATTTATCCGACCTCTCCCAATGACATCCGCAAAATCGCGCTGAAACCCTCCCGCGCCCGCAGCTACAAACTGGTGCGCTCGGAGCAAGCTTTTCCTATCGAGAGCTGGACCGACCCTTTTGCCAACACCACGACGATTGTGACGACCTCGAAAAAGCTTTCATTCCCGAGGCTGGTGCAAATCCTGGCGCACGAAATGGCGGTTTATTTCGACAGCAAGTCGCACCCGCTTCATCCGGGCGCCGAAGAGATTCCCCATTTGCGCAATCTCAATATAATGAGCGAGGGCAAACTCAATCCGATGGTGGCCTTAAGCAATCCCTTACAGGCGCACACCCTGACCTATTTAAGAGCCTTGCAGGTCGAGTTCGCCATCTTGCGCGAACTTGTCGATCTCGAGCTGATTGTTGCACCGAAGGACCTTTCGGATCCCTATTTACTGCACTTGGTTTCGGAAAAGTGCGCGCAAGCTTGTATCGAGGAATTGATCGTCAACATGCGCGAGGCCTACCTTCCCGTCAGCCTGCCGCTGCTGGCCTTTGCGCCTCACTACCGCGCGGTCATGCTGCGTGAATTGCCGAAGATTCAAGACGTCATGACCATCGATCAACGCTCACAGGCCCAATACGCGCTCAATTATTTTCCGGTGCAGTTTATGAAGCGGCAATTCACCGGCGATGTCGTGAGCGATTTGTCGCGCGTATTTTTTGCCGACGAAAGCGAAGCCACCGGCTTTCAAATCGTGACCTCATTTTTGCAAGACACCTTGTGGGACTTAGAGAAGCCCGCCCTCTTCAGCGCCCACTTCACTTCTGGTGTAACGCTGCTGGAGTTCATGAAGCGACCGCTCTTGAGCGGCTACAATATCGCCCTGGCGAGTGGGCCTCGGGTTCGCGTACGGACCGGGAGCATCGAATGAATCTTGAAAAACAGCTGGGCGAGATCAATTTAAAAATTCTGAACGGAAAACTCGACGAGGCCTCTCAGGATTTGTCCTCAGTGCTGGCCACCACGCCTGCGGAAAAGCGCATGAAAGCCCATTTTCAGGCCATTGTGACGTTTCATCGCGGGGACATCACGCAAGCGTTCGGTGAAATGCAGGCCGCGCTCGATCAGTACGGCGAGAACGTCAATTTGATGCGCGATATGGTGGTCTGCCAATATCATCTGCAGGACATGCAGGGCTTTCGCACGAGCTTGGCCCGCTTGGAAGTGCTATTGATCGAAAATGAAGCCCATTTAAGCGAGCGTTCGCTGATCGAGTGCGAACTGATGGTGGGGAAATTTCTCGAAGAAGAAGCCCGCCTGGCCCCGGCCGTGCAGTTTTATGAGCGAGCACTCGCCCGCTCCAAAGCCCCGCTTCATCGCTGCCGGGCCTTGATCCAAAAAGCCCGCTGGCAAGCCCTTTACGAGCCGACTCAAGAGCTGAGCAATCACTATCGCGAGTTGATCAGCTTCCCGCGTGAGCGCTTAACCCAGGATTTATCCGTCGAACTTGAGCACAGTTTAATGTTGATCGAGCTGCGTTTGATCGGCGCCGATCACGCCTGGCAGCGAATTGAAAGAGTCGGCACTTCGGTCTCAACCATCGACCAAAGGCTGCTGGTGTTCGACTTTGTCGAAGGCCTACTGACTCTTGACCATAAGCTGACGCCGCAAGTTTTGAAAAAAGTGAGTGAATTTGACGATCTCGATCCGTTTGAAATCTTCTTAAAACAGATCGTTCAAGAAACACTTGAACAGCAGCAGCTGTTGAGTGAACTCACAGGTCTAGCCGCCAAGCTGCCGTGGGCTTCTTATTTAAGATTGCTTTGTATCGCCGCGAACCTTGAAGACAATCCCTCGATTCGCACCGAACTCCATCGCAAAATCCAGCTGATCTTGCGTGCGCTCGATCCGCGCAGCCAAGCTTTGTGGACCCAGCGTTTAAAACAATCGCTCCAGACGCCGGAGATCCGCATGGATTTCTCAAGCCGCAACCGTTCTGTCACAATTCAAGGCAAGATCATCGACCTCAGTAAGAAAAAAATCGGACTGCTGTTGCTGGAAAGATTGGTCACCAAGAGCAGCATGACCGTCGATGAGGCCATCGAACTGCTGTGGCAGAGTTCCTTTTCACCCGAACACTACCACCGTCTGCGCATGAGCATTCACCGCTTAAACACGCTGATCCATGAGATCGCCGGCCTCGGCAAAGTCATCGAGGTCGATGCGCAAACCGTGCGTCTCAGGCCCGAAGTCAGGCTGCGGCCCGTCGAAGATGCTTTTGATTTTGGTTTGATGAGTCTTTAAGAATTTGCGGGATTCACGAACAAAAAAAGAGCGATGTGAAGCATCCGTGCTTCAGACCAGGTATCCTGCCTTCCATCGCCCCCCCACAACTTAGATCGTGAACATTCTTTCATCAGAAAACAAGAAAAAATTTCACGACCTAAACGTGGGGTTGCTCCGGAGAGGCAAACCCAGACCAAAGACTTAGTTGTTCGTCATGTTTTTCGAATCGAAAAGCTTAACCGCGATCTCCGCCAGTGCCGAGCGCACGCCCTCTGTCAGCTTGACGTAGCCGATGTGCGAGCGTTCTTCGAGAGTGAGGCCCGCCGACAAAACCAAGCTTGCCGTAACCGAAAGACCGTTGTTGCTTTCATTCAAATAGGGCACGTCGATTTGCGACGCATCGCCCAAAATAACCATCTTCGACCCTTCACCGGCACGAGTGAGGAATGTCTTCATCTCATGAACGCTCGAATTTTGCGCTTCATCCATCACGATGAATGAATCTTGAATGCTTCTTCCACGGATGTGCGGGAAAGCCATAAGCGTGTAACCCGATCCTTTTTTGGAAGTGCTGGTGGTCATGTCGCCTTTTTTAGCGCCGCCGCCCTTATTCTTGTTCTTGTACACAACCTTTTGCGATCTGATGCCTTTGTAACTGCGATCCAATGTCTCGGCGACCGCGGAAGCTCCGCCGTTTGGCGAAGCCGGACCCATGTTCTTTTTCTGAAAAGCTTTGATGGCGTCGGCGTAGTTCTCGTTAAAGGGAGCCAGCTTCTCGTCTTGTCCGCCGGGGAGCGCGCCAAGATCAGTCTTACCAATTTGCACCAGCGTGCGCGTCACCAAAAGCTGGTCGTAACCGACTTGCGGATTTTGCGAGGTCTTTTGCTGAACATAGCCCGCCATCAAAGTGATGAAGGTCTTGCCTGTACCCGCCGGGCTTTGGCTGATCACCAAGTCGATCGACGGATCAAGCAGGAGCTCCAATGCCATCGTTTGCTCTAAATTTTTCGCAGGGAACGGAAGTGCAGGGGTTTTAAGAAGAAGTCTTCGTAAGTGGCTGGCTTCAGGAGCTTTACGATCGAAGAAATAACGGACGACATTCTCAACCGAGGGAATCGCTTCTTCATCGCCCTCAAGCTGCAGCATCGCGAATTCATTCGGCGCGATTTGGAAATCTTCGGGTTTCGGCAACGTGCCGGTCGCCTTAAACTGCGTCATCTGCTCGGCGCTCACACGAATCCGGCGGATCTTCTCCACTTCGGCGACGTTTTCCGTCGGCACCGTCACCCACTCATATTCCGAGCCCATAGTCTGCACGTCTTCGCTACTGGCCTTGATCTGCACGTTGGAGTCGTCGGAAACCAGATAAACGTCATCGCTGTCCGGCCATTCGTGAGCGTAATAAAGCGCTGTCGCGATAATCAAGTTGTCCGGAATGGGCTCGTGATAAGCGGTATCGTTCAAAAGCCAAACATAGTTTTTTGAATCGACCATGATCGTGGTGCCGTCATCAAGGTCGTTCAGCGGCACAGGCTTGTTGATCTTGCGGTATTTTTTATTCAGCTCACGCAACGTACGTGAAAAGGCGCGCGCGGCCCGGCCCGTTTTTTCGTCTTTCTTGTGATTGTCGATTTCGTTGATGACCGCGCCGGGAATAACGATCTGGGCGCCGGGGTATTTGAAGATGGAGTTGGGATCATTGAGCAAAACGTTGGTGTCGAAGACGATCAGTTTACCGCTCCATTTTTGTTGAGCGGTGGCTTTGGCCATCTCGCCTTGAGCGATGGCGGTGCTCATGAGATTTTGTACACACTCATCAAGTTTTTCCGCCGAACTGGTCATTGGAAATAGGAAAGACACCAAAATTAAGAGTCTGAGACGCATAACCCCACCCTGCCCTTTGCGGTTCGATTCTGATTTGACTGAAAGCGTTAGTTACGTCTACAGAGTGGCGTAGATTTGGAGTAGGGAAAACATTTCAACGGGCTAAAAAAGGAAAAGCCAGAGGCAATGCCCCTGGCTCTTCGAGATATGTAAGCCGGAAATGACGTGAATCATGACGACTCAAGCCACTCAAATGCACTGCTCGGAGTTCGAGCAGGCGTTTTAAGTGACAGCCACCTCCGGCTTAAGCATGTCAGTAATTATGCTCACTCGACCACCTCCTCTCATGGGCCAATAGACCCTAGGACTTCAAAATACTCTCCTGTCTCAAAAAGAAACAGAAGTAAGAAGTGATGACGGTTTTAAGTCAAACTTATGGTGTCCAAGCGGCTGACAGTTTTTTGAAAGTTGAGGTGCGGGAACGATTTAAAACGGCTTTCATCAAGTTTCCTGGACCATGGTCGATAAGTTCTATAGTTCGCAAACCTGTATGTAAGCTCCACGAACGAAACCCTCAAAGATATGAGGGAAACTTTTCAGGAGTTTTACGTATGAAGGCACTTAAAATCAGTTTAGCTATCGGATGGCTGGGCCTGATCACCGCTTGCGGAAGCGGCTCGACGACCTACTCGCTGCTCTCCGAAGGGCAAAGCTTCCAACAGGCTTCTGAACATCAAATGACGAAGATCGACGTACTTTGGGTGGTCGATAACTCAGGCTCGATGGCGACTTCGCAATCGAATTTGGCCAATAATTTCCCTTCGTTCATCAATAAATTCCAAGAAAAACACTATGACTTCCAAATGGGAGTCACGACTACGGACTCATATCTGGCGCTGCCGACGTGGAATTCGTATTACAACCAAAGCCCGCGACCTTCTTATTACGGCGGGCATGCGCAAGCCGAAATCGCTTGGTTGAAAGACGGGACATTCGATTCACCGTCCGGCTTCGCGATTCTTACGCCCAGCACTCCTAATTTGAACGATGTGTTCATGAAGAACGCCATGCAAGGAATCAACGGACGCGGCGATGAACGCTCACTGCAAAGCATGCGCACGGCCTTAGAGAGCGCCCACAACGCGGGCTTCGTTCGCCCCGGCGCTTTTTTGTCCGTTATTTTAGTTACCGACGAGGATGATTTTTCAAACGACACAACTACGGCGTATGAAACTTATGTTTCGCAACTGCATCCGATCAGTAATTATGTTTCATTTCTTGACGGTCTGACTTTGTCGTCGGGACCGGCACGACGCTATAGCGTGAACACGATTTCCGTGAATGACTCGAGCTGTTTGAACTCGATTTACAACGGAGCTCAGAAGATCGGCACCCGCGTTGGTCAAATGGCCGATGCTACCGGCGGCGTGAAAGGAAATCTGTGCGGAAATTTCGCGACTGAATTGGAGTTGATCTCCAAGTCCATCGTCGAGCTCTCCACCCAGTTTTATCTGAATGCCAAGCCGGTCGTGAGCACGATCCGCGTTTACGTCAACAGCACGATCGTTCCCAACGTTGCGGACAATCCCACTGGTGGTTGGTACTACAATGACACGGCCAACAGCATTGTCTTTAAGGGTACCGCTATCCCCCCGCAAAGCGCGTCCATTCAAGTCACCTTTGACCCGGAGTCGATCACCTTCTAACATAGGGAGGTGATTCAATTCTTACGTCGCTACACACCTTATGCCGTCGGCTTTTTCGTGATTGGAATAGCCTTTGGCTTTTGGTCCGAACACAGAGCCCGCAAGCAAATGGCCTCAGCGACTCCACTGCGCGTACTGTGCGGTGAAAACTGGATCTCGGAAGCGGTCTTAACGCAGTTTTCCCGCGCGCACAGCGTTCCCATTCAGTTTTACACTTACAGCCGGCCAAGCGAATTGCTTCGCCAACTGGCCAACTCCGACGGCAAAGTGGATGTCATTTGCACAAGCTCATTGTTGTTAAAAAGCTTGGTGCAAAGCCGTTGGATCCAAAAGACCGACTTCGACGACGTTCCGAATGTCCAACTGCTCTCGGTCGACTTCCGGCACTTGCCTTTTGACCCCGCCGGCGAGTACTCCTTGCCGCTATTTTGGGATCTGTTCGGCTTTTTCGGCAGACAGCAAACGACCGGCGCTAAAACCTGGAAGCAAACTTGGACGTCAAAGCGTGTAACCTTGTGGGGTGAAGAGCTGAGCCTGCTCAATGTCATGAACCGCCTGGGCCTTAAAGTTGATGAAAAACTTCAACAAGAAGAGACCAAGGGCATTGAGGGCGAAATCCGCCAGTTCGCCTTAAAAGCGAATGAAGTTTTGTCCCCTGAGCTCACGCCCTTTTCGGCCGAGGCGATGATGGCCAATGCCGATTGGATCATGCTTCCGCTGGCCCGCGTGGCGCGGCTGCTGGGGGAGAATTCACCCTATCGGTTCTGGCTGCCCGAAGACGGTGGTGCGATCGAGGTTGGCCTACTGGCGATCGGGGCCAAGGCCCAACAGCCGGATCTAGCTAAGAAGTTAATCGGAGAATTGATTTCGACCGAACATGCGCTTGAAGTGCATCGCCGGCTCGGAAGCGGCGTCGTTCATTCGACGTTGAATAATCTCAGCTCCGTCGCGCCGCTTGAGCGCGCCGAAGCCATCAGGCAATTCCCGCTGAATCGTTTCGCGTTTCCCGACCTCAGCGTCGAAGCCTTGCCTCGATTTCAAAAAATTTATGACGAGACGTTCGGCCGCTCACACGCCGCCGGTGGAAAGTGAAACGCGCGTCCGCCCTTTGATGGCGTTGCGCTTAGGAGCCGGGTCATTGCTCGAATCCATACCGAAAATTTCCACATAAAGATCGTAAGCCATGCGCGCTCCGGTCTGAGTCAACAGGCCGGTGCGATTGACCGGGTCTTCAGCGATACTGCTGAGATTAATATAAAGCAAGAAACGTCCGTTCACGCAGCGGCTATGGACCGGGGCCGCACCCGCCATCCCCAGCATGCCGGAGTGACGAACGGTGGCGCCGTTAAGCACTAATTCCCAGCGGATAAGATTGGTGTTGAAGCCGCCCTCATTGCAGTCGCCGCCCAAATTCCATTCGGTTAAATTGGCCGGAACCGTGTAGTCGCTTGAAGTTCCCAGATTCACTTTAATGCTTAAATTCTCAGGCGTCGGAGTGATGCAAGTGGCATTGCAGGGAACAAAGGACGCGCTCGCATACGTCGCCGTCGCGGGATCGGCGTATTGCCCGCAGTTAGTAAAAGGAAGGAGACCCACTCCAAGTAGGGAGACCACCACCGCGAAACGCTTATAGGGGACCATGCATACACCTCGGGGATAACAATTATGTATCGACTTGAGTCTAGTTAAACTTAAGGTTATCTCGCCAAAATCTTTGCCAATCTGTCTCGTTTTGGGACAGACTTTGGCCCCCATGCTTAATTTTATTTTCAGCTTTTTAATTTTCGCCCATGCCGCCACGAACGACGGGATCTTCCGCTTCCACCTGTTTTCCGAGCCGCACACCTTGGATCCGCAAACTTCGGCTGCGGCCAGCGGCAATTATTTATTCAACAATTTATACCGTGGCCTCTTCCACTACACGAACAAGGGCGGCTTAAAGCTTGATGGCGCCAAGGAATGTAAGCGTTCCAAACTGCAAATGCGCTGCGTGCTTAAAAAACATAAATGGAGCAACGGCCAAGACATCACCGCGGAAAATTATATCCAGGCCTTTCGCCGCTTGATCGACCCCGACATGAAAAGCCCGCAAAGCGACGTTTTGTTCACGCTTAAAAATGCCCGGGAAATTTGGCAGGGGAAGATGCCACCCGACCAGTTGGGCATTTCAAGTCCCAGTCCTGACATTTTGATTTTTCATTTCGCCGAAGACGATCCCGAGTTTGAATACCGCCTGATCCACCCCGCACTCACTCCCCTGCCGCCCGGGGGCTTTTTAAAGCCGGAAGAGGGCTCAAAGATGCCGGTCAATGGTCCTTATCGGATCAAAGAGTGGAAAAAGGGCGCTTGGATCAAGCTTGTTCCCAATCCCCATTTCGAAGACGGATTTCCCGGCCGCCCCGATCTTGAGGCCTTATTTATCGAGGACGATTCGACGGCGCTTCGCCTTTATGAAAGCGGTACTTTAACTTTCCTGCGCCGCCTGGTGGCTTCGGAATTCCCGCGTTTTCAGAATTCGCCGGAATTCAGCCAAGTGCCGATGGCGCGCTTTGATTATGTCGGTTTCGGCCCCGCGCTTTTGGCGCATCCAAAGCTGCGCGAAAGTCTGGTGAATGCGGCGGAGTTTCAAGACTTCATGAGTTTGTTCGGCGCGCGCTCTCCCGCCGGATGCCCAAGCTTGCCCGCGACTTATTTGGATAAAGTGAAGTGTTTGGAGTTCAATCCGAAGCGTGCGAAAAGCTTGCTTAAAGAAGCCGGCCGGCCGCCGAAAATGGAAATGCAGTTCAGCCGTATGGGTGGCGACGACATCGCGCGTGCGGCCGAATGGTTTCAGGGCCAATGGAAAAAAAATCTTGGTTTAACGATTACTTTGAACGGGCAAGAGCAGGGCACATATTTGCGCATCCTCAAAACCAAGCCGCCGATGATCTTTAGAAAAGGCGTAAGTCTTGATCGCCCGACTTGCGCCGCAGCCCTTGAGATCTTTTCGAAAGGGCATCCCGACAATTACATCGCGCTTGATGATCCAAAATTCGAAAAGCTTTTGAAAAAAGTAAGTTCAGCAGGCCCCGGAAAGGCGAAGCGTAAAGCCTGTAGCGCCGCCGTCAATTACCTGATGAGCCTCAATCGCCTGATCCCGCTTGGCGAAATGCACTTCACGGTTCTGGCCAAAAAACAGTTCACCGGCTGGACCTTGAATGAACTGAATCAACTCGATTTGAGCCAACTCCGCAAAGCCGACTAGGTCTTAGGTCGTGAGGTTCTTTAGCCCCAACCTTTTCACTCCGAAGAGTTAAATATCTCTAGAGGAGTGAACTATTATGGCAAAAGATAAAGCAGCTGCCCCCGCCCCCGGCCCGAGCAATGTCGTTGGTCTTCCCACCACTTGCTGTGTTGAAAAATGCGGTAAAAAAGGTGAAAAAATGAACTTCTGCGGCGAACACTTCGCTTGGTTCAAGGAAGGTCTTGTGAACAAACAAGGCAAAAAGCCGGTCGACTTCGATAAGAAGTACCAGGCTTTTATGTTGCGCAACAAGCCGGCCGCCTAAATCTGACC
>CAZVOP010000033.1:0-34829 GCA_964628445.1 uncultured Pseudobdellovibrionaceae bacterium | reverse complement strand
GGCACACCTTCAGACCTGATGAAACACGCTAAAAAGTCCCATACCGGGCGATTTTTGAAGTCTTACATCGAAGAGCTTTCTCCCCGGCGTTCTTTAAGCTAGTCTCTGCCCCATGAAATTGATTTTGAAAATGTTATGGCCCGAGCTGCAGCCCTTTAAAAAGCGCATGTCGCTCGTGCTGCTCTTCGGGATCATGATCAGCGCCTTGAAAGCGCTGACCCCCGAGCTTCTGCGCCGCTTCCCCGAGACTTGGAAGACCGGCGATCCAACACTGGTTTACGGTGTACCTATGGCCATCGCCGGCGTATGGATGTTCGCGGCCTTACTTCGTTACTATCATATGTACTGGATGCTTTATGTGGCCGAAGCCGTCGGCGTGAACATGCGTCGCAAGCTCATGGATAAGTATCTCTCGCTCAATCTCGGTTTCTTTCAGAACTTCGTCAGCGGCTCGGGCGGACTGATCAGCCGCATGCTGACCGATATTAATATCATTCAGGGCGGTTTTCAGAAGATTTCCGATATCGTGCGCGAGCCCTTCATGGTGGTTTTCAGCTTCGGGTATCTTTTGTATTTGGACTGGAAGCTGACTTTATTTATTTTGGCCGGCACACCTTTGATCACCACGGTGCTGCGTAATTTTGCGCGCAGTGTGCGCAAATATTCAAAACACAATCTTGAGTCGATGGAAAATCTCACGCAAATTCTAAAGGAAAGCCTGGACGGCACCCGCGTAGTGCAGTCCTTTAATTTACAAAATGAAATGCGCCATCGTTTCGACACCACCGCCGACGACTATTTGCGCTCGCGCGCGAAAGCGATTTCACGCGAAGAAGCCTCCGGTCCCGTTAGCGAGGCGATGTCGGCCGTGTTCGTGGCATTGCTTTTGATGTACATCGGGCATCAGGCTTTAAAATCCCAGCTGGGGGTCGGCGACTTCTTAAGCTTCATCGTCGCGGTAGGTCTTTTGTCGGATTCCGTAAAGAAGGTTCAAGGCGGATACATCAAGATCCAACAATCGGCCGTGGCGCTCGAACGCCTGCACAGTATCTTGGACGACAAGAACGTGGTGCCCCAGTTGGCCCAGCCTAAGCCTTTCCCGGAGCATTGGAAGGAAATCGAATTCCGCAATGTGTCTTTCCGCTATGAGACCAACGAAGTTTTGAAGCGGGTGAATCTGACCATCAAGCGCGGCGAGCAAGTCGCGCTGGTAGGCTCAAGCGGCGCCGGCAAATCCACTTTGATCAATTTGTTGCCGCGCTTTTTTGACCCCACCAACGGTGAAATCCTGATTGGCGGAGTCGGCCTAAATGAGATGAGTTTGAATGAACTTCGCTCCAAAGTGGCTTTGGTCACGCAAGACGTCTTTCTGTTTTCGGATTCCGTAGAAAAAAATATTTGGTCCGGCGATTTCACCAAGCCGGCGACAGAGGTGGGAGGCGCCGCTCGCCTGGCCAATGCCCACGATTTTATTTCCCACCATCCCGACCAGTACGAAGCGCGCGTCGGCGAGCGTGGCGCGCGATTTTCAGGCGGCGAAAAACAGCGCATCAGTATCGCGCGCGCCATTTTTAAGAATGCGCCGATATTGATTTTGGACGAAGCGACCTCCGCGCTGGATTCCGAAAGCGAACTCGAAGTGCAAAAAGGGCTGGACTCCCTGATGCGCGGAAGAACGGCTCTGGTCATCGCGCACCGGCTGTCCACGATTTCAAAATGCGACCGGATCATCGTTATGGATAAAGGCGAAATTATCGAACAGGGTTCCCACAACGAACTTATGGTGCAGCAAGGAGCGTACTACCGTTTCTTCCAGCTGCAGTCCCGCCTCTAGAGGCGCGCCGCACCTCTGGAGGTACGGCGCGCTTCCGGAAAACTGGACTCCTCGCCTTGCGGGCACCACCGTAGAATGGCTGGATGAAGATGATCACTCTGCTCGCTCTTGCCGCCATTCTCACGCTCGCCGGCTGCCAACAGTATCCCGAGCAAACCCTTAACGACATCGACGGGGACGGCAAGCCCGACAACGAGTGCCCGCAATATAAATACGCGTCGAATATTTCGCTTCAGTTTACCGCCAGCAACAATTTGCCGGCCAAACTTTCCGGCTCGGTCAACGACAAGTTGGCTTTGGATGAATGCACGTTCGGGAACAATGCTCTTGATTATTCGATCGTTAAAAACGACGCCCGCACGGTCACCATCGCCATATGGGTGGACAACAATGCAAGCTTGCGCCGCGAGCTCTTTGACGGTTCGGGAAAGCCGCGCGCAAATTCCTTCATCCACTTCAAGCTAATGGGCAAATCTCATTGTACGGATTCTGACGTTTCAATCGGCGAAATTCACCGCGTGTTGAGTTGGGAACCGGTTTACGCCGGTGGAAAAGCCTGTGGAATCAGCGGATACACCGCAATCATCGAGTAGCCGGGCCTAATTCCAACGCCGACAAGCCACCGTGAAATTCCCATCCGGCCCTCGGCCGTTAACCTCGATACCCGCCCCGCGCCCTTCGATCACGATAGTGGTGAAAGGATCGAGCTTAAAACCCGGAGAGTGAACGACCTCCATACTGAGTTCGAGATTGGCCGCGGACTCATTTTTCGGGCTAAGCTGGCCCGCCGCAAACTCACTGTTCTTGGCAATGCCGAATAGTTTGAACGCCCCATCGATGCGCAGCCGATTGTAGCTGGGATCCGGCAACCCAAAGTCTGTGCATTCGTAAGTGCCCGGCAGGGTTTTGTAAGGGCGCCGTACTCCTCTCTGAAACCAGATGCCGATGCCTAGACCAATGACCAGTGTGGCAATCGTGAGCAGGACTAGACCGCGAGTTTTCATAAATCTTCCCCTCTACTCTTTATATATTGGCCGTAGACGAGGCGAACAAGCAAGCCTCTCAAGTTGTACAAACTTTTGACGATAAGAGTTTAGGCAGTTCTTAGAGGAGTCAAAGTTATGATCAATTGGGACGAGTTTGAACATATACACGTCATTAAAAAACTAAAACAAATTCTGAATTCGTGGTGGAACATCGATGTGATCTTCACCGACGAGCGCGGACAACTTCGCGGCAACGACCCGAAGGGCAACTTCTGCAACCCTGCCGTCGCCACTTTCCTGACCAAGGACACTTCGGTGACCAGTCTTGGCGAAGCGGTTTCCAAAACTCTTGAAGAGATCCGCCAAAGCGGCAACCGTTACATGATCAAGAAGTGGGAAACCGCCGGATTCGACATGGCGATCATCCCGATCACCATCGAAAACGATTTCATGGGTTGCGTTGTCGCGATGGGCTTTATGAAAGACCGCCAACAAGTTTCGCGCATCTCGGAAATCCGTGAACGCATGGCGATCTTCGGCGCCAGCGGCGACACCATCGATAAGGCAATCGGCAAGATCAGCTTCATCGACGACCAAGACCGCGAGCACTTCCTCGAGCTCGTTGAATTGGTCGCGCAAGAAGTCGTGACTTTGCATCTCGAAATCACCACCCGCGAAAACCGCATCAAAGAATTGAACAAAGAACTCGGCAGCCGTTACAAGTACGACAACATGATCGGCAAATCGAAGCCGATGCAAACCCTGTATGGACTGCTTGATAAGATCAAGGGCGCGGATTCAACCGTTCTTGTCCAAGGGGAAAACGGTACCGGTAAAGAATTGATCGCTAAAGCCATTCACTACAATTCTTTGCGTAAAGAAAAGGCCTTCATCATCCAGAACTGTTCGGCCTTCAACGATAACTTGCTCGAATCGGAACTTTTCGGTCACGTGAAAGGCTCCTTCACCGGCGCCATCCGCGACAAAAAAGGTTTGTTCGAGATGGCCGATAAAGGCACGTTCTTCCTGGATGAGATCGGCGACACCTCGCCGACCATGCAGGTCAAACTTCTGCGCGTGATTCAAGAGGGAACTTTCATTCCCGTAGGTTCCACCGAATCCCGCCGGGTCGATGTCCGCATCATCGCGGCGACCAACCGCAATCTTAAAGAGATGGTTGAGGCTGGAACGTTCCGTGAAGATTTGTATTATCGCTTGAACGTGATCAACATTACGGTTCCGGCCCTTCGCGACCGCAAAGAGGATATCCCGTTCCTCGCTGAATTCTTCTTGAACAAATCGCAAGTGGCCAACCAAGCCCCCGGCACGCCCAAGAAAGTCCTCACCAAGCGCGCTTTAGAGAAACTCTACGACTACGCTTGGCCGGGCAACGTGCGGGAATTGCAGAACGAGATGGAGCGCTTAATCGTGTTAAGCGGTCCTGAGACCAAGATCACCGCCGACATGCTTTCGCCCAAAATCCTTGAACTCGGCGACAAAACCAAAGTTCAAGGTGCACGCCTGCACGGCAAGCTTAAAGACGCCCTCGAAGACCTCGAGCGCGAGATGATTCGCGAAGGTTTACGCCGCACGGGTTGGAACAAATCCAAACTGGCGAAGGAACTTGGAATCAGCCGCGCCGGCCTCATTATGAAGGTCGAAAAGTACGGCCTCGACAAGCGTAAGATGCTGAAATAAATACTGCTTTGTTTAAATTGAACCAGGCTCTGGAGACCCCAGGGCCTTTTCTTTTTGTGCGAGAGCAGGCACGCCGTTTGTAATACCCAATCTGACAGGTTGGGATTTAAATGAAAGAAAACTACGCGGCAAGGGGCCGCCTTTTGCGTTCGGCAAAGGCGCTCAAAGCCTATTTCGAGAAAAAAATGAAGGCGGATCAGCTGGCCCCCGGAGGGTCAACCGAAGCCCGGCAAGCACTTGATGCCTTGATTGAATCGGCGGGCAACTTGGAGCATGACCGTGACAATCTTTCCCTCTTAGAGAGGCGCATCGAATTGACCCGCGAAGAGACCCCATCAAATGTAATCCCGCTGCGCCGTTCATCATTGCGCAATTCCAGAGCCTCCCTTGTTCAAGAAAAGCGCTGGACGATTAAACTGGATTGTCTGATCGAGTCCCCGCACATTTCTGAAATTCACAAGATGGCGCTTGAGCTTCACTCGCACAGTCAGCGCTATGCTTTTCTTGAGTTTCGCGATCTGGATAAATCGGCACGTAAAGACTTAACCGAGCTTCTTTCGCTTGGCGCGATCAGTTTGTTCGTGCCGAGTATTCTTGATCTGACCTCGCATGAGCAAGAATTACTGCGCCGATTGATTATGCAAGAGACTTCGCAAAGACCCTTACTGATGGTTGGATCGACGCTCGCTTATCCTGATCTGCGCGGAGAACCGGGCTTAAATCTAGATTTTTTAGCCGTGCTTTCACGCGCGTACATCAAACTCAGCCGCCCCTTCGCCGAGTATAAGGAAAAGGGTTTGATCCACTATTTCCTCGACAGCCTTTCCTAGATTCCTCCATAATATAGTTTTCCTTTTCGAGGGGGAACTGTGCCCGCGATTTTAGCAAATGATATCCTGAAATTTGTCGCTGCAGAGACCGGCGCCCCCGATTTCGAATGCCTACAACTTGCAGGCGATGCCTCCACGCGCAAATACTATCGCATCGTCTTTAACGACCAATCGCGAGTGCTGATGAGCTGGGAGCCGTTCACCGATCCCCAATCGTATCCCTTTTTGAATGTGCAAAGCCATTTCGCGAAAATGGATGTGCGCGTACCGAAGGTTGAAGCCGTATCCCCCGAGCTTGGCGTCGTGCTGCTTGAAGATTTGGGGGACCTGACGCTGGAGAGAAAATTTTGGGAGAACCAAAATCAAATGGCGGCGATGCCTTTCTACGGCCAGGCCGTCGATGAGATCGTTAAAATTCACTTTTTGGCCAGCAAGCCCGCCAATCCGCCCAGCGTTTGCCAACAGATTCAATTCGATACTGCGAAATTTATGTGGGAAATGAATTATGCCCGCGAACACTTTTTGGAAAAGGTCGGCAAGATCAAGCTTAGCGACAAAGACGCCAAGATATTGCAGGACGAATTTAATTCGCTGTGCACGACGCTGGATCAACAGCCGAAGTTCGTTTGCCACCGCGATTATCATTCGCGCAACTTGATGCTCAAACACGGCCGCATCTATGTGATCGACTTCCAAGACGCGCGCCTCGGTCCGATTCAGTATGACTTGGTCAGCTTGGTTTATGACTCTTATGTGAATTTATCCAATGAGTCGGTCAATTGGATAAAAAAAGACTACCTCGACAAGGCTATGCAAAGCGGCCCCAAGGGCGTCATTCGCCCGGACTTCGAGGAGATTTTCCGGCTTCAGACGATTCAACGCTGCTTCAAGGCTTGCGGAAGCTTCGCCAGCTTCCTGAATATGCGTAACGACACACGCTACTTAAAATATATTAAGCACACCGCCAATCTCGTCTCGCGCACTCTGGTCGAAGACGGCCGCTACCCTTTGTTTAGCCGCATCTTGACCGGCAGCGACCTGCTGGAGAGAGATTACGAACAAGTATGCGCGGTTTAATTCTTTCCGCCGGACTCGGTGAGCGGCTGCGCCCGCTTACGCTTAAGCGCGCCAAGCCGGCGATTGAATTTCTGAATATTCCCATGCTCGGCTTCCCGTATTATTGGCTCAGCACACTTAAGCTCAATCAGATTTCTTTCAATACGCACTATCTTCCGGAAAGTATCCGGCATGCCGCCATGCACGTGGTCGACCCCGCAATACCGATGCACTTCAATCATGAGGAAGCCATATTGGGCAGCGGCGGCGGGATTGGTGCGGCGAAACACTTGCTTGAAGGCGATCACTTCGCCGTCGCCAACGGTGACGGCGTAATTTTGTGCAAGCACGCGGACACCTTAGAGCGGATGCTCGATTTTCATATAGGGAAAAACGCACTGGCCACATTATTGGTCTGCCCCTTGGAAGGGGTCGGCACACGCCTGCCCGGCGTTTGGATGGACAACACCGGCGAAGTCGTGAACTTCGGAAAAAGCGCCAAGAAAAACTACGCCAAATGCCTGCACTACGCTTCGTATATGCTTTTTTCGCGGCGAATTTGGGATTACATTCCCGAGGGCGCAAGCAATATTTTATACGACGTGCTCGAGCCTGAAATCGCGCAAGGAGAAAAAGTTTACGGCTTTCGCGTGGACGATATGCGCTGGTTTGAAACCGGTAATCCCGAAGAGTACTTGGCGGCCACGCGCTCTTGTCTCGAACTCATAAATTCATCCTCACCGCTCGGCAAATGCGCTCTCGATATCGTTAAGCGACTTTCACCGCTCAGCCGCTACCACGGCCTGCAACTTATTGCCGATAACGCCGAGGTCGCGGCAAGCGCCGGACTCTCGGGCTTTGCGGTTGTGGGTGAACACGCGCGCATCGGCGCTTCGGCCAAGCTGAATAACTGCGTGCTTTTGCCCTCGGCTCAAGTGGCCGCGGGCGAAGCGCAATCGGATAAAATTATTCTTTAAGCTTTAGCGATTTTTGCCTGAGGCCCTGCGATACGAGGCTGGCGCGCGAACACTTACATCTTGCTCGGACTCGATGAAGTGATTGCCCTTGCGCTTTTTCTCATAGCAAGTGTGAACCATCTCAAAAATATTTTGTCCACGCACGCCGATCGGCTCGCCGTCAAACAAGACGGTTTTACCCGCGACAAGTTTATTCTTCTGATTCGCGTCCAAAGCGAATGGATTGGAGCCCATCCCGCCGGTGGCTGAGGCTTCGCCGCCGCTTTCGCCTTCGGTAAACCCACCGCTTCCGCTGCCGCCGCTACTGGCGATGCCCACTCCGGAAACTCTTGCGCCGCTACCATTGGCCGCGTCGGCCAAAATTTTCTGTGCATCAGCGATGGCTTGCGGGGTCATGCCCGCGGCCGCCATACCTGAGGCGGAGTTGAACGCCGAGGGAGGAGTGACCGTGCCGTCGGGACCGGTGATATTTCCCTTAGAGTCCATCGTGTAACCTTGGGCCGCCAGCGCGGCTTTACCTTCGGCAATTTTCCCTGCGGTAAAGGCACTGCTGCCGGTCGCCGCGTCGGGATTCGTCAGCTTGTTCCCCTCGAGACTGGCTATCCCGGTGTTACCGGACTGACCCGCGGCATCGCTGTCATGCCCGCTTTGCATCATTGCCAAAACTCCCATCGCCATCAACATGGCGCCAGGCGGAACCGTCGGAGGATTCGACATCAACGCCGCACCTGCAGCCATAAGAGCCGCACCCACAGCGGCGTTCGCGCCCGATCCACCGGACTGGGACTGTTGTCCTTGTTGCGAGCCTTGGTTGATTGTCGATTGCGTAGGAGTGGGAGTGACGCTGCCCGTGCCGTCTCTCGTCGCTGTTCCGGGAGCCGTGGTTACCGGCGGCGCTTTGAATCGATCGGGATCGAAATCCGCTTCGGCGAAAGCCATCGACGCGGTCGTCATCATCGTAAGGATCGTGATTAACATCTTCATAGTGTCCCCTGTTTCCCGATTACTGGCAGCGCCACAAAACACCAAGCTTACACTTCTCAATTATTTTATTCGAAATACGGCGCCAAATATCTTCTTCTTTTGCATTTATCTCGGAACGTCCATTTATTCCCGCTAGCTGACGATGGGCCAGACTTCCGCCCGGGAGATATTGCCGCAGATCCATACCCAGAAGCCCGCCGTCATCGTTATTTACTGCCGGCCGATGTGCACCATACCGGGCCGTCGATCCACTGGAATTGTCGTCGAAGCCCGAGCCGCTGCTCGTGTAGCCGCCCGATCGTTCACCTTGCAAAATATCGGTCGTGTAACCGGGAGCCCCTGGCGAGGGCCGCGTGCCTCCACCCAATTGCGCTTGGGTCGAGGAACCGCCACTTGAGGCGCCGGGAATGCCGCCGCCGGAATTATTCGGCACACTTCTGATGGTCGCATTGGACTGCCCTTTAATTTGATTGTCTAAAGTGCCGTTCATGGTGCCAACATCCGGAACGTCAAAGCTTCCTTCTTTTTGCGCCGACGTATCGAAGCCGCCCGTGCCGGCCACTGGCTGGTTTTGATTTTTGCATTCCGCGGAGTTCGGGTTGGTGGTGCAGTTGGCCTGCGTATTCAAAAGCGCCGCCGAGTTCGCTGTGTTCGGCACCACTACACCGCCCATATTTTGCGGAGCCGCCGCGCCAAGCTGTTGGCAGTTTTGCGCGTAATTGTTTGTTGTGCCAGAGCTCATTCCTTGAGTGGCGAGCTGATTCGCTTTGCCCTGCAGATTTTCACAAATCGAAACCGCAACGTTCAATTGATCGATCGCTGATGCATAAAGCGATTCGAGATTCGTACCTATGTTGGCATTCGCAAGATCTGTGTATTTGTTCGCAAGAGAGTCGCACGAGTTTCTGCACGAAATTTGATTGGTCGCACAGAGTGTGGCGAGGCCGTTATTTACGCTTCCCGCATTGGTGCTCGCTTGCTCCATCTGTTTGCAATAGTCCGTCAATCCCTGGCCTTGAGCTGGACCGTTTTGTGCTTGCATCAACTTCGCGAGATTGCTTTGGTCGGAAGAGCTTAAACTGCCCGCGCAAGACAAGGGATTCCCGCAACATTTTGTCGCTTGAGACTGAAGGTTTTGGCAGGTTGCAACGTCCTGGTTAATCTGCGCTTGTACGTCGGCGGCAGAGGCAGACGAGGTGGGTTTCTGGTTCGCGTTTTGCGTGGGTGGCTTTGTCGCAGTGGTTGTTGGATTCGTAGTCGGCTTCGTTGGCTTTATCTCGCTAGCTTGTTGACTGTTCGGCGGCTTCGTCGGTGGTAGGTTATCGGAGGGAGAAGCCGCCATGGCCTCTTTAAAACATTTGTCCGCATCGCCCGGGTTAACCTCGCGAGCTTTAATGCAGGCGTCGACCACGGCGGAATCGCCCTGTCGGGACAGGCCTGGGTTCTCATCCATGTGCGAGCCGTACTTATTAATACAACTCAATTGAAGTTGTTTGTCGATACACTTACGGTAGGCAATGGCTACCGGTCCTTGCGGCGCAGATTCAGTATCCTGGAAACCCTGATCTCCGAATGCAAATGGCAAATTCAAGATGAGCATGAAGATGAAGCACGCCCGAATGACGATTCTAAGGGTAAAGGACATCCATTAATTATGACGCAATTTTGGCAAATCGCTTAGGATTTTGGCAGATCTGTGAATAAACTGTTTCAATTTGAGACGCCCTAAGTTTCCTGCGCGGCAGACGAATCCAGTCGGCGTTTCACCTTAGAACCCGCCATTTCCGACGCGCGGCGAGCAAGCTCTTTGCTCGAATTCAGAATTTCATCATCTAAAACAACCCCTAAACCATAACTGACTTTATTAAAATCACTAGATCTAGTCAGATAGGGTTGGAAATTAGCCTTCTGTAGCCCTCCACCGTGATGAATGCCCACGACCTCTAATTTGCCCTCGCGACGAGCGTAATAAATACCTCCAGAATCACCCTCTGCATTATCACAATCATTCGTAAACGAACGAACAGTTGAGCCGCCATTATGGCCATAGGTGTTTCTGGCAATGCATTCACGCACTATCGGTTGCGACTGATCGATCTTCTTATTTGTCCACTTGGCCATTCGAGTAACCAGATATAAATTCTCGCCGACCCGAGGAGGGAGCCCGAATCTTAAAGGCGTAGCATCTAGTATCGGCTCTGCCAATCGCACAAAGGCGTAGTCATTGTCATGATCCTTAGCCGGATCCGTCGTGCCAAAAATGTAGGATCCTTCCTTCAACACCAATTTTATCTTCCGACTTGGATTGGCTTTGGTATAAAAATAACAGCTAGGAAGCGGTTTCGTGATTCTCAAGGTTCGATCAGCGAACAGGTGAGCCGACGTAACGATTTGACCACCATCTTCGATGAGCGCCGCGGTTGCTTCAACGGATTTTGAAGGCCCGTCACAGCGTATAGTTCCCAATTGATGTGCAATTTGCGACTGCTCCACTTCGCTGATCTCACGAAATGTCGACAGCGCGTCCCGATCATCCGTATCGCCGACAACATTCACCTTTTGGATTAACGAACGAAAATCCTCGACTTGAGAAATCTTTCGATCACACCCGGCAGGGCGAAGCGAAGCGACAGGCATAAAGGCGAATGCGGGCGGCGCGCCCACGATCAAGAAAAATTTGAGGATGTTCAGCAGTCTCATTGTGGATCTCATCTACCTGGCAATAAGAGCAGTTCTTATGCCTAACCCAAGTCGACCTTAGTTCGAGGAGGGCACCTTCAGATGTCAAAAGAGTTTACAGAGGCGCCCGCATAAGGCGCAATATCGCCGAAAGCAAGGCATCTCGAAATGCGACATGGAAGGAATAGCTTTCAATATCCAAATTGAACTCGCGCCCGTTCTGTTCCATTTTTCCGCCGCCCGCGGTAATGCCCACAGCGGTAAGTTCGCCGTTAATACTAATCAAGTTTATCGACCCCGAGCTCCCGGGCATAACATCGCAATCCGCCAGGAAAACCGTATTCCTGTTCGCCGCCGGATCTTCGATTTGTTTAAATTGGCAGCCCTGAACCACGGGAGCAAATGGACTGAAGCCGGCAACTTTTTCGACCGAGGCCGAAACCATGACAAAGGTTGCGCTCGGCGTGAGCGGCGCACCCGCCGCCACAACAGGAAATGATTTCGCTCCGGGAATTTTGCTCTTTAACCGGATCACCGCGTAATCGTTTGCCCCGTTATTCGAAGAGTAATCGTGAACAATTTCAAAATCCCCATCGGCAAACGAGAGCGCTCGCCGCTCGAACTTTTCGGTCTGATTCTGAAAGAAACATTGCTCCAAGGGTTCGCGCCAGCGCCCTTTGTCATCGACAAAGACATGTGCATTTGTCACCAAAATGTCATCCGCACCGACAAGCGCGCCCGAAGCTAAAATGTGATTACCGAACTTCGTGCCAGGGCATTCCACGTACCCCGTGGCGGCGCGAATACGTTCGGCGTCCTTGAAAGTTAAATCAAGTGCCCGCAACTTGCCGGCATCGGTGATCGACCGGCGGCTGTCGACATCGATGATGTTGGCATAAGCGCCGAATGAACCGGCCATAATAAGAAGAAGAACCAAAACCTTGAGCATGGGAAGCTCTTAAGCAGATTTCGTGCCCTAAAGCTTCGGCATCACAATTGAATAGTGAACAGGTACCCGTTGCACGAAGCAATTGGGACGCAAGGCATGGAAGCAACTGTGACAAATTTAGGCCCGGCAAGACATCTAACGGCACTGCTTCTTATCAGCATCAGCGGATTTATGTTTTCAACCGCCCAAGCCCAAGTCCGCCCCTCGATGACTCAAGGCCAACCCGAATTGCTCTACGTCCAGGCTCCCTCATGGTCGGCAAGTCAACCCGCACTCAATCAACCCGTGGTTGCCCCGATGGCGGTGGCCGAGGGACAGTGGGATCAGATCGGCCACTTGTGGCCGCGCTTGGTTTCTTATTCACTTGAGACCAATTCCGTCGAACCTTACGTTCAGCCCGACATGCGCATCGGCATGCAGTACAACTATTCTTTTAATTTCGAGCTGAGTGCGCGCAATTCCAACGGCAAAGCTTTGCCGATCCCCGATGGTTGGTACCAGTTGCAGATCGTCGTCATCCGCAAGAGCCGCGAGACGATCCGCACCAAGGCGGCACCCGAAAACCCTCTCGAGCGTTACGTGACTTCGACTTCCATGTTTCTGCGCGTCGCCAACGGCTCCTTCGGGCGCAAAGTTTCATTGCGTTTCCCAGATATCGTTGCGACCTCTCTCAAACATCACCTTTACGTCGAACTTATTCCGCTGAAAGACGAATGTGAGAAAAGCCCCGAACAAGGCGGTGGCAAATTTCCCTGCATTCAGTTGAACAAGAAAGGCGAGCCCGATCCGCTGGCCTCGGTGCTGGAGCCACGATCTGATTACAAAACGTACTTAGTGGAAATGCCCTTCATTCCCTATATGTCCTCGGGTGGAAAAATCCGCGATGCCGACGATATCGCGAATGAGCCGCTGCCTTTCACCGACGATTCATTGACCCGGTTCATCGTCCGCGCACAGATGTATAGAGGACGTTTGCAGATGGCAAGAACACGCTCTGTCTCGCCGGCTGAGCATGCAGCGAATGAAAATATCACGCTTGAGAGCAGCGAGGCTCCGATTTTCGCTCCCATAAAAAGCCAACTGCTTAATTTGCTGAACGCCCGCGCCCTGGGGAATTTGAAAGTCACGGAGGATTACGGCTCGCTCTTCGCAAGCCTGTGCACTGAACTCGCCAACCGCAATCAAGATCGCAACCAGCTGCGCTATTATCCGGGGCTTATCTCGTTACAAAAAAGGGCCCTCGCTGTGCAGATCAAACGATGCCAGGCCGAGCCGCAAAAGTTTCTGCGCCTGACCCGCATCCTTCATGTCGGTAAACCCATTGCTTCCGAAGTGAAACGAATTCTGCAGAAACCGATGGTCTACACTCTTATGGCAAACTATATGTCCAACCGCAGCAGCTCCGTGGACACGTTCACCGGCTTCAGTATCAAGCCGCCTGCGATCATCGCAAAATTTCTGGATCAGATCGGCATCGGAACCGGCCACACCGTGAACTATGCGAACAGCCGCTCGCTCGCGGAAAGCGGGATTGCGTCCATGTCGACGACCATTGACTTCAATTACCTCGCATTGGACATCCCAACGATCGGCTCACAACAGTGCCTTGAAGTGCGCGCGATTAAAGAAAGCTTTTCGCCCTTCTTCGACAGCAGCCCCGGCGCCAAGAACGGTTTCTATATCTGCGCTCCGGTTTCGACTGAAAAAATCAACGTGGCCGAAGTCTATGCGCATGCCTTTGAGCGCTGCCGCGACACCACGATGATGGATTGCGATACGTTGACCCAGTCCGTAAACGTACCCATGCGGGGTGACCGCGAGATTTCGGAATTCTTTTACGCCATTCGTCGCGGGGTATCGCCCGACCACAACAATATGATCACGCCCTTCGGCGATATCGAGGGCGCAAGCCGGTATTTCGCAAATATCCCCACCAACGGCGCCATGCAAGTCATCACGCCCATCGAATTCCCGCGCGAGATCGTGCCGTCATTCATTCAAAGACTTTCAGGCAATTATCAAGAGAGATTCAACGACGGCCTTTAGTTACCAGCCGTCGGCGGTGTTCGGAGGATTCTCGATCGAATTCGCGGTCGACGAACCGCCGATCTTATGCTGACTGGACAAAAGCGCATCGCGACTGACAAGCTTTACCGAATATCCCGTTCTTCCCCCACCCGCTACGCATGAGCCCGGATTTGTGAACTTCAACTTATCGTCGGGCATGGCGCATTTTCCAAAATTCTTCATCGAGGCGCCGACTTCGTAATTGTAAGTTCCTTCGCCGGGCAGCCATGCGGTCAATAAATTCGCTTTATCACGCACGAAATAATAGGCCTCGGCTCGCTGACTGCCCTTTGATTTCGCGAGCGCCATCTGCTCTTGCACGCTGAACGAGGGTATCGCCGTTCCATTTGCTCCGAGGTCGGGCCGCACCGGCGTCGCTGAGGGAATACCAAGCGCCGCCTTATTGGCATTCAATCGGTCAAAATAGTTTCGCGAAAAATTCGGCTCGATCGAATAGTACGTGATATCGAAAAGATCGGGCGCGATCGCGGCAAGTTCAAAATTGCGGACATCGGGCGATGTCCCCGCACTATCCCAGGCCAGAATGTCGTTCGGCGATCCCACCGCTAAGTCTTCCTTAATATTCTTATAACTGTCGAAGGTGATACCCAGGCTTTTCAAGCCGTTCAAAGAATTGATGCCCAGCTTCGACATCAAACCCAAAGTGTCCCCGGGGAAGCGCGCATAGTTCGGAAGCCTGCGCGGATCATCGGGACTGTTCAACAATCCACCGCCCGCCATCCGCGGCGCCATCAGGTTGTCAACGATATCGCCGGTGGAATTCGCGGCGCCCTTGTCCCAACGCGATTGATACCATGGGCCGATGCGGCCGCCGAAGGGTTTGGCAAAACTGCGGGCGAACATCTCAATCCCCGAGCCGAAGGGAAAAAAGATCTGGCGCGGAGTCGTCTTCACCTTCACGCCCATGTACGGCACATACCACGGATTTTTCTCGACGCCGATCGAGAACTGGTAATCCGAATCCGACAGAAAGCTGGCGTCCTTCCAAGCAAAGAGATTGCTTGCGGCCAATCCTTGCGGAAAAGGCGCGTTCAAGACATCGCGCGCGCCCGAGCGCTGTGGAAGATTGGATATCGGTTGCGGCGAGGCATTGCAGCCGGGATCGTTATCCACGTCGGTGTAAATGATCGTCGGCACGATCTTCACCTCGACCAGCCATTTTTCGGGATCGACTCCTTCAAGCGAATTCATCAATTTCAATTCGCCGCCGCCACTTTCGAACGATTGGCGATTCGCAAACGTTAAATTCTTGAGAAAAGTTTGCCGTGCGCCCGCCAGCACCGAATTGCCGTCCATATCTTTGAAGTCGCCGTCTTTACCTTGCGAAAGATTTTTCGCCAAAGCGTAGATGACTTGCTTGCGGTTGCGCTGGTCGATGCGAAACGAGTGCAGAATGCTCATCGCAAACCACCAGTTGTATGCACCCAAGCGCTGGCACTGAATGTCGAACTGCAGGCGCAGTTGGCGCGAAAGAGCCGCGATTCCGTAGTTAATCCCCAAGAACCCGGCAATAACCTTAACTTCGGGCAAAGGGGGAATGCGCAAATTCGGTTTGTTGCACAAGTTTTCGTTCGGCGGCACTTCTTGCCAAGTCGGCTTGTACGTCACACAAACCGTCGGCCGCAAGCCTTGCGAGTATTGCGTGTCGGACACGTCGTCTTGCCAGACCGGGTTGGGCGCGTCTTGATAAAGTCCCATCGTGCCCAGTACGCGGTAACGCCACGCCAGAAGTTTGTAGGATTGCCGGATCATGTAATTCTCATGCGCGATCACGTCGAGCATTTCCGCTTGCTTTGCCGCCGCGTAATAAGCCGCGAGGTCCGCGGAATTCTGCAGATTGACTTTATCGTGCACGACAAGCGCCACGTTGATCGCCATCGCGAAAAACACGAAAAGCACGTTGAACATGAGGGCGACAAAGATCGCGGCTTGCCCGCGTTGATTAAGGATCATCGTAAAAAATTTTGACACTGTTTTTAATCACTTGGAAACTAATCCCATGACATACCGACTTTTCGGAGTTTTGCTCCTATTCTTTAGTCCAGTGGCGTCCCTTGCGGGCGAAATCATGTTCGAAGGCTATTACCGCATCGATTTGGCGGGAAAACACATCGGCTACACTATCCAACGTTACGAATTTGAACCGAAAGACCGCAGCTTTCAGACAATTTCATTCGTACGCATCAAAACCGGCGACGAAGTCATGCAGGAAAGCCTGAAGGCGAAGTCCAACGACAAGTTCCAGCCGATTTCCTATCAATACACGATGACCTCGGGAAAAACGGTCAAAACGATCGATGCCACCTTCAAAGGCGAAATTATGAAGGTCAAAATCATCGACGGCAAAAAGGTGCTCGATCAAACGCATAAACTGCCGAAGGGCACGTTCATGAGCAGTTTTCTGACTTACCTCATGCTGCAAAAAAAGTTGAGTATCAACCAAGCTTTCCAGTACAGCGCGGTCGCCGAAGAAGACGCCGCGTCTTATAACGGCAAAGCCCTGATCGAATCGAAAGAGCCGCAAGGCGCTTATGAAGTTTTGCGCATTTTGAATTCGTTTAAGGCGGAAAAATTTGTCGCCAAAGTCGCCGTGGTAAAAGATCCAAAAGATCCTGAAAAAAATATTCGCGGAGAAGTTTTGGGCACGGCTTCGCCGACTAAAAACCTCTCCACCGAACTGGTCGATGCGAGTGTCGCGACCGAAGGTCATATCGTTCCTAATAAAATCCTAGTCGATCTATTTGGCGGCATGCCTTCAGGAAAAATCAATCTGAAGGCCGTGAAAGAGCCGGGAAAATAATTTGTTGCGCTTCACGCTCCACCGGATCCTGTTGGCCTTACCCTCACTGGCCGGCGTGATCGTCCTTGCTTTTTTGCTTATTCATTTGGTGCCCGGCGACCCCGTCGATCTGATGCTGGGCGAGCAGGCCTCAATGCAAGACCGCGAGAATTTGCGCCGCGATCTGGGGCTCGATAAACCTTTGCCGGCGCAGTTCGTGAACTATCTCGGGCAACTGGCCACATTGGAATTCGGCCGCTCGCTCACTTCGCGCGAAACCGTTGGTCGCGAAATTGCGTTTTATTTCCCGGGGACTTTGCAACTTGCGCTTGCCGCGATGGCCTTGGCGCTTCTGTGGGGGCTTCCCGCCGGAGTGCAGGCCGCGGTCTATCCGCACTCCGCTTGGTCGGCCTTCGCCGATCTTGCGGGCCTTATCGGCATGAGCGTGCCCGCGGTTTTTTTGGGACCGCTGTTGGTTTATATTTTCGCCCTCAAATTGGATTGGCTTCCCGTCAGTGACGCCTTGGGGCCCGAATATTTGATCTTGCCGGCCTTGAGCTTGGCGGTCCCGCTGGGTGCGGTCATCCTGCGCATGACCCGCGCTTCCGTGACCGAAGTGTTGCACGAGGATTTTATTCGTACCGCGCGCTCAAAAGGCTTAAGCGAGCGCGCGATCAATTTCAAACATGCGCTTCGCAACGCTCTGATTCCTATCGTCACGATCGTTTCGCTGCAACTCGGCGCCTTGCTCACCGGCACGGTGATCACGGAAACGATTTTTGATTGGCCTGGGATCGGAACCCTGCTTTACAACGCGATTCAACGCCGCGATTACCCTGTCGTGCAAGCTTGCATCCTCATGGTCGCCTGCATTTATATTCTGGTGAATCTGCTCGGCGACCTGATGTACGGAATCGTTAATCCGCGCGTTCGTTTAGGTTCAAAATGAAAAAAGTCATCCTCGGCCTTTGTGTGATTTGCTCGATGATCGTGACGGCTCTGCTGGCCTCACACTTAGCCCCCTTCGATCCCGCGGAAATGTCTTTGGCAAATAGCCTTCAGCCCCCGAGCCGAACACATTTACTGGGCCTTGATGAGAACGGTTCCGATGTCTTGAGCCGTTTGATTTACGGTTCGCGTGTAAGTCTTGGCGTGGCTTTGATTGTCGTTTTGATCAGTGTCTCCATCGGCCTGATCGTTGGATCGGTGGCCGGCTATCGCGGCGGATGGGCCGATCATGCGATCATGCGGGTGGTGGATATGTTCCTCGCCTTTCCGGGATTTTTGATCGCGCTGGCTTTGGTGGCTATGCTGGGCCCGTCGTTAACCAATTTGATTTTCGCGCTGTCATTCACCTCGTGGACCGGATTCGCACGTTTAGTGCGCGGGGAAATTCTTCACCTTAAAGAAAAAGAACATGTGCAAGCCGCCCGGGCCGTCGGTGCGGGCTCTCTACGCGTGATGGTCTTACATATTTGGCCAAACCTTCTTGGTTTGCTTATCGTGCAAGCAACATTCTCGATGGCGGGGACGATTATCGCCGAAAGCGGTTTAAGTTTTCTTGGATTGGGTGTTCCGCCGTCGCTGCCGACATGGGGATCGCTGCTCAGTTCGGGACGCAGAGTCCTAAGTGAGGCGCCCCACGTTAGTTTATCCGCCGGCCTTGCGATCATGCTATTGGTTTTGGGCTTCAATTTGCTCGGAGATGGTTTACGCGACGTACTCGACCCACGTCGGGTCTCTTAAGTGCAATTGATTTTCTAAATCTTCGGTGCTGCAATCTATAAAGTGATCGAAAAAATCGGCCAACTTCTTTTCATCGGAATTCGCGGCAAAACCCTGACCCAGGACGAAGCCGAATTTATCGTTAAAAACAACATCGGCGGTATCGCCCTCTTCGCGCGCAATATCGAGTCGCCGCAGCAGGTGCATGCCTTGTGCACGCAGATCCAAGCGGTTCGTCACAAGACGCGCGATAAAACGCCGTTGTTTATCGGTGTCGATCAAGAGGGCGGCCGGGTCGCGCGCCTAAAAGTGGCGCCGTTCACTCAGTGGCCGGCGCTGGCAAGCCTCGGGAAATTGGATTCGACTTCAGTGGCCTTCAAATTCGCCATGGACATGGGAGCCGAGCTGCAGGCAGTCGGCATCAATACGAACTTCGCGCCCAGCGTGGATGTGTTGACCAATCCAACCAACACGGCGATCGGCGATCGCTCGCTGAGCTCCGATCCCGAGGTGGTGGCGAAATTGGCCTCCGCCCTTGTCCGGGGCTATATCAAAAGCGGCATTATCCCTTGCGCGAAACACTTTCCCGGCCATGGCAATACGGTCGCGGACTCGCATGAGGAGCTTCCGGTCGAAGACATCACGCCAGAGCGCTTGCGGAATGTCGAACTCGTGCCCTTCAAAAAAGTCATCCGCGCACGTTTAGATATGGTGATGACCTCGCATATTCAATTTCCGAAAATCGATCCCCAGTATCCCGTTACGCTTTCGGAGATCTTCATTAAAAAAATCCTGCGTGAAGAGTTACGCTTCAAAAATCTTGTGATCACCGATGATCTCGATATGGGCGCTTTACTGAAACATTACGCCGTCGAAGAAATCCCCGTGCGTGCCTTGGAAGCCGGCTGCGACATCCTGCTTTACTGCAATAAGTTCGACCGTCCGCAAATCGCCATTGATGCGATCGAAAAGGCTTTGAAGAGCGGTCGCCTCAGCGCGAAGCAAATCGACGAAAGTTACAACCGGGTCATGGCCTGCAAGAAGGAAGCATTGGTCAACCCCGATCCGATGCCCCTCGACAAGGCGAGCGCGATCGTCGGCCACCCCGACCATGACCGGCTCAGTAAAGCGATCTCCGCAGGCTCCGTTCCCGCCGATCTTCTGACCTAAAGCGGGCCGCCGCTTGCATTAGTCTTCCACCATGAAATGGTTCTTGAAATTAGCGCTATTAGGCGGCCTTGCGCTGTCTATCGTTTATACAGCCGCCGACCCAATTCCGGCACGGCTCAAACGCTTTTCCGATTTCGGCAATCAGACGGCTTATGAAATCCTTGGTATTCAAGCGAATGCCTCTTTCGAGGAAGGAAAAGCCGCATACCGCACGCTGGTCAAAAAATATCATCCCGATCAAAACCAGCTGACGCCCGACACGATGCTAAAACTTCAAGCCATCAACGTCGCCTGGAACCATCTTCGTACCCTCGAAAAAGAGGCCAAACCCACGCCGGACATGGCGGCGGCGTACGCTGCCCGGGCCTATGCGAAAACATTCGGCCAGCGCGATGTCGAACTCATGCAACTGCTCGATTCACAAGTGGACCGCCGAACTCACAAGCTGATCGATGAGGCCGCCGTGGACACGGTCGCCGAATTCCTAGGCCGCCGATACGGGCCCGAGTTTGACGAAGTCTTAAGATTGATCAAAGAAAATTTATTTCGCGATTTAGCCAGCGAGCTGCTGGTGCGTGCGTCGGTCAAATTTTTTCTCAAAAAATACCCGCAATGGAGCGAAAACGTAGTTGAAATCATACGCTCAACCCTCCATGCGAATCTGGAAATCCGTGCCGAATCGTATTTGAGTTCGCCGGTCTCGCGCGCTGAAGCCACTCAATTGATCCGGTTAATTGCACAGCTTGATCAAGCGCGCGATGATTTTGGTCCGAAGCGAAAGGGCCCGCCACGCAAGAAAAGCCTCTGCGAAGAACTCTTCAGCCGTTAATCTAATTGCAGGGCATAAAACCGAAGTGACTCATGCTGCCGCGATAGCTGAGATACCAAGCGTCCGCCTGTTGGTCGTAAGCCAAAGTGCTTTGGGCTCCCGGCTCCAGGACTGTTAATTCTAATGTCTTCGCGGCCCACTCTTGCGCGGAAACCTCGCGGACGTGGGTCTTATGGTCGATATCGATTTCAAGTAAAGTCAGAGCGCCATTTTCTTCTTTAACCGTCAGAGCCGAAACGTCGCCCCCCTCAAGTGAACAATCCAGAATCACTTTGGCGAAGCAAGGTGTGGCGATAGACATCAAGACCAGTACGACACTCAATTTTAACATTTAAAATCTCCCTCTAAATATCCTCAATCTGCTTTAGCAGACAATCGGAAGAGCATCCATCAAGTGACGCAAATGAGCCTGGCCTTATAGTTCTTACAGCTCGGCGACAAACCAGCTCCTCGATGCTTTGGCACCCAGCTTGTAATTACCCAGGTTGGAACTTGGGCCTTTCCAAAGGATGGATTTATGCGTTCAACATTTTTCGTGATTCTCTCACTCGCCTTTCACGCCCTGTGCGTGGCGGCCGTGGCTATAACCCCGACAAAGATTATGGCCCCCGAGGGGAACGAAGTTGAAGTGATTATGGAAGAACCCGCGCTTAAACCGGGCGTTGAAATCGCTGAAGCCGAAGTGATTCAGGCGCAGGCTCCCGCGGTCACCGAGGTGAAGCCCGCCGTCAAAGAAATCAAAAAGGCAAAAAAGCCGACCTTAGCCAAAGTCATCGAAAGCAAAACGACCGAAACCAAAGTTGTCGAAACCAAAGTGACCGAACTCCCCCCCAAAGAGGATGTTGCGCAAGAACTTGATCCTGAGATCAGCGATGAAGCCGCCGTTGCCGTCGTGCCCGCAATGGAAAAAGACGTCCACGAGGAAAAGGTCGAACTGATTCCTGTAAAAGAAAAAGTCGCCGGCGTTGAAGCAATGACTAGCGACGAAGATTCGGAAGCAACAAGCACCGAAATTCAAGAGAGCGAGGATGATGATTCATCCACCTCGCCGGCCGGCGCGGCGAACGATGTGAGTGATACGCTCGAACTCGCCCAAGGCGGCGGCACGAAGTCGGGTGCCGTCTCTTATTTGGATCTCAAGCAAGCTCCGGGAAATAAAGGCCCGCAATATCCTTTGCAGGCTCGCAAAGAGGCACGCCAAGGCCAAGTGGAATTGCTTTACCGTGTGACTAAAGAGGGAAAGGTTGCAGACCTGCAGGTCGCAAAAAGCTCGGGCTTTAAAGATTTAGATCAGGAAGCGGTTCGGGCCGTATCAGCCTTCCGCTTTGTGCCCGGCCAAGAGGGTTGGGCCCGCCATCCCGTCGCATTCTCGCTTAAGGGTACGGCGGCCACTCTTCCTTCGCGCCTGCGCTCGAATAGCGCGCAAGCCGAATAATTCACGACACAATTTTTATTTATCGCCGAACAATTCTTTTTTCGAACGGGTCGTTCCGTTGCTGCGATTTTTCGCTTTACGTTTCGTGCCTTGATTGCCTTTTTTACGGCGGCGGCGGAATTCAGTCTTTTTGGTTTTTGAAGCCATACGGGATCTCCTGATAAGCAGGATCGCAATGCTCGCGATCCTAAGTCATATTTGCTGCGAAGTCGGGCAAGCTATCAAAAGGGCACCTTCAAGTCAACGCTATGCAGCGCCCCAGAACTGTCTTCTACAGCCTTTTCGAACGAATAATCGACCCGCAAGCGGGGACCGTTAAAGGCGAAGCCCGCCGACCACACCCGCCGGTTATGGATGTCATCTAGATTGTAGCCCGCACGGAAGACCATAAACTCGCTGGTCGCGGACTCAAGGCCGAACATATAGATCATTTTGTGATCCGGATTATTTTTCTCAAGCCGGCTCAAATCAAAGCGCAAAATCGCCATTTCGGCGAAGCGCGCAAAGGTGCCCAGGCTATGGCGCATGTCCTCGCGCAATCCAAGCGGTATCTCGGACCCCGGCTTGGCGAGGTTGTCGAGCACATAAGCCACGGAAAAATTCTCATTCAACAGGTACACCATGCCCAGCGACCCGTTCCACTGCACATACGCGGGGTATGGTTTCACTTTGTGATGAAGGCGGTAAACCGAGACGCCGATTGAAAACTGATCGTTCAGCAAATAGGCGCCTGCGGCATGCCAGATCTCGCCGTTCGAAGGCGCGCTGGCCCGGCCGGTTTCACGCGTACGCACGAAATGCGCCGCCCCCGGGAAGAGAACATCTTCGCTATTGTCGACCGCACCGATGCCCCAGCCTTGCCGGTGTTGTCCGGCGCCCACTTCGCCGTCCCTGAAGGTCGCCGTGAAATCGTAATTTTTTATCAAGGGGATTACCGCGGGATTGAGGAATGCACCCTCACCGCCGCCAATGCCGGCACGGCCGGTGCCGCCCATCGAACTGGAAATCGGCCCGTGATAAACCTGGGCAAAAGCTGAACTCGTACAGAATAGAAAAATAAAAAGATAAGCTTTCATTCCCCAGAGGGTATGGGAGCTTAGTGCTTAATGCAAACGCTGACGAAGTGCGGGCACATTCTCGTGCCGTCATTAATGCACGAGGATTGGCCGTATTGAATAGCCCGTCCATTGAGCGGGCCGTAGCAATAATCCGCAGTGCGCTTAGGCATGACACAGCGGCGGGCGACGTCGACAAACCAATCTTCCACGCGCAACACGCGGCGGATCGCATTCAGCGCCGCTTGTTGAGTGGCATCGGCATAACGATCAACCGTGGCGTCACAGAGAACTAAGCCATTCGCTTTATCTTCGGGACGCACCACCATGAACTGATAAGAGGCGCTGCAATCCCAGCTGGAGGGCTTGATGGCGTTCGTCGCAAGATCCAACTCCTCGATGCCGCCGTTCGGAGCCAGCGTTCTGTACTCGCCCGATGCATAACCGTTGGGAAGGCTGAAGCGCAGAAAATAGCCGGTGCCGTACGCGCGGTTGGTGGGCGGCGTGATGCCGTCATTCGGATCGTCGTCTGGAACACGCAATTTGGTGTCCATCGAGTCCGATGTGTCTGAATAACCGATCGTCAGAAGTGAATCACGAAGGTTGAGTTTGTCGCGCGTATCTTTGACCGTGTTTTCAAAATGGTAATAGCGCAACGAAGCTTCCATCAGGCGTTGCGACTGCGAGCCCGGAAAATAATTGATCAGCATGCCCGGACGCGAAGCAGCCAGCGGGCCGGCGACGGCTTGCGAATCCAGCGAAGGTAAAAATGAATCAAGCTCTTCGCCCGCGCGGATCTCACCTTCTTTCCAAATACTTTGGAAAGCATTTGCGGAACGGATCGACATACTTAAGTTCGTGTTGCTGTTTTTGTCGCTGACCGCAAAGATGCGCGCGAGTTGATCGGTGTTGTAATACTTCATGTCGTCGCGGAATTTTTGCGTGAGCGATAATCCGCCAGTCGCGGGATTGTAGGCGCCGGCGCGAAAAGTGTAATAGGCGCGACGATCCGGGCCGGTGTCGCTGAGGCCCGAGCACGACATATGCGAAATGGTGTCAACGGTGGCCTGATAGGCGAACGGAGTGAGCGATTCAAGCGAGGAATTGGTGCTGCTTTCTTCCGGTGCTTGCGAGCAATTCTGGAAGGCGAGGAGCAAACCAACGCCAGCTACGATCGCAATATGCTTAGATTTGAGACCAGGGGACACCGGTCACCTCCGTAAAGTCTTGTCTTAGAACGTATCGGAATACTGCACTAAAGTATGAGTGTTCCGCCCAAGTTTTTCATCGACCGTCTCATTCTGAGATGTTAAATCTGAAAGCGATGAAAATTCGCAAAGCCGTTATTCCCGCAGCCGGTCTCGGGACCCGTTTCTTGCCCGCCACAAAGACTGTGCCGAAGGAACTTCTTCCGATCGTGGACAAGCCCACGTTGCTGTACAATGTCGAAGAGATCGCGGCGGCCGGCATAGAGGAAGTGATCATTATTGCCGGGCGCGGCAAAGTGGCCATCGATGATTTTTTTGATGTCTCCTACGAGCTCGAAGATCTGCTCGAAAAAACCGGCAAAGCGCATGTGCTCAAAAACCTGCGCGAGCTGCGCAAACATTTGCAAGTGATCAGTATCCGCCAACACACTCCCGGCGGCCTCGGCCATGCGGTTCTATGCGCCGCTCCCGTGATCGGGCGCGAGCCCTTCGCGGTTTTATTGGGTGATGAGATCATGATCGCCGCTCCGGGCAAGCCCTCGGGCATCGGCCAACTGAAGATGGTCGCGGAGTCCACGGGTTTATCCACGGTGGCCGTGATCGAAGTCGAACGCAAAGACGTTTCACGCTATGGAATCGTCGATGCGCAAGACCAGGGCAAAAACTTGTGGAAAGTGAACGGCGTAGTTGAAAAGCCCGCACCCGAAAAGGCGCCAAGCCAACTGGCGCTGCCCGGCCGCTATGTCTTTAACGCCGATATTCTCGATATTTTGAAAGACACCAAGCCCGGTCACAATGGTGAAATTCAGCTGAGCGACGCCATGAACACTTTGGCAAAAACTAAAGGCTTGATGGCGATGAAGGTCGAAGGCCAGCGCTTCGATGCCGGCGATAAGCTCGGTTTTTTGATGGCCAACGTCGAACTGGCTTTGCAGCATCCTGAACTCGCCGCGCCCTTTCGCGCTTACCTCAAAGAAAAATTTGGAGGCAACCCATGAACGTCCTTTTGGCTCTGCTCGTTCCGCTTGCGGCCCATGCTTACATTCCCGAATACTCCCTGATCGCCTCCCGCGCGGCCGAGCAACATGGGCGCGGCGCTTATCAAATCGAGCAAGACGTCACCTACCGGCGCGAAACCGAAGCGTACTCTGTCAAAGAGACCTGGACTGTGCTTGGCGAAAACAATCTGCGCGTGACCCTTGAAGGCCGCGGACCGCTCAAAGGCTTAGTTCAAGGCACGATCATTTATGAAGGCTCACTCAAATCTTTTCTCGACGGCGCGTCCGCTAAGAATCAGCGTTTGGGCGACGAGTGGCTTGAGCCGCTCTTTCACTTTCGCAGCAGTAAATATTTTCGCTCGCGCCTGGTGAACTTGCGCGTGGCCCCGCAGGATTCTTTGCGTGACCGCCCGCCCCTGAGTATCGAAGGTCCTTTGCGCTATGAGGCGCCGGGCTTTTTGCGCTTAAGCCGCGTCGGCGGCGCGGTGACTTGGGCGATCGGCGTTCCCCCAACCGTCGGTACTTCGCCCACCGTGTGGATCGAACAAGATCAGTTCGTCCTGCGCAAATACCGCAGCGCCTCGCACGTCACTTTGAAGGCCGACGGTTATGCAAAATTCGAAGAGCGCTTTTGGTATCCCACGACAATGAGCTATTCGTTCGGCGACACGACTGTTACGGTCAGTACCATCTCGGTAAAATCGCTGGGTCGAATTCAACCGAGCGATTCTCGTTTTAAGATCAGCTCTCTCACGCCCGCGCGTGATGCGCTTAAACTTCCCGACACCAATGGATTGCGCGAGTTCTATTCGAGATTTCGATGAATTCCGACTCCTATTTGGTCGCGGTCGACGCCCCACTGCGCGACGCCCTTACCTATTTGCCTCCCGATAGCGGCGAAGTTTTCGAGCGTGGTCAGCCGGTATTGGTTCCTCTCGGCAAACGCAAAATTCAAGGCGTGATCATCAAAGGCGAAGTGGAGCGTCCCACCGAATATAAATTGAAGCCGATTTTCGGCCTTGATGAAGAACGCCCGCGCATCCCTAAGCCTTATATGGATTGGCTGGAATGGCTGGCGCAATACTACATTCATCCATTGGGCCAGGTGCTGGAAACGGTTTTTCCGCCACTCAAGCGCGACACCAACCGCAAGTCGCGCAAATCCGCGGCCGTGACGGATTACGAAGAGCGCACGCCGCCGCCCACGCTGACTTTCGAGCAACAATCCGTCTTGCAAACGATTTTAGAGAAGCAAGACTTCAACGTGCACCTTCTTCACGGCGTAACCGGCTCCGGAAAAACCGAAGTCTATTTGAGTTTGCTGGAGAAAGTCTTGAGCGAGGGCAAGCAGGGCCTCGTTTTGGTACCGGAAATTTCTCTCACGCCGCAGCTGCTCGACCGTTTCTCCAGGCGTTTTCCGGGAATGATCGCGGTGCTGCACTCGCATCTGACCGAGCGTGAGAAAACCAATCAGTGGTGGAGCGTCGTCGAAGGCAAACGCCGGATTTTGATCGGCGCCCGCTCCGCCTTGTTTTGCCCGATCCCTAATCTTGGGGTCATCGTGCTCGACGAAGAACATGAGCCCAGCTACAAGCAGGATGAAAAGTTAAAGTATCACGCGCGCGACGCCGCCGTCGTGTTGGCGCGCACTTTAAATATTCCGATCGTGCTGGGTTCGGCGACACCTTCGCTGGAAACTTGGAACAATGTTTTGACCGGCAAATACCAAGTGCATTCGATGCGCGAGCGTGTGAACGCGCGCGAGATGCCTACGATCGAAGTCGTCGATCTGCGCGAAGAAAACCGCAAGCGCAAAGAAACTCCCTCCGGCCTCCCGTTTTGGCTCTCGGAGCGCCTGTTTGAAGAGCTCCAACATGTGTTCGAAAAAAAGGAACAAGCCGCGCTGTTCTTGAACCGGCGCGGGGTCGCGCAAACGGCGCAGTGCCACGCCTGCGGATTCGTCTCCGAGTGTCCGAATTGTTCGGTCTCACTGACCGTGCACGGGCGCACGCATTTGGTCTGTCACTACTGCGATTTCACCGACGAACTCTCGGAAATGTGTCCCAACTGCAAGGACGCACCGCTTGAACCGCTGGGCCTTGGCACCGAGCGGGTCGAACAAGATATGGCGACGCTTTTCCCCTCTATAAGAATCGCACGCGCGGATCGCGACGAAGTGCAGTCGCGCGAACAGCTCGAAAAATTAATCCGCGACGTCGAAGAACATAACGTGGATCTTTTGATCGGCACGCAAATGATCGCCAAGGGCCTCGACTTCCAAAAATTAAATTTGGTCGGCTTGGTTTTGGCCGACGTGGGCTTTCACTGGCCCGACTTCCGCGCAAGCGAGCGCAGCTTCCAACTGCTCACTCAGGTCAGCGGGCGCTCCGGCCGCCAAAGTGCCGGGCGAGTCGTGATCCAGACCTACAATCCCGAGCATGTCAGCATCGGCTACACCGTACGCGGCGACTTCAAAGGCTTTGCCGAGCTGGAACTTAAAGAGCGCAGCGACCTTCTTTATCCGCCGGCTTGGCGAATGGCGATGTTTCGCGTGCAGGGCTCGACCGCCGAAAACGGAAAACAATTGGCCGACCGTCTGGTGCAAAGGGCTCAGGCCCTGCAACGCCAGTTCGAAGTCTATGCAAATAATCTGGCGGTGCTTGGTCCGGCGCCCGCCCCGTTATTCAAATTACGCGGGAAGTTTCGCTACCACGTCATGATCAAATGCGAATCCGCGCAAAAGCTGAATCATTTTTGCCGCCAGCTGCTTTCCGGAGACGATTGGATCCCCACAGGGACCAA
The DNA here is from genome assembly GCA_964628445.1 of uncultured Pseudobdellovibrionaceae bacterium. Classification (GTDB taxonomy): domain Bacteria; phylum Bdellovibrionota; class Bdellovibrionia; order Bdellovibrionales; family UBA1609; genus JALHOQ01. Next base: position 6,747 of record CAZVOP010000033.1, on the reverse strand, counting down.
GGTCCAGGTCGACATCGACCCTTTCCAAATGCTCTAATAGAAGAATGTCCAACTCGCCATTACATGCCACCGCCTGCCCTCGATGCGGATCGCTCACGGATCAATTCGTGTCGATCGATCCCGGAATGCGCTTGGCTTTGAAGGACGGCGGTGAGGCGGTTCCCGACAAGGTCTGCCCAAGTTGTTTTGAATCGCTGACCAGTTCGGTCTCGCAAGGTTTGAAGTTGCGCATGGAGCGCGACGTGCGCGAGAAAAATAAAATGATGATGTGGAAGAACCGCGTCCATTTGATTAAGAACGCGCGCGGACTGATGAATCAAAAGGCTTATTCGGAAGCGGCCGTGCAATACGAAAAATATCTGCGCGTGCTTGAAGTCGTTTACAATCTGAAGAAGGGCGAACTTTCGCCGGCGGTGTTCAACAACTCCACGCGCTCGAAAGAGCTGACCGTCATTGCCTCGGTTTACTGGGATTTGATGCGCATCTACGACACCAGTCCGCGCTACGGCGACCGGATGATGTTTGCCGCAACTAAGCTTTCACAATTTTTGCCGTTCAGCCAAATCTATCCGGACATCATCAAAAAGGCTCAGGCCTTTTCCCGAAGCGCGAAGAATCCCATGGTGCTGAGACAGTTTTTAAAAATGTCGAAAGCCCGGCGCGGCCCTTGTTTCGTGGCTGACGCGGCCTTTGCCGGCGAGCCCGACGCCGTCGAGCTTTTATTGCTTCGCCGCTACCGTGACGAAGTTTTGCGCACGTCACATTTGGGGCGCAGACTGATCTATTCCTACTATAAAGTTTCACCTCCGATTGCGCGCTGGATTGGGCGGAGTCAATTCAAATCCCGCCTTGCGCGGTGGTGGCTCACAAAAATCACCGGATATGCGAAGAAGAGCTTGAATTAGCTCTGAAGAATTGGTGTTTTAAAGGTCTATGAACACCTACGACACCATCATCATCGGCGGCGGACTCACGGGTCTGCTCTTGGCTCACCGCCTTCACCAAGGCGGGCACAAAGTAGGATTGCTTGAGGCGCGCGAAAGCTTGGGCGGACGTTACCGCCGGCAAGGCTCCACCACTCATCCCTACGCGTCCTCGGGTTTGGATTTTTATCCCGCGACTAATGAAAACATAAATTTATTGGAATGGGTGAAAAGCGTATCGCCGGTTCCGCTGAACTTTGAAGTGCGCGAGCACCGTCCGCAATTGTACGATGAAGGCAAGTGGCGGGCGTTCGCCGGTTTTGGCGAAACGCATTTTCAATCGGTCACCGAACTCACCCACTTCAGCCACACTCACGAAATCGCGATCGAACCCGGCATTGAACAATTGGTCCGCGCACTGGTCGAACAACTTCCCCTTGAGGCTTCCACGATGTCGGAAGTCACCGGCTTTAAGGTCGAAGACGGCCGCGTGAGCGAAGTGATCGTGAATGGTGATAAAGGCCTTAAGGCCGAGCGTTTTATTTTTACGCCTCACACGACCCTGCTGAATCAATTGATTGAAGGCGACGCTTTGCCGGCCAAACACCGCACGCGCCTGGCGAAAATGCACCCATGGACTGCCGTGGTGTTAGAGCTGAATCACACTCCACCTTTGGTCGACGATCCCTCCATTCGTATTTTCACTCATGGCTCAAAAGAATTCGAACCCGTGGTCGGCCGCGTGACCGGCGAGAATTCGAAATGGATGACCTTGGTGCCCGGCGAACGCGACAGTGAGCACGAGTTTCACGGCCAGTGCATTAAGCACATCAAGCGCCAACTGAAGCGCGCGTGGCCCACAGCTTTCGATGCTCCGATTGAAGAGAAAATCTATGTGCAAAGCAATGCCTTCGGCCAACAGTCTTTAAAGACCAAAGAGCAATTCCGTTTTGCCGAGATCGCGAATTTATTTGCGGGCAATCACCTGCTCGCAACGCGTGCGGGTGAGATTGGATCTTTGGAAGTCGCTGAGTCTTTGGAGACCGCGATTTTGGGCGGTGCCGCCCCTGCGAAAGTGGCGGAATCTAGTGTGGAAGAATTCTGACGCGGCACTTCTTGTCTAGACAAGAAGCTTTGCTAAAAAATTAAATTTGTTTAGTTGAATGGTCTTTATGAACCGATCGCGGTGACGCGAAGTGGGTCCATCCATCGCCCTTCCGGGGTGATGAAATTGAATTTTCCAATCCGATTTTTTGTTTTTGAGATAACTCCGCTTTCGTATTCAACGACACCGCCCACGATGGGCGGCGTCTAGCGCTCTCATGGACGGACCATCTTCGCGCGAGGTGATCACGCCGGTCGTCGCACCCTATTCACAATTTCATTCGTAATATCAATTACTTAACGCAACGTTTCGATCCCAGCATAGAGTCGGCGCGTTATCGAGCGTGATCCGCTCATCTTTCCCACATCAAAATGCGCTCAAGAATTGCGCATTCCGGTTGCCGCACCCGGCCTCGCATGTTAACTCAACATCCCTAAACGACTCACTTTCCGCGAATTCCTGGTGCCGCTCGATTTGGTGTTCAAATCAATCGGTGTCCCCCGCGGAAAGGTGGTTAAACCAGGAGGAAATAATGGCCCAGATTACAATGAAAGACATGCTCGACGCGGGCGTGCACTTCGGACACCAAACTCAACGTTGGAATCCGAAAATGAAGCCGTATGTTTATACGGATCGCGGCGGCATTCACATTATCGATTTGCAAAAATCGGTGGTGAGCGCAAAGAACGCGGCGGAGTTCGTGCAAAAAGTTGCAGCCGATGGCGGCCGCATGATTTTTGTCGGAACCAAAAAGCAAGCGGTTGAGCCGATCAAAGAAGCGGCGACCAAGTGCGGACAGTATTACGTCACCAAGCGCTGGCTCGGCGGAATGCTCACCAATTTCCAAACCATCAAATCCAGCATCGATCGTTTGAAAAAAATCGATCAAATGCGCGAAAAAGGCGAACTCGAGTTTTTCTCCAAAAAAGAACGCGCGAAAATGGAAAAAGAATATCTCCGTCTGATGGATTACCTCGACGGCATCCGCGACATGAAAGACACCCCGTCGGTCATGTTCGTCGTTGATTTGAACAAAGAGCACATCGCCGTTGCCGAAGCGAAGAGCTTGGGCATCCCGGTTGTGGGTATCGCCGACACCAACGTCGATCCCGAAAAGATCGAATTCCCGATCCCCGGTAACGACGACGCCATCCGCTCGATCAAGCTTTTCGCCAATCTCGTGGCTGACGCCTTCATGGAAGGCTCGAAGAAATGGCAAGAAAAAGTTCGCGCTTCCGGCGACAAGAAAGAAGTTCGCGCAGAACGTACGGAAACCCCTTCACTGAGCACGGCCCGTCCGGCTCGTGGTGCTTCGGCTGATGCCGCCGCTCCCGCGCCTGTTTCCGTCGTGAAGGTGAACAAAGGTGCACCCCGTAAACTCGTGGCTGCCGGAACCGCGGAAGATGTTGAGATCCTCATGGAACTCGAACAAAATCCCGCGCCCGAGGCGACCGAAGAAGACACCGCTAACACCACCGAAAAAGAATAATCGAGGCAACTACTATGTCGATCAGTGCAACCTCTGTAAAAGAACTGCGTGAAAAAACTGGCGCCGGTATGATGGATTGCAAGAAGGCCCTTGAGGAAACTCAAGGGAACTTCGACCAAGCCATCGATTGGCTGCGCGCTAAAGGCTTGAGCAAAGCCGCGAAGAAATCCGGCCGCATAGCGGCTGAAGGTTTGGTCACCTCTTACATCCACGCCGGTGGCCGCATCGGTGTCCTGCTGGAAGTGAATTCCGAGACCGATTTCGTCGCCCGCAACGAAGAATTTCAAGCTTTCTGCCGCGACGTCTCGATGCATATCGCAGCACTTGGGCCGCAGTATGTTTCCCAGGCTGACGTTGAAGAGTCCGCGCGTGAAAAAGAAAAATCCGTTCTGCGCGCCAAGGCGATCGAAGAAGGCAAGAAGCCTGAATTCTTGGATAAAATCTTGGATGGCCAAATTAAGAAATGGGCCTCTGACATCTGCTTGATGGATCAAAAGTTCGTTAAGAACCCCGACAAATCGGTCGGCGAACTGCTGCAAGAACTTATCGCGAAAATCGGCGAGAACTTAGTGATCCGCCGCTTTACCCGCTACGAACTCGGCGAAGGCATTGAGAAGAAAAAAGAAGATTTTGCCGCCGAAGTCGCCGCAGCGATTAAGCAGTAAGCATGAGTCAAAGCAAGTACCGCCGGATTCTCCTCAAAATTAGCGGCGAAGCACTCGCCGGCGGTCAGCATTCCGGAATTTTGCCCGAGGTGATCGGGCAAATCGCCGATGACATCAAAGAGGCGGCCGATCTCGGCGCGCAAATCGGTTTGGTCATCGGTGGCGGGAATTTCATTCGTGGCGTGAGCCAAGCTGCGCAAGGCATGGACCGCGCGAGCAGCGATTATATGGGAATGCTGGCGACCGTGATCAATAGCATGGCAATGCAAGATGCTCTTGAAAAACGCGGCATCGCGACGCGCGTGCAGTCGGCCATCGGCATGGCCGCCATCGCCGAACCTTATATTCGCAGGCGCGCCATCCGCCACCTCGAAAAAAACCGTCTGGTGATTTTCGCGGCCGGCACCGGCAATCCTTATTTCACGACCGACACCGCCGCCAGCTTGCGCGCGATGGAAATCAACGCGGACGTGATCATGAAGGCCACCAATGTCGACGGCATTTATGACAAGGACCCGAAAAAGCACCAAGATGCCAAGTTCTATTCGGACCTCAGCTACATGGATGTTTTGAAGCAAGGCCTGCAGGTGATGGATTCAACCGCCATTAGCTTGTGCATGGACAATAAATTGCCCATTATTACCTTTAATCTCAACAAGCCCGGCAATATCGCGCGCGTCGTGCGTGGCGAGAAAATCGGGACGACCGTCCGGTAATTCGATGGCCGGTGAAGGCCATCTTTGATAAATTATTTTTGGAGGTACTATGTCGTCGGCTATCGGAACCGCATCTAAAGAGAAAATGGAAAAGGCGATCCAATCCTTACTCGGCGAACTTAAGAAAGTCCGCACCGGCCGCGCTGCCGTGAGTATGCTCGATTCGATTAAAGTGAACTACTACGGGACGCCCACGCCGCTGAACCAAGTTTCAGCTTTAAGCACCCCTGACGCTCGTTCGTTTTTGATTTCTCCGTGGGAGACCTCGATCTTGAAAGAGATCGAACAAGCCATCGTCAAAAGCGATCTCGGCATGAGCCCGATGAACGACGGCAAAGTGATCCGCTTGAAAGTTCCCGAACTCACCGAAGACCGCCGTAAGGATCTTGTTAAAAACATCAAAAAGATCTGCGAAGACGCGCGCGTGGCCGTGCGCATGGTCCGCCGTGACGCCAACGAAGAAGTCAAAACGCTGCAAAAGGACAAAGCCATCAGCGAAGACGACAGCAAGCGCCAGCAAGAAGAAGTGCAAAAGCTGACCGACGATTACATTAAAAAAATCGACGGACTCGCGGTCGACAAAGAAAAAGAATTGATGACCGTCTAAGCGGGAAAATTATTTTGAACTTACCAAGACACCTCGCAATCATCATGGACGGCAACGGCCGCTGGGCAAAGGCCCGGCGCCATAACCGCGTCTATGGCCACATCCGCGGTGCCAAGGTTGCGAAGTCGGTGATCGAAGAATGCGCCCGGCTTGGCCTTAAGCACCTGACTTTATTCGCCTTCAGCACCGAAAATTGGTTTCGCCCCAAAGAGGAAGTCGCCTTCCTTATGCATCTGCTCCGCCGTCAGCTGATCCGGGAAAAACGCAGCTTGATGGAACAAAATATCCGTTTTCGCAGCATCGGCGATCTGGACCGTATGCCAAAAGCCGTACAAGAAATCGTACGCGAAGTTGAGAATGAGACCGCGGCCAATACCGGGATGATTCTGACTTCCGCGTTATCTTACGGCGGTCGCCAAGAGATCGCGCAAATGGCGCGTGAGATCGCCCGCCAAATTGCCGCCGGCGAGCTTGAAGAAAACGAAATCGACGAAGCGCTGTGCGCAAGCTGTTTACCGTCGTCATTTTTGCCCGATCCCGATTTGATTATTCGCACCAGCGGCGAATCGCGCATTTCCAATTTCTTTTTATGGCAATCGGCTTACAGCGAAATCGAATTTGAACAAAAGGCCTGGCCCGATTTCAATCTCAGCGATCTTCATCGCATCTTGGAAACTTATTCTCTAAGTGAGCGCCGCTTCGGCCGCACGCCCGAACAGTTGCGGATCCGCTGATATGCCCGATTCAAAATCCACTTTTATTCAACGCGTGGTTTCGGCGGTGCTGGCCGCTTTAATTTTGCTGGGCCTCGGATATTTCGGCGGCGTAACCGGGTATTTGGTCGCCTGTTCACTGGCGATCGTGCTCGGCATTCGCGAATACAGCCGGATGGCTTTCCGCATGGGCAATTTGCCGGTCCTCGTTTCGCATTCTTATTGGTTCATTTGCTTGGGCTTTTTTCTTGGAATGTTTTTGTATTTTGAGTACAGCCTCATCTGGTTTGCGATTGCGAACATTTGCTTTATTCTCGCCTGCGTTTGGCTCACGCGTGGAAAAGTCTCAAACGAACAACTGCTTAGCGCGATGGCGATCGGCGCTTTTGGATTAATTTACTGCGTCCTGTTCCCGTTCTTCGCCATGCGCCTCGTGCTGCTGCCTGAGGGAACGCAATGGTTTATCTTTTTGCTTCTCGTGGTGTTCTTCGGCGACATGTTCGCTTACTTTTTTGGCCGGTGGTTCGGG